>DBKZ01000025.1:11374-20499 GCA_002297415.1 Ruminococcaceae bacterium UBA737
ATAACGGGGCTGACTCGAAATCAGTTTGCGAGCAATCGCACATGGGTTCGAATCCCATCCTCTCCGCCAAACAGTCAGCCGGATTCCGGTCATTCCGGAATCCGGCTGATTCATATTTATGTCACCGGAGGTAGAGCGTCGTAATGCTCGGGGATCGTAAGGCACAAGCCTTGCAGGCCGCATACCGGATTAGGTGTCGAGTGCGCTCGGTTATTACTTTGTAATGACCGGGTATTTTTTTTGGAGGTAACTATGAAGAACACAACAGTAACCCTTGCACCGCTGGATGCGGACGACCGCGAGCAGTTCATTCTTGATAATCAGGAATCTTTCAAGTATGGCGCAGTGGAAGAATTCGGGCTGCGGGACGACCATTTTGATGAGGACGGCGAAATCATTTCCCGTGCAACGATTGAGCAAAGCATTGACGCATCGGACAGCGAGGCATATCGGATTTTGTATGAAGGCAGAAAGGTTGGCGGTGTGGTGCTGAAAATCGACAGAGAAACACATCATAACGAGCTGGAACTTCTTTTCGTTTCGCCGAAGGAACACAGCAAAGGCATCGGCTACGGCGCCTGGCTTGCCGTGGAGGCTCTGCACCCCGAAACTAAGGTCTGGGAGACCTGCACACCCTATTTTGAAAAGCGCAATATTCATTTTTATATCAACAAATGCGGCTTTCACGCCGTCGAATTTTTCTCCGCCATGCACCCGGAGCCGAACCCGCCGGAGAAAGACAGAAAAGCCGCACCCGATGAGGGTCCCGACGAAATGTTTCGCTTTGAAAAGATCATGAAATGAAACGCGGAATACTTTATTTCTGCCGGAGAAGTCCTCGTCGGAAAACCGCAAAAAGTTTTAGAACTGCTAAATAGAATCATATTTTCTGCCGTTTCCGAAATCAGGGCATACTATATTATGTGCTTGCAAGATTGGGGAAAAAATTAAAGATTATTTTTCAAAATTGTTCCCCAATACTTGTTGACTGTTGGGGAACATTCTGATATAATGATCGAAAGAATTGTTTCCCAAAAGGAGGATCTGCAATGGCAGTACAATATAGCGAAATACAGGAATTGCTCAGAAGTCGAGCCGACCTCAATGCCAGACTGAGCTTAATGCCCTATGACGGCACGCCCGAAATCAAAGAGCGCGGCGATGGGAAATACCTTTATGTGAGAAAACGTGTAGCAGGAAAACTGACATCTACTTATGTAGGTGCATATACCGAAGAACTGTATAATCTGCTTTTGCGTAATGCCAGAGAAGCCCGTGAAATCAGAAAGTCGCTTCGCAGCATTGAAAAGCTGCTTGCCGCAGCCGGTTATTCCGAGGATGACCTTTCCGCCGATGTTATAAACAACATTGCCTTTGCGCGTGCCAATATGAAAATGAACATCTATGATCAGGCTGTTTTGGAGGGCGTTGCAACATCTTTCCCTCAGACGGAAGAGATCATAGAGAACGGAAAAGTATCCGGTATGACAGCTACCGACGTACAGAAAATTTTGAATTTGAAACACGCATGGGAGTTTATTTTGGACCGTGATGTAATTGCCAGCCGTTCTGACTATTATATGCTCAGTCATATTGCAAGGCTCGTCAATGAAGGCTTTTTTGCAGAAGGCGGTCGAATCCGTGGTGTTCCGGTTACCATAGGCGGTTCGTCTTATGTCCCGCCCCTGCCGAATGAATTGGATGTGAAAGACAAAATCCTTGAGATTATCGAGGAAGAGGGCGATGCCATCAATATTGCCATCAAACTTTGTCTTTACTGCATGAAGACTCAGATATTCCCGGATGGCAATAAACGCGCTTCCGTTATCTTTGCAAACCACTATCTTATTGCTCATGGCGGAGGTTTTTTGGTCATTCCCGAAAGCGAAGTGCCCCAGTTCAAGAAACTGCTTGTGCAGTATTATGAAGGCGAAGACCCCTCTGTTATTGAGGGCTTTATGAAAGAACGCTGTTGGAAAACAATAGAGCACTAAGCATCATTAAAAAATCGTTATAAATAAACATCGCAGCCCCACTCCTCAATCAAAAGGTGCGGGGCTGCGGTTTTGACACCGCGAAAACTGACCCAATAAAGGCTTTCCCTTATTTTCATTCCTTTTCCCTTAAAATACGGTGCAAAATAAGGGATTCTTTGTTCCGTTCCTCTCTTAATTCAATTCATCAGAAACAAAAAAATGCTGCCCCGCCGATTTTTCGACGGGGCATTCTGTTACGGCAGAGGATTAAAAATCAATATCTTTTATGATAAAAATCTTTTTATCCTTGCCGTATCCTTGCATCTTGATATACCCGAGTGCTTCAAGATCGTCACAGTAGGTGTATCCAAGATATGATTTGTGAAGGTCATCTCTGCCGAGGGCGACGAGCATTTGCCATGGATATGGATTGCAACTGCCGTCCTCGGTTTCGGAGCAACGCTCTTTGAGGTACATATACAGTTTATATAAATAATTTCTGTAATCGCCTACGATAAGACCGTCACGCTGCTTGCGGAGATAGTCAAGTTTTTCGGCTATCTGTTCTTGTGTCAGAACCTTTTTCTTAATCAAAGTTTTCTCCTCTTTTCATTCTTCTTTTACAGCGCCGCTGTTCGTTCTCCCGCTCACGGCGCTGTATATACTTAAATTCCCGAATGAGTTCCTTATATTTTTCCGTGCGTGGGTGCGCCAGCCTTTGCGGTGATGCCATAAAACTTACAAATTCCGCCTTGGCGCAGTACTGTACAGTACCGAGCTTGATGCCGACCAGCACTTCTTGGCGTATCCATTCGTGAATGCGCTGCGGGCTGTGGCCGACAAGCTCCGCAGCTGTCTGTGTGGGCAGAGCCTCCGGCAGCTCTGCCCACTGCGAGTCCAGCCACCGCCGAAAGGCTTCGCAGTTTTCCGGGGTGGCTTCAAACATCGGGAACGGATGCCATTCGGTACGGTTGGAGAACATGCCGCTCAGCTCCGATAAAAAGCCCGGCTCAGTATCCATACGGGACTTGAACCGCACCGCATCCTCTGTCCGCACCCGATATTTATGGGTCGTGTGTCCCGTGTTTTCGTGCGGGATATAGTTATTGTCCATCAGATATTTCATTTTCCGAGTGGAGATGTGCAGGTATTGGCGAAGTTCGCTCCCGCTTATAAATTCTTTTCGGGTCATATATAAAATCATCCTTTCTGTCAGCAATAATGCGCACGCCGTGGGCGCATTATTCTTTTGCTTTATTGAAGATACTGCTGATTACATCGGCGCTTTCCTGTTTTTTGGACTTATCCAGATGGGCATAGATATTTGCCGTGGTGGACAGGTCGGAGTGCCCGAGGAAGGTCGATACATTCAGCAGCGGTACATCCTGATTGATAAGGATGCTGGCGAAGGTGTGGCGCAGATCGTGAAACCGTATCTTGCGCAGACCGTATTGCCTGATAAGGTCGGCGAACCGCTGTGTGACCCGATTCGGGCGTATCAGCCCGCCGAGCTGATCGACGCAGATATAATCGTCGTATTTGCGGTTGTAGCTGCCCTTGAACATTCGGCGGTACAGGTCCTGTTTTTCCCGTTCCTCGCACAGCATTTCATACACCGGGTCCGGCAGAGGCAGTGTGCGGCGGCTGGATTTGTTTTTCATTTCCTCCACGGGTTCGACGATGACCTTGCCGTTTTCTTTATACTCAATGATTTTGGTGTCGAGCAGTATGGTTTTCTTTTCCCAGTCTACTCTCGACCACCGTGCGCCCAATGCCTCGCTGCGGCGCAGCCCCAAGCCGCCTGCCAGCATAACCGCCGGATAGATAATATCCCCGCGGATGAGCCCGAGCATGGCAATCAGTTCTTCCTCGGAATAGTTTTCTCCGGTGAACTTGTTTTTCTTCGGGCGGTCGATGCGGTCAAAAGGATTGGAGTCAATGAGTCCGTCCTTGAAAGCCCGTTTGAAGGCGCTGTGCAGGACGGTGTGGTAGTGGATAACGGTGTTGGCGACAACGCCTGAGGCGAACATCCAATCATAGAAATCCTCAATATCCTTTGCGGTGATGTTGGCGACCGTCAATTCCTTGCGGGCAGTAAAATACCGCCGAATTCTACCGTTTATCATTCCGCGGTAGCTTTCGGCGGTACTCTTTTGAATGTTTTTTTCAATCTTTTTAAAGTAGGCGCACATATAATCGTAGATCGGAATATCCGAGGCAGGCTTTTTGTTTTGCGCGATCTGCTCGGCGTAGGTTTGTTCAAAGGCTTGCACCACCTCTCGGTAGGCTTTGTTCACCTTTGATTTGTTGGCGCTCTCGGGCAGTCCCAGCGCGCGCCATACAGGTTTTGTCTTGCCGTTCTCTCTGACCTGTATCACGGCATAGAGACGGCCTTTTTTAGCCTGTACGCTGGCTGCAAGTGTGGTCATGGCATTCATTTGTTTTCACTCCTTTTTTGTTTTTGCCGACACGAACAATATCACAACTCACCGCACAAGTCCAGACTTTTTCGGGAGTTTTCTCAAGAAAACAGACCTTTGGGTTCGAACTCGGTCGCTCTCTTTGCCGCAGATAGTCGATCAGCTGCGATTTGGCAATGCGGTTTTCTCTGCCGACCTTCACCGCCGGAAGAGATTTTTCTTTTATCAGCTTGTACACCGTCTTGGTGCTGACCCGCAGGATTTCCGCAACCTCGGCGGCGGTCAGCGCCGCCGGATAGCAGCGCAATTCTTTTTCGTGTTCTTTTTTCGTCATAGGCAATTCCTTTCTCCTACATATTCATGGTAGGTCCGTTGTTTTCCTCAGTGGTTATATCTTCCTCGCTGTCGGCTGCAGCGGTGAGGATTCCGACCGCAAGCCCGATAACGGCACCGAGGTTGGCGGCGTTTTCCTGCGCTTCAATGCGCTTTCGGCGTTCCTCCGGGTCCTCGGCAGTGCCGTCAATTATACTGCCAACTTCCAGAATATCGCGCAGACCAGCAGCGACAGCACCACTGCCGATACCGCTGTGGCTATCATAATTTTCAATATTTTTCGGTGCAGTTTCTCTATCGTGCTGTCCAGCGTCTCGGTACTCTTTGAAAGGGTTTCGGAGCAATTCAAAATAAACTGCTCTTGATTCTTCCCAGCCTGTTCGATGAGGTTCTGCATCTGCACCGCTGTCTTGCGGTTCTCCGTCACCACTTCCCGCACCGTTTTTTCCATATACTTCGCCTCGATATTCTGTATATTGATGCAGTGGTCGCTCAGTTCCTCCGCCGTCGCCAGCCGTTCGATCATCTGATACAGCTTCGGCTGAAACTCCACCGCGTCCGCCAGCAGTTTGCTCTCCCGCTTGCGCTGCTCTATCGGGATCGCATACACCTGCGGCTGATACGGGATCTGTTCCAGTTCGGACAGCGTCCGTGCGTTTTTCTTCCTCAGCATATCCATTGTCGAGTTCTGCTGTGTGCTGTTTTCTGATTGTGAATTCATATTCCAATACCTCTTTCAAATATTTTTCATCGTGCAGGCGGATGTCCCTGCACTTCATTCCGTTCGGGCAAGTGAAGGTGATATATTTTCGCTCATCCGTCCATGTGACTTTGTAGCCGAGCCGCTGCATTTCCCGTATAAAATCCGCACGGTTGCCGCTGCGATTCATCACGAAATCAATATCGGACATCAGCTTGAACTTCCAACTGTCGCCCTTAGCCGCAGCGCGGTACTCGCGGCTGGAAATGTTTGCGCCGTCTTTTTTATACGGTTCCAGAACGCTCAGCCCATGCCGCTGACAGATACCGTCGCTGAGTGAGCGCAGCTTTGTCAACGTTCCGGGGTTTTGGCGGAGCTTGCTTCCGTTTTCGTAATGCACCGAGTTGATGACAAAGTGATTGTGCAGGTGCGCAACATCGGTGTGCGTGGTCACCAGCACCTCATGCCCCGGCCACGCTTTTTTCGCAAACGCCAAACCGATTTCGTGTACCTGCTCGGCGGTCACGCTTTCGCTCGGCGAAAAAGACTGCACATAATGATAAAAATTTATTCCGCCTTTTTTGTGATGCGCAGTCTTGGTCGCCATAAATTCCGTGAAAGCATTTTCGCCGTTGCAGTTTACACCGCTCACCAAGCGGCGGCCGCTGTCTGCGTCCGCAACCTTTTTCTGCTGCAAACAGTATTCTATTACCGCTTTCATTGCGCTGATGCTTTGATTGGATTCGGGAATAAAACTAACCGTTGCCATTATCCTTTCCTCGCAATGTCCAGCAGCTGCTCGTAGATTTTCTTCTGCCCGTCGATCATATCTTCAAAATTATATGACCGAAACGCACCCGCATTGATCTTCGCCGTGATTTGATTTGAGTTGTTGCCGATGCGCTTGAGCTCGATCAGTAAGGGCTTCACATCTTCCGCAACATGAATCGGCGTTTGAAGCGACAGCAAAACGAGATAGTCGGTGATGCTGCGCTCGGCGCGTTTTGCGTTGCGTTTGATGCGTTCTTTTTCGGTTTTGGTCAGCCGAATCGTCAGCGTGGTGTCACGCCGTCTTGGTTTACTCATAATTATCACTCTCCGTTTCTAAATTCAGTGGGTTCGGGCTGCCGCCCGAGAATAAGGGGCGAGTTGCGCCGAGCGGACAGCCGGACGCTCTGCTTGCCCCGGACGAAGTCCGGGAAATCGGTAAAACCGACGCTCCCGCAAACGCCCCAAATTTGCTTTGTTTCCGGCGCATCGTCGGTTTACCCCTACTCCCCGCCGAAAGCGGCACAAACCGCCTGTAAACCGCCGACAGGGACGAAAGGAACGCTTGGGACGAATGCTTTGGGGGTACACCGATTCAACCGTCACCAACGGCACTTTCGTCACCGGCAGAAAAAGAATACTCTATTTCCAGCAGTCGGGCTCCGTTGCTTCGGTGGCTGCGAAAGCGCACGCCGAAATCGGCAAGGCGATATTCCCAAAGATTCATCAGCCGTTTCAGTCCTCTTGCCGATACCGCCTGTCCTGCGTATTCGTTATACCGTTCGCAAAACTCCGTGTTGCTGCCGCTGTAATTTTTCTGCACCTTCATAAATTCAACCAGCAGTTCCATCTCCTTCGGCAGCAACATTTCCCGGTTCTCCATACTGTCGCCAAGCATTTTCCAAACGAATTCCTCTTTGGAAAACCGCAATTCAAGTTGGCGGTCCTCCACATCACGACCGGTGCAGTAGAGGGTGGCGCTGTCGGCATTGCGGCGGCTCTTGTCCAGCACGAAAGCGGTATCCACTGCGCCTACGATTCCGGTGGTGCCGGTCAGCTTGTTGAACGGATCGCTGTCGCCCTGTTTGCGCAGGTGATGCACCAGCAGAAGACAGATACCAAGCTCGTCCGCCAGCTGCTTTAATATCCGTATTTCCTCATAGTCGTTTGCGTAAGAGGTGTCGATGCTGTTGTTGCGCACGATCTGAAAGGTATCCACGGCAACAAAAACCGTGTCGGGATGCTCTTTCACAAAAGCCCGTATCTGTTCGCACAGACCGTCGGACAGCGTTCCGGCAGAGGTAGCAAAAAACGCATTGGGCGGCACTTCATCGGTGATGCAAAGCAGACGATTCTGCACACGGCGCAGCGTATCCTCCAAGCAAAGGTACAGCGTTGTTCCTCCGGTTGTTTTCAGATCCCACATGGGTTCACACTTTGCAATACGAACACACAGATCCAGCACCCACCACGATTTGCCGATCTTTGATGCGCCGCCGAGGATGCACAACCCCTGCGGCAGCAATGTGTCGACACAAAACTTTGTCGGCGGAAGTTTCATGTCCATTAAGGTTTCGCCATCGATAACGGCGAGTTTTGTTTTTTCGTCAGCCATACTGAAGTCTCCTTGTAAAAAAGTAAGAGCAAAAGCAGCGGCGGCGGAACCGATGCTTTCGCTCTCCTATCTATCTAATGGCTGAAAACAGAAAAATCACATAAAATGCTGTGAACGCAAAAATTCGTTTCTGAAATTTTTGTAATTTTCGGTGACAGCGAAACAGTTTTATGGTATACTGATTACAGAAACGAGGTGGCACGCATGAATCTGATTGAAACAAAACCCGTGGGTGATGCGAATTTTTATAAATTTTCTGTTGACTTTACAGGTGACGATTTTATTTTAGACGGCAAAGCTTTGCCGCTCGGAATCATTACCCACGATATATTAAACATCCCCGCCGACAAGCTGCTCTACATTTTTAAGACGGGCGATAAACTCAATGATTTGTATAACCGATTGAATGCGGAAAATTACAGTGACGAACTGTTTACAGGCATTCGGGAGACCGTAGAAAAAATACTCAATCTTATCGGAAAAATAAAACCGTTTTCTTATTTTAATATCCGCGGGGAATATGAACATATTGATTTGCTTCTCAGCAATGATAAAATCCGGGAGTGGCAGCGCAGCTTTTCTTCCATGCCGATACCGAACATCAATTTTGTTCCCGAAGGTACGGCTATGCATGACCACATTATCGTTCTTACCGAATTCATAAAATCCTACATTTATCTTTGTGCCGACACCTTCAATTTCTATAAGGTTGCGATGATGTATTTTGTAAATCTCACAGAGAACGGATTTCGGGATAAAGCGCTCCTTGCCGGTTTTACAAAAGAATTCTTCGGAAGAGAAGAAGTGGCGGAATGGATTGATGAACTGAACGCTACTGAGATCACACACAATTTTACGCTTGAGCCGGGAGTTTGGATGGCACCGGTTGTCCTTAAAAACAAGAACGGCTCTGCTGTTCTCGGCCGCCGAATTCATTTCGACCGTATGCTCAATTTTTATGTTACCGATATGTTCGAGGGGCTTGCCGCCGGACATTACTCTTGGCAGTGCGGAATCTGCCACCGATTTTTCTTTATGCAAACAGCGCATAAGCAACTGTATTGCAGCACCGTCAATCCGGAGTACGGTGTCCCCTGCGCCTATGTTGCAAAAAATAAGTTGAATATGCCGAAGCAGAAGAAAAAAGACGGTTTCGGCTATGCGATTTGGAAAAAGAGATACGATTCTCTGCGCAACGAAAAGCACAAAACCAATAAAAATCTTCCGTCCGCCAAATATGATGTTGATGTGTGCGATAAGGCTATCGAGCTTGCCAAACGGCATTATGAAGAGGCACAGATTGATTTTGATTA
>DBKZ01000025.1:20641-22458 GCA_002297415.1 Ruminococcaceae bacterium UBA737
GCCGAAAAACTGCTTTGCGGCATTACGGATAAGCGGCTGCACGAACCGACGGTATGGAACGATATTCTGTCTTCTGTCCGTTCAGGTAATTTGCGACTTTGGGAAATCAACGATGAAATTCTGCGTATCAAATATTTCTGCAAAGAAAAAATCGAACGCGCATCTGCCTATACCGAAAGCGATAAAAGCGGCGTGCGGTTCGATGATCTGAATGCATATTTTGTTGAGGCGATCAAGAGCCGGGATAAAGGATATTTTGAAGCATTTATCTGCGCTTATGAGCCGGTGCTGCAAAGCCGCGCCGAGCGGTTTGTTTCGCATTAATAGAGTGCCGTTCGTTTGCTGCAATGGCAAAGCAAACGCACCTGTCCCTTAGTCAGAATGTCCGGCACTTTACAGGCGGCGACTCGGTGTTCTGGGGAGATTATTCTCCGAACGATGAATAGTCAAAGTCGGTGGATGATTTGATCTGTACTTTTTATAACAAAAAGGCGATAGTCCACTTCGAAAGTGACTATCGCCTTTTTTATTTATGGCTTTAGCCGGTTGAGGACGGGATGTCCGAAACAAAGAACCACCCGCTATGCGGGTGCGCGTCAGTTGTTATACAAAAAAATTCTCCAAAGTAGTACAATAAGGTTGTTCAAGTCTTAGAGAACTACGAAAGGAGAATTTTAATGGCTAACAGCACAAATAGTTTATCACACACAAAATGGTTATGCAAGTACCATATAGTAATTGTTCCGAAATATCGCAGGAAAATAATATATAATCAAACTCGGAAAGATTTGCAAGAAATAATAAAGACTTTGTGCAAATATAAAGGAGTAGAGATAATAGAGGGACATATGATGCCGGATCATGTACATCTTTTGCTAAGCATACCCCCAAAAACGAGCATAGCGAGTTTTATGGGGTATCTGAAAGGTAAAAGCGCGCTGATGATGTTTGATAAACATGCAAATTTAAAGTATAAGTTTGGCAACCGACACTTTTGGGCAGAAGGATATTATGTTTGGGCAGTAGGCTTAAATGAGAGCACAATAAAGAAATATATCCAAGACCAAGAGAAAGCAGATATTGCATTGGATAAGTTAAGCGTTAGGGAATACGCAGACCCATTTAGCTAACCCCTTTAGGGGTAGCCAAAGTGGCAAAGACTCTAAGGCTTGAACAAAGAGAAAGCCCGCGCCTTGAGACGCGGGTCGGCATTATGGGCTTATAGCCCTTGTGCAAACCACCCGTTTGACGGGTGGTTATGATTCTAAATGAAATACCATTACGCAATTACCTGTTTCCGCTTATCCTTCCTGCCAAAACTTCAAATTCTTTTTCAAAAAGTGCCTTCTCGAACAGAATTTTTTGCGTTTTGCCGTCTTTATCGGTAAAACAGAAAAAGTAACGGTAGGTTACAGGATCGCCGTATCCGACGCTGTGCCGAGCTTGTTTGAGTTCTTCCTGACAGCTTGTGATCTCCTCATATCTGTAATACTTCCCGTTAAAAGGGTTCGACTGAAAGAAAAATCCCTTTTCCCCGATACAAATTTTAAAGCAGAAATAACGATTGATCAGCCTAATAAGAGTTACGGTTAAAACCGTGCAGATCAGCCCGAAGAAAACCGCAACGATCAGCATTTTATTCGGAACCGGTCTTAATTGGTCGATGGTTAAAGCAGCAAAAAAGCCTGCCAAAACACCGATAATGATGATTCTTAACAGCCCGTTTGTTTTGCCGGAAACAACATAATCCCATTTTTCAAAATTATTGTTCTTCATTGATTTTGTCACCCATGACCTTACTTATAAGAAAATCTACT
>DBKZ01000025.1:22614-22810 GCA_002297415.1 Ruminococcaceae bacterium UBA737
AACTTATAATATTTTGCTTTGCCGATACCGTTTTTATAGTAAAATCCTTCGTCGTCAATAAGGATCTTCTTGAAAAAGTGCGCATATAAAACGGCTGCAATGATAGCTATTACCGCTAAACTCAAAAGACCTGTAAAAATAAACATTCCGTTATTTTTTATCTTCAGTATTACCGTTGTTCCGCCGAAAACAAGCA
>DBKZ01000009.1:0-3445 GCA_002297415.1 Ruminococcaceae bacterium UBA737
GTCGCCCAAAATATAATCAAGTATCCTCTTTTGCGCCTCGTCATACATTCTGCAGACAGGACAGCCGTCGGTAACTTCAAAAATTTCGTTTACGGGAATTGTACATATATCGTCTCTCATAAGTTCATCCTTTCTGTTGACATTATAACACGGGTTTGATAAAATTTAAAGTATCGGAGGGGATAAAAATGTTAAATACAGAATTTAAAAATGACTGTATAACACTTAAAAATATAAAAAATTTCGAATTAAGAGAAACCTTTGACTGCGGACAGGCATTCCGCTGGGAAGAAAACGAAAACGGTAGCTGGTCGGCGGTAGTAAAAGGCAAATATATAACTGTCGGAAAAAAGAATTCGGATATTATAATGCAAGGTATAAGCGAGACCGAGTTTAATTCCTTTTTTAAAAGCTATTTTGATTTAGACAGGGATTATGAAAGTATTATAAATAAGCTAAGCGAAAACGAAATTTTAAAAAAAGCCGCGCTTAACGGCTTAGGTATAAGAATTCTTAATCAGGAGCCGTGGGAAACGCTATGCTCATTTATTATCTCGCAAAACAATAATATTCCCCGAATTAAAGGAATAATTTCAAGACTGTGTTCTGCGTTCGGAGAAAAATGCGAGGGCGGATATTCCTTTCCGGACGCCCGCACTCTTGCAGATTTGAACGAAGAGGACTTAGCACCGCTGCGTTCGGGATTCAGGGCAAAATATATCATTGACGCGGCAAAAAAGGTAAGCTCGGGAGAAGTTGAGCTTGAAGGCTTAAGGGAAACGAGCCTTGAAGACGCCAGAGCCGAGCTTATGAAAATAAAGGGTGTGGGTCCTAAGGTTGCGGACTGCACTCTGCTTTTCGGACTGGGTCACATAGACGCATTTCCTCAGGATGTCTGGATAAAACGGGCAATGAAGGAGCTTTTTAATTCCGAGCTTCCCGAATGCGCAAGGCAATATGCGGGAATAGCCCAACAGTATATATTTTATTATATGAGAAATCAGCAAGCACCCAAGTAAGGCGCTTGCTGATTTTTTAGTTTTCCGATAATAATGCAAATCCGTATTTTTTCAAGGTGATATTTGTTTTCGAAAGCTCGGCATTTTTTGAAATCAATATATTTCCGTTTATGTTTTCTGCCGATACCGTTTTATCGGACGGGTTAAAAACAATCGTAAGCTTTTCATCACTGTTTTCTCTTATTATTTTTATAACGCTTTCTTTTTCCGCAATTTCAAGCGAGCCGTCAGAGAGAATGGGATGTGTATGATAAATGCTGTTTAATTTTTTAACAAAATCAAATCTTTCCTTTGCTTTTTCGGAATTTATCTTGCTTCTGTCAAAAGCGCTGCGATTTCCGAAAAATCTGTTAGAAAACATGCAGTTTTCGCTTTCATCGGCATATTCGTTTCCGTTCCAAATAAACGGGATACCTTTAAGCACATACATCAAAAACAGCGAAAGCTCTGTCTGACCGTTTTTATGTCTTAATTCATAGCGCTTGAAATCTGTTGCCATATCGTGATTTTCTATGAAATTGACATTTCTTTTGTCCTCGGCATTTATAAATTGGAGGAACTCATCCAATTTACCCGAAAAGAGCAATTCAAGAGGAGGAGTTAAATCAAAAAGTCTTCCTATTCCGTTATAATCGCAATCAAAAACACCGAGATATTCGGGATTTACTCCCTCATTAAACATTATGATTTCGGGATTAAGAGCTTTGACACGCTTTACAAATTCCTGCCAGAAATCAAGCGGAATTTCACTGCCGACATCGCATCTGAAGCCGTCCGCATTAAAGCTTTTAACAAAAAACTCTCCGTTTTCAAAAAGATATTCCCTTAAGGCTTTATTTTTATAATTCAGTCTTGCAAAGGGCCAATCCTTTCCTACCAGCGGCGTGCCGTCCTCATTTTGCAGAACAAAATCGGGATTATCCTTTAAAAATACCGCATTTCTTCCGCAATGAAGATAAACAAGATCCAACAGCACCTTCATTTTTAAACCGTGAGCGCAGTCTATAAAATCCTTTAAATCCTCATTTGTTCCGTATTCGGGGTCTACCGTAAAGTAATCAGCCATTTTATAAGGATTAGAAGGGTTGTTACACTTAGAAGCTATCTGTCTTGGGCTCCATGTTGCCTTATCGCTGTCTATATCTGTTTTAAAGCAGGCGGTAAGATAAATAATATCTATTCCGAGCTCCTTAAGCTCGCCTAAATGCTCCTTTGCCGCATTTAAGGTGCCTTCCTTAGTAAATGTTCTGAGCGCCAACTGATAAATAACCTGATTTTTTATCATATCTTTTCTCCTTTAAAGCTTTCTTTACTTTAATAGTACGCTTTAAAAATATTTTTTCAAGACGAAAAAACGATTTTTATTTACCAAAAACGCAACTTGAAACAGTAAATAAAATATGGTATATTATTTTAAAAGGAGCGTGTATTTAAAATGATTGACAGTTCTTTTTATATATCGGATTTTATCGGTGCATTTACCATAAATCGCAACAAATCAAGCTTTAAGACCGAAAAAAGAAGCTTTTCGGTCTTGAGCTACAGGCACAAAGGAAGCACCGAATTTATTCAGGACGGAAATTCCGTTAAAATTGAAGAGGGTCAGACTGTTTTTATTCCGCCCGATACCGTATACACCCAGTCCGCAAGCAAGGACGAAAGGCTGACGGTAATACATTTTAATTCAAATTATCCGATTTTTGAGAAAATTACACCGATTAAAACCTTTGAAAATTCCGAGGTAAAAAATCTGTTTACAAAGCTTGCGCAAATCTGCGCAAATGGAAACGAAAATCATCTTGAAGCACTTTCTTTATTCTATTCCCTGCTTAACACCCTTTTCAGCAGAGACGCCGATAATATGAAAGCCGATTACCCGAAAGTATTAAGAGAAGCAATAAAGATATTTAACAGTCGGTTTTATTCGGAAAAAATCTGCGTTTCTTATGTTGCTGACAGCCTGAATGTTTCAGGGTCTTATCTGCGTCACATTTTTTCGGTCTATCTCGGAATTTCTCCGGCAAAATATCTTTTAAAACTGCGCACCGATAATGCTAAGCGGCTTCTTGAAAGCGGATATTATTCTGTTTCGGAAATTGCCGAAATGTGCGGATATCAAGATCCAAAAACCTTTTCTGTTGCCTTTAAGGGCACTACGGGAAAGTCCCCTGTTCAGTATATAAAATTCTTTAATCGCGCTTAAAATGCAAATGCTCCCATCTATATTGGCAAAGGTCAATATAGATGGGAGCATTGCTTTAGTTTCTGATAAATTTAAAATTTATTTTCCGGTGCTTCCGAAGCCTCCGGCACCGCGCTCGGTTTCATCAAGAGAATCGGTCTCGATAAATTCGGCGCTTAAATAAGGCATAAACACAAGCTGAGCTATCCGCTCGCCGTTTTCAACTGTTTTTACCTCATCGGTA
>DBKZ01000009.1:3493-6092 GCA_002297415.1 Ruminococcaceae bacterium UBA737
CTCTCCCCTGTAATCCGAATCGGCAACGCCTACGCAGTTTGCAGGTCTGAGCCCCTGTTTAAGGGCAAGACCGCTTCTTGCAAAGATTGCCCCGAAATATCCGTCGGGAACGGCAACCGACAGTCCCGTTCCGATTTTTTCGGTTTTATGGGGAGCGATATCGACCTTATCCGAATCAAGGCAGGCATAAAGGTCATACCCTGCCGCCTGCATTGAACCGCGTGTTGGAATAACGGCATTTTCTTTTAATTTTTTTATTTTTATCTGCATCGGTTTTCTCCTTTAGATATCCAAAAGCGCTACTCTTTTTTCGGCTCTTGTCTTATTAAGATCAATAATTCTTTGGTTTTCGCTGCCTCTGAACTTAAGCCTGATATTCTTTTTTTCCTCGACAAACTTTCCGTCTACAAGGACATCAATATTATTAAGCATTCTGTCGGTGAATTCGGTTCGGCAGTACTCACCGTCGGTCTTAAGCTTTTCATAGGTAAATCCCGTATAACACCAAATTGTTTTATTTGGCATTTCTTTTTTTACTCTGTCTGTCAGCTTTAAAAGCTCCTCTTGATTTTTAGGTTCAAAGGGCTCTCCGCCGAGAAGTGTAAGACCCGTTACAAAATCAGGCTTTAGAAGCTCAATAATTCTGTTTTCGGTTTCGGCGGTGTATTCCTCTCCGAAATTAAAATCCCATGTCTGCTTATTAAAACAGCCCTTACACCTATTCGTACACCCCGAAACAAACAGAGATACTCTTACTCCGATACCGTTAGCAATATCGCGCTCTTTTATTTCGCCGTAAAACATAATTATAAATGAAGAACTCTTTCCTTGATTTCCTGAGTTCTGCCCTGATTCCAAAACTGAGTGCCGATATATCCGCAGGTTCTTCTTGCGACATTCATTTTGTCCTGATCGGTGTTTCCGCAGTCCGGGCAGTACCAGATAAGCTTTCCGTCCTTATCCTCTCTTATCTGCATTTCGCCGTTATATCCGCATACCTGACAGTAATCGCTCTTAGTATTAAGCTCGGCGTACATAATATGGTTATAAATAAACTTCATTACGCTTAAAACCGCCGGAATGTTATTCTGCATATCGGGAACTTCAACATAAGAAATAGCGCCGCCCGGGGAAAGAGCTTGGAATTTAGATTCAAGTTCAAGCTTTTTAAATGCGTCAATCTTCTCGGTTACATGAACATGATAGGAATTTGTTATATAGTTTTTATCCGTAACATTCTTGACTATTCCGAAACGCTTTTGTAAGCATTTTGCGAATTTATATGTTGTGCTTTCAAGAGGCGTGCCGTAAAGCGAGTAGTCGATATCCTCCTCCGCTTTCCATTTTGCGGTATACTCATTGAGCTTTTTCATTATTTGAAGCCCTAATTCCTCGCCCTCTTTTTCGGTAAGCTTTTTGCCGATAAGAGAATATACGCATTCCCAAAGACCTGCATATCCGAGAGAAAGGGTTGAATAACCGCCGTGGAGATATTTATCAATCGTCTCGCCCTTTTTAAGCCTTAAAAGCGCGCCGTGCTGCCAGAGAATCGGTGCGGCGTCCGAAAGAGTGCCTGTAAGTCTTTCATGGCGGCATTTAAGAGCGGTGTGGCAAAGCTCCATTCTTTCATCGAATATTTCCCAGAACTTTTCCATATCCTTATTAGCCGTTAAACCTATATCGACCAAATTTACCGTTACAACGCCCTGATTGAATCTTCCGTAATACTTAGGCTTGCCGTTTTCATCGACATAAGGTGTTAAAAAGCTTCTGCAGCCCATGCAGGTATAGCAATGGCCCTCGCCGTTTTTATCAATCTTATTCTGAAGCATAATCTTTTCGGAAATATAATCCGGCACCATGCGCTTTGCCGTGCATTTAGCGGCAAGCTCGGTAAGATAAAAATACGGTGCGTCCTCAGAAATATTATCCTCTTCAAGAACATAAATAAGCTTCGGAAACGCAGGTGTTATCCAAACTCCCTTTTCATTCTTAACGCCCTGAATTCTTTGCTTTAAGGTCTCTTCGATAATCATTGCAAGGTCGGCTTTTTCCTGCGGGTCCTTTGTTTCGTTAAGATACATAAATACAGTTACAAAAGGAGCCTGTCCGTTTGTCGTAAGAAGCGTTACAACCTGATACTGAATCATCTGAATGCCCTTGCGGACTTCTTCGCGCAGACGCTTTTCGACAATTTTTTCAAGCTTATCCTTATCTGTACAGCCCACCTCTGCAAGCTCTTCCTTTACAGACGCTGTTATCTTTTCGCGGCTTATCTGAACGAAGGGCGCAAGATGTGTAAGAGAAATGCTCTGTCCGCCGTACTGGCTTGAAGCAACCTGAGCTATAATCTGTGTTGCGATATTGCAGGCAGTCGAAAAAGAATGGGGCTTTTCAATTAAGGTTCCGCTGATAACTGTTCCGTTCTGCAGCATATCCTCAAGGTTTACAAGGTCGCAGTTATGCATGTGCTGAGCGAAATAATCCGCGTCATGAAAATGGATAAGACCCTGCTCATGAGCCTCTACAACCTCGGCAGGAAGAAGAATTCGTTTTGTAATATCCTTACTTACCTCGCCTGCCATATAATCGCGCTGAA
>DBKZ01000039.1:0-4789 GCA_002297415.1 Ruminococcaceae bacterium UBA737
CCATATCAGCCCAGAAGCCGACTGTCTTTGAAAAATCCTCCCACATACCTTTATATTTCCACACGCTTTCCTTGCAGTGGTCGATGAATGGCTCAAGTCCGTATTTTTCAATCTGCTCCTTGCCGTCAAGCCCGAGCATTTTTTCAACCTCTAACTCAACGGGCAGTCCGTGAGTATCCCAGCCTGCCTTTCTCGGAACCATATAACCCTTCATTGTGCGGTAACGCGGAATCATATCCTTTATAACGCGCGTAAGCACATGTCCGATGTGCGGCTTTCCGTTAGCGGTCGGGGGGCCGTCATAAAACACATAAGGCTCGCCCTTGGCACGGGAGTCAATACTCTTTTCAAAAATCTTTTCATCGTCCCAGAATTTTTTGATTTCCTTTTCGTTTTCCACGAAATTTACATTCGGTGAAATTTCCTTGTACATACCTTTCTACCTCTTTTAAAAATAAAATCCCCGTCCATAATAGGACGAGGATAATTCTTAATAATAATTAAGCAAAGCAGCCTCTTAAACCACCTATTACGACGGACCGACATCCGTGAATTTTTTAACGCAAAATCAAACGGCAGGAGCTAATCGGAAAATCCTTTCACACTGCGGCTCCGAAGTGATATTCACCGTGACGCTTTCTGCCGGTCTTGCACCGTTTACCGGCTCGCTAAAGAAAGCTTATGTCAGGCTACTGTCTTCATCACAGCCTTTAGACACATATTATCACAAACTCAAGAAAAAATCAAGTATATAAAACAGAAAAACCGTCAAAGATAGCTTTATAAAGGAAGTGAAACCGTGAAAAAAAGAACTGTTATAAGAATTGCGTCATTTTCTTCCGCCGTTCTTTTGCTTTTTGCAGGAATTGCGGTCAAAGAAAAAAAGACCGCCGCAAATTACAGGCTTGAAATTCAAAATAACTATTCAAGGGCATATAATGAGCTTGATTCAAGAATGAATAACATCAGAATAATTCTCGATAAAATGATATATCTTACAGGCTCGCAGAAGATGACCTCTCTTTCGGCTCAGCTTTATGGCGAGGCTCAACTTGCGAAGAATTCAATTTCTATGCTTCCTCTTGAAAATTCCGAGGAGTCTACCGTTTTCAGGTTTTTGTCACAGGTAGGAAATTATGCCTTAAGCGTTTCTAAGGACGCGGTTAAAAACGGTGATATCACCGATAAGCAGGAAAGCGATTTAAAAAAGCTCAGCGAGACCGCTAAAACGATATCGACTGTTTTAAGCGATAATCAAAGCAGTATAAACGGTTCGAAATACTGGAGCGGAGAAATAGAAAAAAAGCTGACGCAAAAGGACGGAACGCTTGCCGACACTCTTACCGAGCTTGAAGAAAATTTAACCGATTATCCCACGCTTATTTACGACGGACCGTATTCCGACCATATTTTAAATAAAAAGCCTCTTATGACTTCGGGCAAGCCCGAAATATCTCAGGAGCAGGCAGGTGAAATCGCGGCGGAATTTTCGGGCGACAGGGAAATGAAATTTTCTTCTCTTACGGAATCTAAAATCCCTGCCTATAATTTTACGGGCAATACCGATATATCCGTAAGCAAAGAGGGCGGATATGTAGTTTTTATGCGGAAAAACAGAAATGTTACCTCTTCCTCTTTAACGCCTGAAAAAGCTGTGCAGACGGCAGAAAATTTTTTAAAGGAAAAAGAAATACCGTCAATGGTTTCGACATATTATTATTGTGAAGAAAATATCTGTACGGTAAATTTCGCTTATCTCGACGGAAGAACGCTTTGCTATACGGATCTTATTAAGGTCGGTGTGGCTCTTGATAATGCGGAAATAATTGAATATGAGGCGAGCGGTTACCTGACAAATCATACCGAAAGGGCATTTTCGGCTCCCGAAAATACCGTTGAAGCGGCGGCTCAAAAGGTAAGCGGCAGGCTTGAAATAATAAAGCACAGAATAGTTCTTATTCCTACGAGCGGCGGAAGTGAAATAAGGTGCTATGAATTTACCTGCAACGGAAAAAACAACGAGGAAATGCTGGTTTTTGTAGGTCTTGGCAGCCTTGAGGTTGAAGAAATTCTTATATTGCTTAAAAATGACGGCGGAACGCTTATAAAATGATTTGAAAAAATTTCCAAATTGTGTTATACTGTTTTATATGTTAATTTTTAAATGAAAGGCAGCTTCAGATAAGCTGATATTATAAAATGCCTCTTACACATAAGCCGACGCATATTTTCGAGCCTACTCCGCTTCAGTGCGGTCAGGCTGTTATTGCCATGCTTGCAGATGCGTCGGTGAAAGAGGTTATAGGCGTT
Organism: Ruminococcaceae bacterium UBA737; assembly: GCA_002297415.1. GTDB lineage: Bacteria > Bacillota > Clostridia > Oscillospirales > Acutalibacteraceae > UBA737. The sequence goes on from DBKZ01000039.1 coordinate 2,311, forward strand.
GTCGGAACCGATAGGGAAACTAACCTTAAGGATATGAAAAATGCTCTTAATGCTTTTAAAATAAGCTTTAATCCCGAAAAAAAAGAAATATCGGATAAAAATAAGCTGCCCGAAATTGCGATACTGAGCCTGCAGACGCCGCACTGCTGGCATTGGTCGCTTTATTTTAAAGGAACTTTTTATGACCCCGAATATGGTATACTCGATGATTTTCCTCCGTCAGACAGAAGATATTATTGGGAAATTGAAAATAAATAGCAGATATTTATTGACATTTATATATATTTAAAGGTAAAATAAATTGTTACTTTGTTTTTTAGGCGAGCGAGCAGTCGCTGCCGTATTATAAATTACATAAAACATAAAAAATCAAAAGCAATAAAAGGAGACAGGTGTCTTAATGACTGAAACAAAAAAACAAGAAGAAAAAACGCGTGGAAATAAAAGCGCGTATAAACCCGCGCGCTCTAAGTCGAAATATAATGTGCAGAGCGTTGTCAGCGGAAAACCCGCAGAAAAGAATACGAAAACAACCAAATTCAATAAGCAGGGTAAGCCGGTTCAGAAAAGGCGCCCTCAGAGCAAGGCTTCGCATAACCGCTCCGAAAAAAGCTCTAAGTCTTTAAAGCCGATAAAAATTATTCCTTTGGGCGGTCTCGGAGAAATAGGAAAGAATATTACCCTTTATGAGTATGACGGAGATATGTTCCTTGTCGACTGCGGAATGAGCTTTCCTGATGAGGACACCCCCGGTGTTGATATCGTTATACCCGATTTTACCTATGTTCTTGAAAATAAGGATAAAATCAAGGGACTTGTCGTAACTCACGGACATGAGGACCACATAGGCGCAATTCCTTATCTTCTCCGCAATTTTAATTTGCCGATTTATGCAACAAGGCTTACAATGGGTCTTATTGAAGGAAAGCTTAAGGAGCATAAGCTTTTATCGGGAGCAAAGCTAAATGTTGTTTCCCCGGGGGAAAAGGTAACGCTCGGTAAGTTCACCGTGGAATTTATTCATGTAAACCATTCTATTCCCGACGCGGTAGGCTTTGCAATTACCTGCGGTGCCGGAACTGTTGTGCAGACAGGCGATTTTAAGATAGATACTACTCCTATTGACGATTATGTTATAGATATCGCAAGATTTGCGGAGCTTGGCAAAAAAGGAGTTTTAGCTCTGCTTTCCGACTCTACAAATGCCGAAAGACCCGGATTTACCCCTTCTGAAAGGCTTGTAGGCGAATCTTTTTCAAACCTGTTTAAAAAGGCTGAGGGTCACAGAATTATAGTGGCGACCTTCTCTTCGAATATCCACAGAATTCAGCAGATTATAGACGAGGCGGCAAGGTGCGACAGAAAAGTTGTAATTTCGGGCAGAAGCATGCAGAATGTTGTAAATGTTGCGGCGGAGCTCGGATATCTTAAGGTTCCCGACGGAATTCTTGTTGAGCTTGAAGCATTAAGAAATTATAAGCCCGAAGAGCTTGTTATTATCACAACAGGCAGTCAGGGCGAGCCGCTTTCCGCTCTTCACAGAATTGCTTTCAGCGAGCATAGGCAGATTGAGCTTATCCCGGGCGATGTAATCATAATTTCCGCAACACCTATCCCCGGAAATGAAAAGCTTGTAGGCAAGGTTATAAATGAGCTTATGAGAAGAGGAGCGAATGTCGTATACGAAAAAATGTACGATGTTCATGTTTCGGGTCATGCCTGTCAGGAAGAATTAAAGCTTATGATGAGCATTGTAAAGCCTAAATACTTTATTCCGGTTCACGGCGAGCAAAAGCATTTGTATAAGCATTCGGTCCTTGCCGGAAATATGGGTATTCCTAAGGATAACATTATAATTCCTATAAACGGCGAGGTTATAGAGCTTACAAAGCGCTCGATTAAATATACTCAGACCGTTACCGCCGGCAGAGTGCTTGTAGACGGATTCGGCGTCGGCGATGTAGGAAGCATTGTTCTTCGCGACAGAAAGCATTTGGCTGAGGACGGAATTATAGTAGTAAATGTCGCAATAGATTCTGTTACAAGAGAGGTTGTATCGGGACCTGATGTGGTTTCAAGAGGCTTCGTTTATGTTAAGGAATCCGAGGAGCTTATGAACGAGCTTAACGAGGTAGTTTGCGATGTTCTCGAAAAATGCTATGTAACAAATGTCCGCGACTGGAACGCAATTAAAACAAAAATAAAAGACTCGGTTGCAAAATTCCTGTTTTCAAGAACGCACCGCAGTCCTATGATTCTTCCTGTTATTATGGAAGTTTAGATAGTGTGACAGGACTCGAACCTGTCACACTAGGCAAGCGATAATAAATCCGAACCCGCCTAAAACGGCGTCTTTTCGGCTTATTTTAACTTGTCGTCTTTGTGAGGCGTCAGCCTCACTGCATCCTCCGCATAAAACTCCGCACGAAAATCAGCTCATTTTAGGTCGCTGATTTTTATGCTTGGCAGATTTTTATGC
>DBKZ01000039.1:4857-9969 GCA_002297415.1 Ruminococcaceae bacterium UBA737
TGGCTATGCGAAAAATCTGCCGTCTAAAAACGGGTTCGGATTTATTATCGCTTGCCTAACCGAAAGGGGAAATAAAAAATGAAGGTAATTTTATTACAGGATGTTAAGGGCAAGGGCAAAAAAGGAGAGCTTTGCAATGTATCGGACGGATACGCGCGCAATTTCCTTTTCCCGAAAAATCTTGCCGTAGAGGCGGACGCCGCCGCGATGTCCGAATTTAAAAGCCGCGAGCAGGCAAAGGAACACCACATTAAGGAAGAAATCGCCGCCGCTAAAGCAACAGCCGATAAATTAAACGGAAAGTCCGTTACAATAAAGGCAAAATCGGGTAACGGCGGAAAGCTTTTCGGCAGTGTTACCTCTAAGGAAATAGCGGCTGAAATAAAGAACACTTTGGGAATTGAAATCGACCGCAAGAAAATGGCTGTTTCGGACATCAAGAATTACGGTGAGTATACTGCGGAAATAAAGCTTTATAACGGAATTTCAGCGAAAATCACCGTTAAGGTTACAGAATAATGGAAAACCGCGATAATTTGCTTTTTGAAAACGACGGTGTAAGACTTCCTTATTCCGTTGAAGCCGAGCAGGCAATTCTCGGCTCTGTTATTTCCGACCCTAAATGCCTTGACGAAATAAGCGACAGAATAAGCCCCGAATATTTTTATATTCCTCAGCACAAGGAAATATTCAGCGCAATTTCTTCGATGTATGAGCTTAGCCAGTCAATTGATTTTATTTCATTGCTTGAAAAGCTCAAAACAAGCGGAACTTATGATGAAACTGGCGGTAAGGCCTATCTTACTCAGCTTGTTCAGACCGTTCCGTCGTCTGCAAACGTGCTTACTTATGTTTCTATAGTCAGGGAAAAGTATTACGCAAGAGCGCTTATGGGCGCCGCTAACGGCATTATCAAGGATATTAACGATAATGCCATGGATTCGGGCAGACTGCTTGATTCGGCCGAACAAAGAATATTCGAAATAAGATCCGGCAGGGATATAAGCGGACTTACGCATATAAGAACAGTCATTGAAACCGAGACTTTTGACAGGCTCACCAAAATGACCGATCCCGAAACCAGAGAGGATTATATCGGAATTCCGAGCGGAATAGGCGAGCTTGATAAAATGATAACGGGACTTAATAAATCGGACCTTATTATATTAGGTGCGCGCCCCGGTATGGGTAAAACCTCGTTTGCTCTTAATATTGCAAGGAATGTCGCGTCAAGCGGCAGAACCGTATGCTTCTTCTCGCTCGAAATGACAAGGGATCAGCTCGCACAAAGAGTGCTTTCAAGCGAAGCGGGAATTAAAAGCGAAAAAATGAGAACGGGCGAGCTTGAGGGCGACGAATGGACAAGACTTGCTCAGGCAGGCGACCAGCTTTCAAAAACCGAGCTTTATTTTGATGAAACATCGGATATAACGGTTCAGCAAATGAAAGCGAAGCTGAGAAGAATGCGCAAGGTTGACCTTGTTATAATAGATTATCTCGGCCTTATGCACACCGCAAAGCCTACGGATAACAGGGTTCAGGAGGTTTCGGAGATTACAAGAAGCCTTAAAATTATGGCAAAAGAGCTTAAGGTTCCTGTAATTGCCTGCGCTCAGCTTTCCCGTGCTACGGAGGCAAAGGGTAAATCCCATAAGCCGGCGCTTGCGGATCTCCGTGATTCGGGTTCAATCGAACAGGACGCGGATATAGTTTTGTTCCTTTACCGCGACACATATTATGATTCCGAGAAAAATGACGATCAGGATATGGGCGACCCGTCAAAGGCGGAGTGTATCGTAGCTAAAAACCGCCACGGCGAAACCGGAACTATCCCGCTGCATTGGGACGGACAGTTTACAAGATTTACTTCCGTGGATGTGTTCAGATAATGACAGAGCTTGTTAAGAAAACAATAAAGAAGTATTCGATGATAAATAAGGGCGATAGGGTAATTGTCGCTCTTTCGGGCGGCAAGGATTCAATGGCGCTTCTCGATATATTAAAAAAGCTTGAAAAGGAGCTTGAAATTTCGGTTTCATGCGCGCATTTCAATCACTGTATCAGAGGAGAGGAGTCCGACAGAGACGAGGCTTTTGTAAGAAAATACTGCGAGGAAAATAACATCGAGCTTTTCTGCAAAAGAGGAGATGTTCTTAAATTCGCAAAGGAAAAGCATTTAGGAACGGAGCTTGCCGCAAGAGAGTTAAGATATGACTTTTTATCTTCGCTTGATTGCGATAAAATTGCAACCGCTCACACCGCGGGAGATAATGCGGAAACGATGCTTTTTAATCTTGCAAGGGGCACATCTCTTAAAGGAATGTGCGGTATTCCGCCGGTGCGCGGTAAATTTATAAGACCGATTATATTTTTAAAAAGCACCGATACAGAGGAATACTGCAAAAAAAATTCAATTCCTTTTGTTACCGACAGCACAAATTCAAGCGACGAATATACGAGAAATTTTATCAGGCACAATATCATTCCCGAATTTAAAAAAATCAATCCCTCTTTTGAGTCCGCCGCATTAAGAGCGGCAGAAGGCTTAAGAGAGGATGAAGCTTTTATTTCGGAAATAGCAAAAGAAGAATTTAAAAAAAGGTTTAAGAAAAATGAGCTTGATATTTCGGAGCTTGATAAGCTTAATATTGCGGTTAAAAAAAGAATTGTTTTTGAGTTTGTTTATACGACTTCGGGAATAAAGCCCGACAGCCTTCATATTTCAGAGCTTTTAACCGCCTGTGAGACAAGAGGCAGAAGAACGGTTGCTGAAAATGCCGAATATATTTCAAACGGGAACAGATTAAGGCTTATAAATAAAGAAAAACCCGAATTTATAACGGAAATTAAATCCGAAAAGTATGAATTTTTAAAAAATAATAAAAAAGTTAATAATTTGTTATTAAATACCGCGGTCGATTGTGATAGAATAATAGGCGAATTGAAGGTACGCACCAGAATTTCGGGCGATAAAATTAGACTAAGAGGCAGAAATTGCACGAAAAGTCTTAAAAAGCTTTATAATGAGTGCGGAGTGCCGGCTGAGGAAAGAGATTTTCTGCCGGTTGTGTGCGATGATTCGGGTCCCGTATTTATTGCGGGAATAGGAGTCGCCGAAAGGTGCGCCTTAAGTGAAAACACTGAAAATGTAAAAATTTTCAGCGTTTCAAAAAAATAAGGGGAGCGGGATTTAAAAAATCCCTCTTAAATTTCGTAATTGCGGTTTTAACAGCGGAATGGAGATTAGTATGACAGATAAAGAAATTTCAAAGGTTCTTGTTTCCGAAAGCGAGCTTAAAGAAATCTGTAAGAGCTTAGGAGAAAGAATAACAAAGGATTATCAGGGCAAAAAGCTTTTGCTTGTAAGCGTTTTAAAAGGCGCGGTTGTATTTATGTCGGACCTTTTAAGGGAAATTAAATGCGATTGCGTTATAGATTTTATGGCTGTTTCTTCATACAGCGGAGTAAAAACCACAGGCGTTGTAAAATTTAAGAAAGATCTTGATATCAATCCCGACGGAATGGATATACTTCTTGTAGAGGATATTCTTGATTCCGGTATAACGCTTGCTTATCTTAAAAATCTTTTGCTTGACAGAAATGCCGCAAGCATTAAGGTCTGCGCGCTTCTTGATAAGCCTGATAACCGTCAGTCGGATATTACCGCGGATTATGTCGGAAGAGTTATTCCCGATGAATTTGTAGTAGGCTACGGACTCGATTATGATGAAAAATACAGAAATCTTCCTTATGTGGGAGTATTATCCCCGGAGGTTTATAATAAATAATGCAATTTATTTTGCAAAAAGGAGTATAGGCTGTTGAAAAAGAATACAAGAAACATTATTTTAATCGTTTTGATTATTGCTTTTTTTGCCGTTTCGGTTTTTACTCTTAACAGAATTTCAAAGGGTACCGAGGAAAGCGAATATTATGAAATAGTCGATTTGATTGAAAATAATAAAATTTCCGAATTTGAATTGAATTTGTATAACGGCGACCTTAGCTATAAGCTCAGATCTGACGATAAAAAAATTCATCATTTCACCGTTGCAAACTACAGCATTTTCTATGAAGATGTCAATGAGGCTGTAAAGGAAATCAATAAAAACGCTAAGACCGAGGAAGAAAAGATCAAGTTCAATTATGTCCGCGGCGGCGAGGGCGCATGGCTTACGAATATGCTGCCGTCACTCCTTTTACTCGGCGGAATAGTGGTGTTCTATATCTTTATGATGAAGCGTATGAACTCCACTATGGGAACTGATAAGACCTTAGGCTTCGGTAAAGCGAAAATCAAAAAATCCGATCAGAGCAGAAAAACAACCTTCGCGGATGTTGCGGGAGCCGATGAGGAAAAAGAGGAAATGGCAGAGCTTGTCGAATTCCTTAAGGACCCGAAGAAGTTTACCGAGCTAGGAGCGAGAATTCCTAAGGGTGTATTGCTTGTAGGACCTCCCGGAACCGGTAAAACACTTCTTGCAAGAGCTGTTGCAGGAGAAGCCAATGTTCCGTTCTTCTCGATTTCGGGTTCGGATTTCGTTGAAATGTTCGTCGGCGTAGGTGCTTCAAGAGTAAGAGACCTTTTCGGCGAAGCTAAGAAAAACGCTCCCTCTATTGTGTTTATAGACGAGATTGACGCTGTCGGCAGACAGCGCGGAGCAGGTCTCGGCGGCGGTCATGACGAAAGAGAGCAGACTTTAAATCAGCTACTTGTTGAAATGGACGGCTTCGGAGCAAATGAAGGCGTTATAGTAATAGCCGCTACCAACAGACCCGACATTCTCGACCGCGCGCTTTTGCGCCCCGGTCGCTTTGACAGACAGATAACCGTAAATTATCCCGATGTCAAGGGAAGAGAAGAAATTCTTAAGGTTCATTCAAGAGGTAAGCCGTTAGGTCCCGATGTTAACCTTGCGACTATCGCAAAATCCACCTCGGGCTTTACAGGCGCCGACCTTGAAAATCTTCTTAACGAAGCCGCTCTTCTTGCCGTAAGACACGGTAAAAAGGCGATTACCCAAGAGGAAATCGAAGAGGGAACAATTAAGGTTGTTATGGGAACTGAAAAGAAATCCCATGTTGTCAAGGATAAGGACAAAAAGGTTACTG
>DBKZ01000052.1:0-797 GCA_002297415.1 Ruminococcaceae bacterium UBA737
AGATTTTCAAGTATGGTCATTGTTTCACTCCTTTTGCATAAAATATTATAATCGAATTTCGATTAAAAGTCAATAGTCAATTTTCGATTATAATATAATTAAAAATACGAGGTGGCAATAATGAACATACCGGAAAGATTAAAAGCATTAAGAGAAGAAAGAACAAACTACAATCAGACGGAGCTCGGAAAGCTTTTAAAAATGAGCCAATTACAGATATCAAGGCTTGAAACAGGAAGAGCGCATTTAAAAGACGAAGATATTATACTTTATTGTAAATTTTTCAATGTTTCCGCTGATTATATTTTAGGCTTACCTGAAAATATGCCGTTTTTAAAACGTTAAAAAGCCGAGGTAACAGTATGAAAAAATATAATGAAAAATTAAAAGAACTTAGAGAGGATTTAGAGTCTAAGCAAACTCAAAGCGAGGTCGGAAAAATATGCGGAATAACACAAAGAAAAATGTCGTTCATTGAAAAAGGAGCAACCGAGCCTAATTTAGAAGATTTAAAAGCTTTATGTCTTTACTATAATGTCTCGGCGGATTACATTTTAGGATTACCGGAAAATTTACCTTATCCTAAAAGATAAAGAAAAATCCCTCCACCGCTTAAGCGCGGTCGGCCCTCCCTTTGGGCAAGGGAGGCAAAATACCTCATTTACTAGATATTAGACACTAGATTGTAGATGCTAGACCTAAATGGATTATTTAATTTCGTGCCGACAGGCACACATCGGTCTAATATCTAAAATCTAATGTCTGACATCTAAAAGAATACCCCTCAGCCGCGCATA
>DBKZ01000052.1:906-17324 GCA_002297415.1 Ruminococcaceae bacterium UBA737
TTCAAGTGCCGACAGGCACACATTTACCCCAAAAACGCTTTTTCGATTTTTGCGATAAAAACGATATGGTGGTCTGAGTCAGGATACCATTTTGTATTCTTTGATTTATCAATGAAGTTTTCGGGTTTAATTCTGTCGGTATACATTTTTTTGCAGACGATATTAAGCCTTGCTTCCTTAAAGCAGGGCGCGCCGCAGACAAATTCAGGCGTAAGGCCCGATTCCTTCATTTTATCGACATCTCTTCCCGAGGTATGGCCGCAAAGCTTATGAATTTGTTTATCAGTGCCGTAAAACGAAAGGGAAAATGTATCAAATTTCTCGACAAATTCAAGGGTGTATCTTTGAGGGCGGATAAATATAACTACCGAATCCTCGCCCCAGATTTCGCCCATAAAGCCCCAAGAGGCGGTCATCATATTATACTTTTCTTCGTCTCCTGCGGATATAAGCATCCATTCGTCGGAAATATCCTTAATAAAGTTTTCTTTTAACTCTTTTATTGCGATTTCTTGCATTTCTCTCGCTCGCTTTCAATGGATTTTTGCATAATTGCGTGAACCTTTTCGCCAAGCTCATTTGTATTTTCGCCGAATTCGTCGGGAGTTAAAATCTCTGCCACATCCATATAAACATCGGTTTTTCGGCGGAACATATTTTTAAGAATAAACGGAGTGTTTGTAAGCGTACAGACCGCTATTTTACAGCCCGATTTGGTCGCAATTTTAAGCGACCCGTTTCTGAGCTCGTGAAGCTCGCCGTCGCGCGAGGTATACCCCTCGGGGAAAATTCCGATGGTGCCTTCATTATGCTTAATAATATTTATGGCTTTAATAATCGTTTTAGCACCCTCGCGGTTATTTTCCCTGTCGATAGGCAGTCCGCCGAGCTTATGCAGAGCCTTTGCGACAAAAGGCATTGTTTCATAAACCTCTTTTTTTGCGATAAATCTTAAATCGACCTCGGGCATAAGGCTTAAAAATATCGCGGGGTCAATAGGGTGTATATGATTGCACACAAGCAAAAAGCTTTCGTTTTCTGGAATTTTTTCAAGTCCGCTCGCATGAATTCTAACGCCGATAACCTTAAAAAATAATGTGAGCGTTGAAGCGACATATTTTCTGCAAAGCCTTGAGCAGGGCTTTCTTTCCTTTTTTATATTTACAAATCCGAAGACTGCCAAAAGGCTTAAAAACTGCAGAAGAATACAAGCTACTATTCCGCCGAAGAAAATCAAAGGAACAAGCCAAACAGAATAGCTCTGTCTTAAAATCGGCACACCCAGCCTGTCAAGCAGAGGGATAATTGCGGCGCAAAGGAAAACATAAAAATAAAGCATATTTTTATACCTCGGTTTTTATCAGTTTTGCTTTCTTACAATTTTATATTCATCATAAAAATCATAATACGGGCAGTTAAAATTACTGCCCGTTAAAAATCTGAACATTTCGTCCTCGTCAAGAGAGCAGTCGCAAAAATAGGTCTGCGACTCTTCGTCATACAAATAATTTGCGCAGGTTTCGCAATTTGTTATGCTCTTTTTCACTCTGTCTCCTCCCTTGTCGGGTTCTCCGGCTCTGTTGAGCTCGGCTCCGTGCTTGTAGGCTCGGAGGGCTTTACAGTTGAAGTCTCCTCAGAACTGCTCGGCAAGGACGATGAGGATGATGACGAAGAAGAGGACGATGATGAATAGTCTGTGCTTGTATCCGAGGAGTCGGTGCTTGTATCGTCACTGCTTACGGAAGGCTTTGATGAAACAGTGGGTTTTGAAGAGGAAGAAGCAGTTGTACTGTTTCCTTTTACGGAGCTACCCTTGCCGTACCACGGGTTTTTATCTATACCGTTTTTCTCAACAAAGCTGTCTAAGGTCTCCCCGTCATAAATTATGCCGTGAATAAGCCTTGAAACATAATCAAGGTCATAATAAAGCACCGAGCCGAAGCTGCCCGACGGAGCAGGCATAAGGAATTCGTTCTGCGGAATTCTGTACTGCTCGAATTCGGGAGAATTAAGCAGCACGCTTGCGGCAATGTTTATAATCTCGGTTGTTGACATTGAGGTTTTGGTGCAGGGGATAAGCGCATTTGCGAGGGAGAAATACTGGCTCTTTTTAAGGGTTTTTGCCTTATTGAAAAGCTCCTCCATAACATGTCTCTGGCGGTCTGTTCTGCCGTAATCGTTATTCGTATCCCAAGCGGAGCGGCAATATCTTATTCTTGAATAGGCGACAGCCTGTACACCGTTTAAATGCTGGGTGCCTGCCTTATTTATCAGATATTTATTGATATTAAGGTTCATATATTTGCAGATTTCGCCCATACAGCCGTTAAGCCCGGGCTTATCCTGACCCTTATCATACAGCTCGTCCTCTGTAATGGTAGCCTCAATTCCGCCTACCGCGTCAATAATATCTACCATTCCGTAGAAATTAACGGTTGCATAATCCGAAATATCGAGATTAAAGCACTGATTTAAGGTCTTAACGGCAAGCTCGGGTCCTCCCCAGCCGTAAGCCGCGTTGATTTTTGCATAGGTTGTCTTTCCGTTGCGCTCGATAGGAACGAGAGTATCACGCATAACGGACATTATTTTAACCTTTTTATTTATAGTATTTATGCTTAAAATCATTATAGAGTCGGAATTTCCGGTAAAGGAATTTACACCTCTTGTATCAAGACCGAAAAGCGCGACATTTATAATCTTATCGTTAATAACCTTGGTAAAGCCGAGATTTTTCTTATCGTCGTTAAACGAGTAGTCGAAAACCCGTCCGATATAAGCATAAAGAATTGCAAGAACAAGCACTATTGCGGTAACCGAAACAAGCAGAGCCTTCTGCCATTTTCTTCTTCTGCCCCACCAATCGGAAATCGCATACCCGATATTCTTAAAAAAGCCGATAAAGCCGTGCTGCTTGCGGCGGTATTTATTCTTAGAAACCGAATCGAGGGTTATAAAATCGTTATCGGTAATCTTTCCTAAATCCTCTTTTGAATTTGAATAAACATCCTCAAAATTGTTCTTTTTAGCTGAGCTTGAGGAAATATCATTAAAATCGGAATATCCGGTATCGGAGCCGAAATCGAAGTTCAGTTCGTTTTTATTCCCGTCCGTCATACTATCCCTGCCTTACACACAATTAGTACTAATATGATATACCCTAAATGTTAAAAAATCAAGTACAGATTTCTTTATAGATCTCGCTTTTCTTAACACCGGTTATCCTTGCCGCCTCTTTAGCCGCTGTTGACGCGGACTGCCCCTCATTTAAAAATTTTTTTGCAAGCTCCGCCGCCTCTGACAGCGAAAATTCGCGTTTTTCCTCCTTTTTGCCCTCGATTATAAGGACATATTCCCCTTTAGGAGGATTTTGCGAAAAATACTCATAGGCTTCGCTTAGCGTAAAAAGAAAGACCGATTCGTGAATTTTAGTAAGTTCCTTGCAGACCGCGATTTTTCTGTCTCCCAAGGTCTGTTCGAAATCCTTTAAGGTAGCTAAAAGCTTATGGGGAGCCTCATAAAAAATAAGGGTTCTTTTTTCGTCCTTTATTTCCTCAAGGTGCTTTCTTCTTGACGGCTTATTTACCGATAAAAAGCCCTCAAAGCAAAATCTTCCCGATTCCATTCCGGAAATGCTGAGCGCCGTCGCAAAAGCGACGGGTCCCGGGACCGATTCTATCGGCACGCCCTTAATTCTCGCCTCTCTTACGAGATCCTCTCCGGGGTCTGAAATAGCGGGCATTCCGGCGTCGGTTACAAGAGCCATGCTTTCTCCGCATAAAATGCGGTTTAAAAGGTATGCGCCCTTTTCATTCTTATTATGCTCATAATAAGAGACAAGCTCCTTTTTTATATCAAAATGATTTAAAAGCTTTAAGGTAACCCTTGTGTCCTCGGCGGCGATAAAGTCCGCTTCTCTTAAAATGCGCACCGCCCGAGGCGACATATCCTCTAAATTTCCTATTGGCGTTCCCACAACATAAAGCTTTCCGCTCATAAGGCATGTCCCTCCTTATAAGATCCATAAACTTTTAACATTTCCTCGGAAAATTTTCCGTTTTCATAAACAAAAAGCGGAGGGTCAATCCTAAGCCCCGATTTTGCGCACCTGACACCCGTCACAAGGACGAGCCACGGCTCGCACCCTTTGCTTTTGCAGACAATTCTGAGTCTTTTCGGCTCTATTTTATTTTCGCTCATAAGCCTTAAAAGCTCGGCAAGTCTTTCGGGGCGGTGGCACATACAAAGCTTGCCCGAGGTTTTAAGAAGCTTTGCCGAAACCTCAATTATATCCTTTAAGCTGCAATCGGTTTCGTGCCTTGCGGTTTTTATTTTCGGATTTTCATTTGTAAGCCCCGCGTTTTTCGCCTTATACGGCGGATTGCATACTACAAGGTCATGGCACCCGAATTCAAGCTTATGCTTTAGCTCGGTTAAATTTGAGCAAACGGGTGTGAAATTAAAGAACTCAAAATCCTCTGCGGTTTTTTCGGCGGCGAAAATCGCCTCTTCGGATATATCCACGCCGAAAACCTTTGCTTCGGGTCGGTCGCGCAAAATAAGAAACCCTATTATTCCGCAGCCTGTTCCGAGGTCGACCGCCGATTTTATTTTATATATTTTTGCAAAATCGGCAAGCAAAACCGCGTCGGTGCCGAAGGTATGGTTTTTTGTAACATAAATGCTTTTGCCGTTTCCCAAAGGCTCGGCATGCATTAAGCTCTCGTCCATTTTACACCCTGCGGAGTATCCTCAAGGACAATTCCCATTGATTTCAGCTTATCTCTTATTTCGTCGGCGGTTTTGAAGTCCTTATTTTTTCTTGCCTCGGTGCGCTTATTTATAAGCTCTTCTATCTCGCTGTCGATATTATCCGTTTTTCTGTTATAAACAAGACCTAAAACGCCGTTTAATTCATCAAAGGTCCTTGCGCACTCTTCGAGGGTGTTTTTCCCAGCGCCGTTTGCAATGGCGGTGTTTATTTCACGGACAAGGTTGAAAACCGCCGCAAGTGCGTCGGCAGTATTAAGGTCATCGTCCATAGCGGCGATAAATTCCTGCTTTCTTGTCTCGCAGAAGGCAGGCTTTTCTCCGCCCTCGGGCGCGTTTTTGAGTGCAAAATCAATATTATCACGGCAGGTATAAAGTCTTTCAAGAGCATTTTTGCTCTGCTCGATAATATCAACCGAATAGTTTATAGGTCCTCTGTACTGAGAGGAGATCATAAGATATCTTATCGGCTCGTAGCCGTAAGCGTTCGCAACATCGCGGACGGTAAAGAAGTTATTGAGCGATTTCGACATTTTATGGTTATCGACATTTATAAATCCGTTATGCATCCAATAGTGAGCGAATTCGCAGCCGTTTGCCGCCTCGCTCTGGGCGATTTCGTTTTCATGGTGGGGGAAAATAAGGTCAAGCCCGCCGCAGTGGATATCAATGGTTTTGCCCAAATATCTTCCTGCCATTGCGGAGCATTCTATGTGCCAGCCCGGTCTGCCCTTGCCCCAAGGCGACTCCCAGAAGGGCTCGCCCTCCTTAGCGCCCTTCCAAAGGCAGAAATCCATCGGGTCCTCCTTGATATCGCCGACCGAAATTCTCGCGCCTGCCTCTAAATCCTCAAGCGGCTGGTGGGAAAGCTTTCCGTAGCCATTAAACTTTTTCGCGCGGTAATAAACATCGTTTCCTGCCTTATAGGCATAGCCCTTTTCGAAAAGCTCGGAAATGATTTCAATAATTTTATCTATATTTTCGGTGGCTCTCGGGTGAACATCAGCCTCCATGACATTAAGACCCTTTGAGTCGACTTTGAATTCCTTTATATATCTTTCGGCAACCTCCGATACGGTAATACCCTCTTCATTTGCCTTTTTTATAAGCTTATCGTCAATATCGGTGAAATTCTGAACGAATTTTACCTTATATCCGCGCCAGATAAGATAGCGGCGCAAAACATCGAAAACGCACAGCGGACGCGCGTTTCCTATATGGATAAAATTATAAACGGTCGGTCCGCAGGCATAAATTTTAACCTCGCCCTCTTTTATCGGAACGAATTCGTCCTTATTTCTCGTAAGAGTATTGAAAATCTTCATTTTTTGTCTTCACCCTTTTTATTTATCTGCGCTTTAAGCGAGTTAATTTCATTCTTAAGAGCATTTATCTCCTGCTCGGTAGGATCGGAAATATGAATCTGATCAAGCGGCTTTCTTTCTACCTTCTTGCCGTTTTGCCTTACAACCTTTGCCGGAACTCCGACAACGGTTGAATTTGCGGGTACTTCCTTTAAAACCACCGCGCCTGCGGCAATTCTCGCATTGTCTCCGACCTTTATCGGTCCTAAGACCTTAGCACCCGCGCTTATCATAACATTATTGCCGATTGTCGGGTGGCGCTTGCCCTCGTCCTTACCCGTTCCGCCCAAGGTAACTCCCTGATAGATAAGAACATCGTCGCCTATTTCGGCGGTCTCGCCTATAACTATGCCTGTTCCGTGGTCGATAACAAGTCTTCTGCCTATTGTAGCCCCCGGGTGGATTTCAATCCCCGTTTTTCTCGCGGCACGCTGAGAAATGAGACGGGCTCTGAAAAAATGGCCCTTTAAAAAAGCCTTATGCGCTCTTCTGTACATTCTTATAGCCTTAAGCCCAGGATACAGCAGAAAAATCTCCAAGCTGTTTCTTGCCGCGGGGTCGCGGTCCTTGATAGCCTGAATATCCTCTTTTAAAACATCAAACAAAATTTATCAGCTCCGAAAATTATTTGGAAGAATTGATAACGCTCTTATTCCCCGTTAAATAGATTGCCCCCGAAACGGTGCAAAGCACCGCGGTTACCCAGAAAAGAAGAATAATCACCGCGTCAAGCGCGTTTATGAGCGGAATTGAAAGCTTAAAAAATTCCGAAAGCCCGTAAACAAAAAGCGCAAGAACAATGCTAACCATCTGGCTGACGGTTTTTGCCTTGCCCCAGATATTTGCGGCAATTACCTTTCCGCCGCTCGTTACAACAACAAGTCTGAGCGAGGAAACGAGGAATTCTCTGAAAAGCACTAAAAATGTGATAGCCGTCACCTGAATACAGAGCGCTTTTTTATCGGCAAACATACTTATAAAGCCAAGATATGCCGCTGTTGTGAGCATTTTATCGGCAAGCGGGTCTAAAAATTTCCCGAAATCGGTTACAAGGTGGTTTTTTCTCGCTAACTTCCCGTCAATCATATCCGTAAGCGAAGCCGCGGCAAAAAGGATAAGAGAAACCGTGTAATGAAAAGGAAATTCTATAAGCATTGTTGCCATAAATACGGGTGTTGCGATTATTCTTGCAACGGTAAGCTTATTCGGTGTGTTCATTTTAAATCAACTCTCCTAATAAATCATATTCAACAGTATCGTTTATTTTAACCTTAACATAGTCTCCTATTTTTAAGGGTCTGCCTGAAATAAAGAAAATTTTGCCGTCGATTTCGGGCGCGTCGGCATAAGAGCGGCCGTAGTAGCACCTGATATAATCGTCATACCCCTCAATGAGAACCTCGAAAATTTTGCCTATCTTCTCATTGTTCTTTTCGTTATTTACCGCAAGCTGTGTTTCCATAATGCTTTCCATGCGGTCAACCTTTGTCTGCTTCTCAATCTGTTCGGGCATATTTGCGGCAACGGTATTTTCCTCCGCTGAATACGGGAAACATCCGAGCCTGTCAAATTTTATATCCTTGACAAACTGTGCAAGCTGAGTAAACTGCTCCTCGGTTTCCCCGGGAAAGCCTGTTATAAGCGTAGTGCGAAGAGTGATATCGGGCACCTTGCTTTTTATTCTTTCAATCAGCGCCCTTAAAGACTTTTCGTCTCCCTTGCGGTTCATCTTCTTTAAAATTTCGCCGTTTACATGCTGAATCGGCATATCAAGATATTTACAGAGCTTCTTTTCCTTTGCGATAAGCTCCAGAAGATCGTCGGTTATCCGCTCGGGGTATGTATAAAGCGTTCTTATCCAGTGGAGCTTTTCGATTTTTACAAGCTCCTTTAAAAGCTCGGTAAGCATGGGCTTGCCGTAGATATCGGTGCCGTAGGCGGTAGTGTCCTGAGCGACAACTATAAGCTCGGTAACACCCCTGTCCGCAAGTCTTTCAGCCTCGCTTACACAGTCCTCTATTGTTCTGCTTCTCATTCTTCCTCTTATCTGAGGAATTGCGCAGTAGGTACAGCAGTTATCACAGCCGTCACCTATTTTAAGATAGGTTGAAAAGCTGTAGCCGCCGAGAATTCTGTCGCCGTTTAAATCAAGGGACAGCTTATCGCCGTAGGAATTGACGGCTTTTTTATCAAGCGCGGCTCTGACGATTTCGGCAATATTTCCGTTCGACCCTATTCCGACGCAGACATCGGCCTCGGGAATTTCCTTTGTCACATCGTCCTTATATCTTTCAGCGAGGCACCCCGTTACGATAAGCGCCTTACACTTACCGTTCTTTTTATACTGCGCCGCCTCTAAAATATTCTCGATAGCCTCCTGCTTTGCTTCCTCGATAAATCCGCAGGTGTTTATAATTATTGCGTCGGCTTCGCTTTCCTCGGTGCTTATTTCAAACCCCGCGTCCGCAAGGGTTTTGAGCATCATTTCGGCGTCCACCTGATTTTTCGGACACCCGAGACTTACCATACTTACCTTTATCATTTAATAAAAATCCTCTTCGTCAGCCAAATTTTCGCTGTATTTTTTAAGCTCTTCTCTAATCGCTGAAAAGGAAAAGCCCTTTCTTGCAAGCGCGGCAAAGACCTTTTCGGTGTTTTTCGGGTCTTTTTTAAGCTTGCTTTTATATTTTTTTTGAATTAACATTCTTATTTGCGAATTTTCATCGAAATCCGCTTTTTCGGCAGCACTTTGAGCGGTTTCCTTTTTTATGCCCTTTGCAATCAGCTTATAAACGGCTTCCTTTTTTGAAATCCCGTTTTCACTGCACCTTTCGGCATAACGCTCGGCATAATCCTCATCGTTTATAAGCCCCGCGTGCTTTACCCTTTTTATAACCTCGGCACAAATCCGTTTATCAAAGCCTGCGCGGACTAATTTATCATAAAGCCCCTTTTCGGTCTGCTCGGCATAGTCGATAAGCCACAGCGCCCTTGATTTTGCCTTTTGATATTCGGAATTTTTCTTTAATTCCTCTATTTTCTCAAAATCAAGAACGGTGCCGATATTTATGTGCATCTCGCTTATTGCCGAAATATCAATCAAAAGGCTTTCGCCGTTATCAAAAACAATCAGCGCATCATGCTTTTTTTGTCTTTTTATTTCTTTAACGGTCATCAGTCGTCAACAGCGATATCTATATCAATTTTTTTAGACGCGCGCTTGGGCTCTAAATCGGCGCTGTCAACCGGAGTGACGGTAATCGGTTCGTCCGCCTCGGCGTCTTCGCCCGAAAATGCGGCGTTATACTTCGCCATGATTTTATCCTCTATTTCCTTTGCAAGCTCGGGATTATCGGTAAGGAGCTGTTTAACATTGTCCCTGCCCTGACCGAGTCTGTCCTCGCCGTAATAAAACCATGCGCCGGATCTTCTTAAAACCTCAAAATTAAGTCCCATATCGACAAGCTCGCCCGCGTGGGAGATACCCGTGCCGTACATAATATCGAACTCCGCCTCTTTAAACGGAGGAGCAACCTTATTTTTAACAACCTTTGCCCTTGTTCTTGAGCCTATCATCTCACTGCCGTTTTTAATAGGCTCGATTTTTCTTACATCTATTCTTACGCTTGAATAAAACTTAAGCGCTCTGCCGCCGGTGGTGGTTTCGGGATTTCCGTAAAGCACGCCGATTTTCTCGCGGAGCTGATTTATAAATATCGCACTGCAATGGGATTTTGAGAGCGCGCCTGTTATTTTTCTTAAAGCCTGAGACATAAGTCTTGCAAGCTGACCGACATGGGAATCGCCCATATCGCCCTCTAATTCCGCTCTTGTTACCAATGCGGCTACCGAGTCGATAACTATGATATCAATAGCGCCCGATCTAATAAGAGCCTCCGCGATTTCAAGTGCCTGCTCGCCCGAGCTCGGCTGAGAAACAAGAAGATTATCAATATCAACGCCGAGGTGCGACGCATAAACAGGGTCAAGAGCATGCTCGACATCTATAAAAGCCGCGTTTCCGCCCGCCTTTTGCGCTTCGGCAACGCAGTGCAGAGCGACGGTGGTCTTACCCGAGGACTCGGGTCCGTATATCTCGACAATTCTGCCCTTAGGAATACCGCCTATACCGAGCGCGATATCAAGAGCCAAGGAGCCTGTTCTTATATGCTCAACATTCATCGCCTTATTTTCGCCGAGTCTCATTACAGAGCCCTTGCCGAACTGCCTTTCAATCTGCTCGACGGCGGTTGAAAGGGCTTTTTCCTTATCCTCCGCAACCGCGGTTACTTCTTTTGATACAGAATTCTTATTTTTTGCCATTATAAATTCCTCCGTTTCTTATATCGGCTATTATATTTAATTCAGTGTCCCGAAGACTACCCTGTCATTGCCCGACAGGTCCTTTTTAACGGTTATCCCGCTAAAGCCCTCATTTTCCATTATTTTTTTTACATACTCTGCCTGAGCGGCGCCGATTTCAAAGACGAGCGTTCCGCCGCTTATAAGCGAGCCCTTATAATTTTTACAGATTGCCCTGTAAAACATCAGTCCGTCCTCCCCGCCGAAAAGCGCGGTTTCGGGCTCAAAGGAAACCTCGGGCTGGAGCAACCTCATTTCGTCCTTTGTAACATAGGGCGGATTGCTGACTATAAGCGAATATTTTTTATCCGCCGCGTCCCCTTTTAAAGCGTCGCCCTGAACAATATGTATGGGAGCGTTATTTTTTTCGGCATTGGCTTTAAGGTAATTTAAAGCCTCGCTGTATTTTTCAAGCGCCGTAATCTCAGCGCCCGATTCAAGGGCTAAGGTTATAGCTAAACAGCCCGTTCCCGAGCAGATATCAAGCGCGGATTTATCATCATAGCTTTTAAGCCTTTCTAAGCAAACCTCGGCTACCGTTTCGGAATCGGGTCTCGGAATCAGCACCCCGGGGCCCACCTTATAATCTCTTCCGAAAAAGCTCCAATTTCCTAAGATATACTGCAAAGGATATCTTATAAGCCTTTGCTTTAAAATCGCGGTTAGCAGATTTTGCTGATAGTCCGTAAGAGGCTTAGTATAATTTGAAAGAATTTGAGCGGAGGAATATCCCGTTACATGCTTTATAATAAGCTTTGCCTCATAGACATAATCCTCAATGCCTGCGCTTTCAAGCTCTTTTTTTAAGACGTTATAGCTTTCAAATATCGTTTTGTTCATTTTCCGCATCTTTCGTTTCGATTTTATCTATGCTTCTGTCAACATCGGGATTTTCGGGCTCGCAGGCTCTGAGCGCCGCGATTGCAACCTCTATCATAGAATCGTCGGGCTCCTTAGTCGTAAGCCTCTGAAGCCAAAGACCGGGGGCAGAGACGATTTTAGTGAAAACATTATCATATTTTCCGCAGGCTCTCAGAATTTCATAGCCCGCTCCGCAGATAAGCGGAATAAGAAGAATTTTTATAAGCACCCAAAGCCATT
Organism: Ruminococcaceae bacterium UBA737; assembly: GCA_002297415.1. Lineage (GTDB taxonomy): Bacteria > Bacillota > Clostridia > Oscillospirales > Acutalibacteraceae > UBA737. Next base: position 12,504 of record DBKZ01000052.1, read on the forward strand.
TAATATTATAAACGGCAAAGCCGAACAGTCCACAGACAAACTGAACGAGAATTGAAAAAAGCATGCTTACAAGAATCATAAGTATTAAAAACGAGGTTCCGCATCTCGGATGAAATCGGCGCTGAATTTTTACATTTTCCACCGTCATTTCAAGACCTTTTTCATAACAGAAAATGGTTTTATGCTCCGCACCGTGATACATAAACACTCTTTTTATATCCTTTGAAAGAGAAACGGCGGCGATATAGCCGACGAAAACCGAAAGCTTTATCATCTGCTCTATAAAAGCTCTGAGTACCGCTCCGAAGCTTACTCCCGCAAGCTTTTCAATTCCGCCCTCGATAAGTCTCGGAAGATAGATAAACAAAACAAGCGCCAAAGCAAATCCTAAAACCGAGCCTATTGCGGTTACCGCCGCGATAAGCTTTGAATCGGATTTTTTGTCTTCCTTTTCGCCCTCTTCATCGGCAAAGCCCGATTTATCAACCGAAATCATCATCGCCTTATAGCCCTCTTTCATGGACTCGATATAGGTGACTATTCCGCGGATAACGGGAAGAGAAAAGAATTTATATTTATCCTTAAGGCTTTTTTGCTTAACCGGCGTTATATCTATTTCGCCGCTCTGAGTTCTTACGGCAATCGCCGTTTTTTCAGGGCTTTTCATCATAATTCCCTCGATAAGCGCCTGTCCGCCTATCGCTGTATATTTAGCCATTTTCTTCTCCTTTTAAAGTATCGCTTTCTTTTTCCGTAATAGCTTCGCTGTCATAAGCAGGCTCGGCTGTCTGTTCTGCCGTTTCTTCAACAGTCCCATCGGGCGTCTTTTCCTCTTCGCAAAGCGGCAGAACTACCGTTACCGCAGTTCCTACGCCCTCTGTACTTTCAAGGAACAAAAGACCCTTATGCTGTTTTATGATTTCATCGGCAACCGCAAGACCGATTCCGCTTCCGCGGACATTTTTGTTCGATTTGAAGAATTTTTCCTTAACATGGTCGATATCCGCCGCCGGAATTCCGACGCCCGTATCCTTGACCGTGATTCTGACACAGCCCTCTTCCAAAATCTGCGTGATAAGCACAAGTCCGCCCTTTTCGGTGTATTTGACCGCGTTATCAATAATATTTATAAACACCTGCTTTAATCTGTCCGCGTCCGCCTCGACGGTGGCGCTTTCCGCAGGTTGCATAAAGCTTACTTCGATTCCCTGCTTTTTAGCAAGCTCGCCGTACATATCGGCGGCGGTTTTTAAAAGCTCGGTTACATTAACCGGAACCATATTATTAACGCTGAGTCTGCCCGACTGCATTCTCGAAAAGTCAAGCAGCTCTTCAACGAGGTTTGAAAGCCTGTCTGCTTCGCTGAGCACAACATCAAGTCCGCGTTTTACTAATTCCTCATCGGTGCCTACAGACATTTTTGCGGTTTCGCCCCAGCCGCGGATCGCCGTAAGCGGAGTTCTGAGCTCATGAGAAACCGAAGAAATAAAATCGTTTTTTATAGTTTCCGCTTGGTCAAGCTCGGTCGCCATATAATTTATCGTATCGCAAAGCTCGCCTATTTCGTCATTCTTTTCAAGCTCAATTCTCGATTTGAAATCTCCGCCCGCAATCTTTCTTGCCATATTGCTGACATCTCTTATCGGCTTTACGATAGATTTTATAAAGAATATTCCCGAAAAAGCCGAAATCGCAATCGCAAGCAGACCTATCATGGACAAAAACAGCGTGACCTCGGTTATTTTCCTGTTGACCGCCGTAAGCGAGGAGACCCACCTGTAAGCGCCAAGAGTCTGCCCCTCGGGGTTTATAAGCACCGTAGTCCCTGCAACGATTTTTTCGCCTGTATCGGTTCTGCCCTTTGAAATGTAGGTTTTCTTAGGAGATTTAAGCGCCGCGTTATAGTCGGCGGAAACATTGGTCTCTGACTGAAAGCCCGAGGTTGAAATAATCATCTGACCGTAAGAGTCGATAATCTGAACCTCGATTTTATTTTTATAAGCAAAAGAGTCCGAAATCGTGATAGCAGAATCGGCAAACGAGCTCGGATTTGTTGAGGAAAGCGCCTCAAACTCATAGGAATAGTCAGAAGCAAGCGAGACAACACGCTCATTATAAACAGAGGAGAAAAAGGCGGAAAACGCCGTAACCGCGATTATCGTTACCGCGGCGCTAATTGCGAAAACCTCGGTAAACCAACGCACGGCAATGCTTTTAAAATGCAGTTCGAATTCCATTCCTTTCACTCCTTTTTTATATTATTTTTCCTATTAAGCCTCCCTTGCCTAAAGGGAGGGGGACCGCGTCATGACGCGGTGGAGGGATTATGTTCTAGACGTTAGATATTAGATTCTAGATACTAGACAATACCCCTCAGTCGGCTCCGCCGACAGCTCCCCTCTGTTTCGCTTACGCGAAAAGAAGGGCGCCTTGGTATAGTTTCTGCTGAAACCCAAGCTTCCCATTTAGACGGTAGGGTTTAGGTTTATTCAAGTGCCGACAGGCACACAACAGTCTAATGTCTACCTACCCCAAGCTGTTCCATTTATATCCCATTCCCCAAACGGTAACAAGATATTTCGGTATCGACGGATCGTCCTCAATTTTCATTCTGAGTCTTCTTATATTAACATCGACGATTTTTTCCTCGCCGTAGTAATTTTCGCCCCAAACGATTTTAAGAAGCTCTGTTCTTGAAACGGGCGTATCGGGGTGGTTGAAAAAATGCTCAAGAATCTGGAATTCAACCTGAGTTATCTCAATATTTACCCCGTTTTTATTAAGCGTATGCTTTCTCATATTAAGAGCAAAACAGCCGAGCTTGATTTCATCGCTTGACAGCTTTGCCTGCTCTATTTGAATGCTTACTCTCCGATAAAGCGAATCGACGCGCGCAAGAAGCTCTGACGGGGAAAACGGCTTTGTGACATAATCGTCCGCTCCTATCATAAGTCCGCTTATTTTATCCATTTCCTGCGATTTTGCGGTGAGCATTATAATTCCCATAGTCGCGTTTTTTTCACGGATTTTTTTGCAGACAGTAAATCCGTCGATCCCCGGCATCATAACATCGAGTAGCGCGATATCAAAGCCCTCTGGGTCTGTTTCGAAAATTTCCAAGGCTTCCTCTCCGCTTCCCGCCTGAACAACGGTGTAGCCCGCCCTTGTGAGATTTATGGCTTCAAATTCGCGGATTGCTTCTTCGTCTTCAACTATAAGTATCCTTTTCATAAATAAATCTCCTTTACTGCCCGTACAGCTTAAACATCTGTCTTATCTGACTGTCATTAAGACCGAGCGTGTCGGCGGCGGCGCTTTTTTTATAAAGATAGGTATATCCGCCGTTTTTCTTAAGCACCGAATATCCCTTATATTCTTTCTTATCGTATTTCTCGCTTTTAAGTGTCAAAAGCTCAAACAGCTTATCGCCCACGGTATCGGTTTCGGGGTCGTATGAATAGACCTCGCGCAGTCTTAAATCGCTGTCCTTTTTAACCGCAATCTTGCCCATAAGCTTGTCGGGCAGAACAACAATATATCCGTCAACCGTGTTGACAACCGAGCAGACCTTTACCGTAAGCGCTTCGCCGTTATAGGTACACCAGTTTGTGTAATACATGATTTCCTTGCTCTCGGGGTCGGCATTTTTAAGCGGCCCTGCTACGGGGATTTCTATAATTCCGTCATCATTTACATCGTCCGCAAGAATTGAGGACTGTCTGACGGTCATTGTATTTTCTCCGCTTCCGGCTGAATCAAGAAGTCCGTTTTTAAGCTCGCCCTTTTGCCAGAATATAATTTCTGTTACAGCGCCTATGCCCTTGATTTCATCAATATAAACCGCCGCCTGTCCGGTAGAGAGCACCGAAAGCTTAGGCTCTAAAACCGATTTTGCCGATTTATCCATAGGGCAAGCGCCGATTTTCGCAACCGAATTATCCTTAGCGGCAAAAAGCATTGCGGAATTGCTCTGATCAGCGGATGAAAGAAGATGAACGAAAATATCCTGCTTGGAATCGCCGTTTAAATCACAGCAAATAAATGAAGTATAGGGCTGTTCAAGCTGAGATACAAGCTTTTTTTCGGTGATTTTATAAACCGCAAGCTTTTTTTCTCCCGAGCCGAAAATTTCCCATCCGACGGCTATCTCCTTTATTCCGTCCCCGTCGATATCGCAGAACTCTACCTTTTCTACTCCGCCGGCGGTAACCTCAGCCGTACAAACGCTTTTCCATGCGTTATTATCATAAGCTATCATATTTATGTGCATTTTGGTAAGCTCGTCGCCGTCGGTGCTGTAAAAAGCAAAGGCTTCCTTTAAGCCGTCGCCGTTTATATCCTCTAAAATAACGGCGCTTCTGCGGTTTCCCGCACTCGGATATTTAAGGGAATATCCTTTAGGAGCGCTTTTTTCAAGAGCCGATTTTATAGGCGACATATCCCCCGAAAGTTGGGGCGGAGCGATAAGCTCTTCGGTGTCGGAGCTGAAAAGCGCGCAGGAGCAAAGACTTGCGCACATAAAAGCTGCAAGAATCAAACAAAACACTTTTTTCATACTGCCTACACCTACCTTTTTAAACAAAGTAATTCAATATAGATTATACCATACACTTATATAAAAATAAAGATTTTTTAATAAAAAACTTTATTTTTATGCGGCGGACTGTAGATATCAGACATTAGACGGCGAATGTTAGACTTAAATGAATTATTATTTAATTTCGTGCCGTAAGGCACACATTGGTCTAATGTCTAAAATCTAATGTCTAGCATCTAGAAGAATACCCCTCAGTCAGCTAACGCTGACAGGGCAGATTGTCA
>DBKZ01000003.1 GCA_002297415.1 Ruminococcaceae bacterium UBA737
TACAGTTTATCGACAGACTGAAGAGTGCAATCGAAAGATTGCACTCTTTTTTTATGTTTTTAAATCTTATAAATCATTCCGATTTGATATCCGAGGTACAGTGGGGACATTTTACCGCGTCAATATGTATTTCGCTCTTGCAGTAAGGACAAATTTTAGTAAGCTTCGGCTTTTCTTCTTCCTTTTTTGCGTGAAAGCTCATTAAATAGTTAAGCCCTTTGACAATGAGGAATAAAACCAGAGCGATTATGAAGCAATTCACAACAGAGCTGATAAAAGCCGAAATAAAAGATAAAATTTCTTCTTTTGTGTAAAGAGCGGGATGCGCACGGGTTATAAAATCAAGAATAGGCTGAATTAAATTAGTTGTAAGCGAGGTTACTATTCCCGTAAACGCAGAACCTATAATCATACCTACCGCTAAATCAAGCGCATTGCCTTTAAGCGCGAATTTTTTAAATTCTTCGATAAATTTTTTCATTTTCAAAACCTCCTCTTTTAAGTATAGCATAAATTTACTTTAAAGTAAATAAAATCACTTAAATTCTAATAAAATGACAAAAAATGTCAGCAAATTGGAATTTTTAATTTTATAAATTAAATTTTTTCTAAAAAAATAATTTCGATTTTCAGCATAAATAAAGGATTTATTGAATTCTGCGACTTTAAATGACAAATTGTCTCTAAAAAAGATAGAATATACCCGTTGCCATATTTTGGAAATTGTGATAGAATTTTAATATGAAATTTAAGGAGGTTTTTGTTATGGAAAACAAAATAAAGGTGTTAATTGCGGATGACTCAACAGAATTCAGTCAGAATTGTGCGAAAATTTTGCAGGGCTACGGAATGGAAACGGTAAGGTGCGAGAAGGACGGTATCAAATTGCTCGAAAGTATCGACAGGATAAATCCCGATATCGTTTTAGCCGATGTTTTTATGCCGAGTCTCGAGATTTTGGGAGTGCTTAAAAGTGTAAATGCGATGAATTCCGATAAAAAGCCGCTTGTTATGGCAATGTCCGGATTTGATAATCAAATGCTTGAAAAGGAAGCCTTGGAGGCGGGCGCTTCTTATTATTTCCTGAAGCCGTTTGATATCGGAACAATGGCGGAAAGAATTTTAAAGCTTTCGGGGTTCAGAAAGAACGCAACGGTTATTACCGGCGGAAGGTCGTTAAGCGATTCAAAGCTTGAGCTTACGATTACCGAAATTCTTCATCAGATAGGCGTTCCGGCACATATAAAAGGCTATCACTATTTAAGAGATGCGATAATGATGTCGGTTAAGGACCCTGAAATTATCAATTCGGTCACAAAGCTTCTTTATCCTACTGTTGCTAAGAAATATTCAACTACGGCTTCGAGGGTAGAAAGAGCTATAAGACATGCAATTGAGGTTGCTTGGGACAGAGGTAATATTGATGTGTTTGACGCATACTTCGGTTATACAATCCAAAACAGCCGCGGCAAGCCGACAAACAGCGAATTTATCGCAATGATAAGCGATAAGCTCCGTCTTGAGCTTAAACAGGCAGTCTGAACATTATTGACAGTTTTTATAAAATATGATAAAATATTCTATAGAAACGGAGGTAATCTTATGGGAAGAATAATTACGATCGGACGCCAGTTCGGAAGCGGAGGAAGAGAACTCGGCAGAAGACTTGCTCAGGAGCTTTCTATAGAATATTACGATAAGGAAATCATAACGGAGATTTCAAAGCATACTTCACTTTCCGAGGAATATGTAAAACAGGTTGTCGAGCATACGCCGCATAGCCTTTACCCGATAACGATAGGGCAGAGCTTTGCTTATTTTGACGATTATACATCCTCTCAGCTCAGAACCGTTTATGACGCGCAGAATAAAATAATAACCGATTTAGCGGAAAAATCCGACTGTGTAATAGTTGGAAGATGCGCCGATTACATACTCAGAGAAAAGAATCCCTATAAAATCTTTGTTTATGCTGATATTGAAAGCAGAATAAAAAGATGTAAGAGCAGATCGACGAAAAGCGAAAATCTTACCGATAAACAGCTTATGAGAAAAATCAAGAAGATTGATAAGGACAGAGCAAGATATTATGACTTTTACACCGGCGGCAGCTGGGGTAATATTATGACCTATGATTTGTGCGTAAATACTACCGATACCGAAATAAAGGAAATCGTGCCTGCAATTGCCAAAATGTTCAAATAATTTGAAAATCCACTTGACAAAGGCACCTTGGGATTATATAATATATTTTGTGACATTTCGGATACTTTTGTGAGGGATAAATATGATACTTGATCTTAAAAGTATCTTTGCCTCGGATAATTCCGAGCTGCAGATTGATTATAAGTATGACATGTCAGCCGTTGATGTTTCGGGTGCTTTTCCGCTCAGAAATCCCGTAACAGCTAAGGGCCGCGTGTTAAACAGAGCGAGTGTGGTATCGCTTGAGCTTAAAATCAGTTATACTTATTCTTCCGTGTGTGACCGCTGCGGTGAAGACTGCGAAAGGGAATACACTGTAAGTGTCGATAAGCTTCTGGCGGCTTCCATTGAGGGGGAGGACAGCGATACGATTATCGTCGTTCCCGATTTGAAGCTTGACCTTGACGAGCTTATTTATTCAGAAGTCATTTTGGATCTTCCGACAAAATTTTTATGTAAGGAAGACTGCAAGGGAATTTGCCCTAAATGCGGTAAAAACCTTAATGACGGAGAATGCGGATGTAATCATCGGGAAATCGACCCGAGGCTTGCAAAGCTTGCCGAATTGCTTGAAAAATAATTTTATATAATTCTGTTAAGGAGGTGCTGAAATGGCAGTACCAAAGAGAAAAACCTCGAAAGCAAGAAGAGACAAAAGAAGAAATAATGTTTGGAAGATCAGTGCTCCTGCATTGGTAAGATGTCCGAGCTGCGGTGAATATAAACGTCCGCACAGACTTTGCCCCGCTTGCGGAAAGTATAACGGCCGTGAGGTTGTAAAGGTTGCAGAGTAAAATCGTAAAATCAAGAGGAGGAGCAATCCTCCTCTGTTTTTTACCTGTTAAAAATTAAAGGAAAGGAAGTGTCGGCTTTGGCAAAGCCTGTAGTGGCTGTAGTGGGCAGACCGAATGTCGGAAAATCCACTCTTTTTAATAAGCTTATAGGAAAAAGAGTTTCAATAGTTGACGATACCCCGGGGGTCACCCGTGACAGGATTTACGGAGACGCCGAATGGAAGGGCAAAAAAATAATGCTTGTCGATACAGGCGGAATAGAGCCTGACACAAAGGATACTATCCTTTCGGGAATGCGCGCTCAGGCGGAGCTTGCGATAGAGACGGCGAGCGTTATAATTTTCGTAACTGATTTAAGAAGCGGTATAACTGCCGCCGACGCGGAAATCGGCTCAATGCTTCAAAAAAGCGGTAAGCCGATTGTGCTTTGCGTAAATAAATGCGATTCATTGGGCGATGTGCCGCCGGAGTTTTATGAGTTCTATAATTTAGGGCTCGGCGACCCGATTGCCGTTTCCTCGGTTCACGGTCACGGAACGGGAGATTTGCTTGAAGCAGTCTTTGAAAATCTTGATATTTCTTCGCTTGACGATGATGATAAGGACACCGTTCAGGTTGCCGTTATCGGAAAGCCGAACGCAGGAAAATCGTCGCTTGTAAATAAAATATCGGGCGAGGAAAGATCCATAGTTTCTGATATTGCGGGAACAACGAGGGACGCTATCGACACTTTGGTTGAAAACAAATTCGGCAGATTTAATTTTATTGATACTGCGGGGCTTCGCAGAAACAGCCGAATTGAGGATAAAATTGAGAAATACAGTGTGCTCAGAGCAAAAATGGCTATTGAGCGCGCCGATGTATGCGTTATTATGATTGACGGAACGGACGGGTTCACCGAACAGGACTCAAAGGTTGCAGGTCTTGCGCTTGAGCAGGGCAAAGCCTGTATTATCGCCGTTAATAAATGGGATATAGTCGAAAAAGACGGACAAACCATGGATAATTACCGCAAAAAGCTTGCGATTGATTTTTCCTTTATGTCTTTCGCTCCGATTATATTCATATCCGCAAAAACAGGGCAGAGGCTTGATAAGCTTTTCGAGCTTATAAAATATGTTAATTCTCAGAACGCAATGAGAATTTCAACAGGCAAGCTCAACGATATATTGGCTGATGCCGTTATGAGGGTTCAGCCGCCCACTGATAAGGGAAAAAGGCTCAGGATTTATTATATGACACAGGCCTCAACCTGTCCGCCGACATTTGTTTGCTTCTGCAATAATAAGGAGCTTTTCCATTTTTCATATCAGAGATACCTTGAAAATCAGATTCGCTCTGTTTTCGGACTTGAGGGTACTCCTGTCAGATTTGTAATTCGCGAGAGGGGAGAAAAGTAATTGGCTTTTTTGGCTGTAGCCGCTGTTGTTGCCGCTTATCTTATCGGCAGTATAAATTTCGCGGTTATTTTTACTAAGCATTTCACAAAAAACGATATCAGGGATTTCGGCAGCGGAAATGCGGGAACTACAAATGTTATGCGCGTAGGCGGATTAAAGCCCGGAATTTTAACCTTTGTTTGTGACGCTTTAAAGGGCTTTGCGGCTTCTCTTTTAGGTAAATATATTTTCAGTCTTATAATTTCGTCCAACCCCTCTTTTGCTTGGGCTTATCCCGTATACGGAGCTTACCTTTGCGGTCTTGTCTGTATGTTAGGCCATGTTTTCCCGATTTTTTATCAGTTCAGAGGCGGTAAGGGTGTTGCGGTAAGCGTCGGAATTTATGCGGTGTGCTGTCCGAAAGCAATAGTTTTGGGACTTGCTGTATTTGCAATTGTAACCTTGCTTACGAAAACCGTTTCAATAGGCTCGCTTGTCGCAACGGTGACCGTAATTTCTCTTTCTGTAGTATTTTATAATTCTCCTATAGGCATTTTTAAAACCGAGTTTGACAGCGCCGCTTCTTTGCTTTGGCAGTCGGTACTGAGCATAGGAATGGGAGTCACTATAATTTTAAAGCATATCCCGAATATTAAAAGACTTTTTTCGGGAGAAGAAAAGAAAATTAAGATAAGGAGAAATAAATAATGTCAAAAATCGTTTGCTTAGGCTCGGGCGGCTGGGGCATTGCTCTTGCTCTTAACGCCCTTCAAAACGGACATGATGTTACTCTTTGGTCGCCCTTTGAAAACGAGGTGGAAATGCTCACCGAAAAGCGCACAAATCCTAAGCTTTTAAACGGAGTTTTTATCCCCGAAGAAATTCATATCACCTCTGATTTAAGCTGTGTTAAGGACGCGCTGATAACTATAATTGCCGTTCCTTCGACCGCAGTCGGCTCAGTAGCTAAACAGCTAAAGGCTTATAAAGACAGAGGAATTATAGTAAATGTTGCAAAGGGTCTTGAAAAAGGCACTTTAAGACGGCTTTCTCAGGTTATTTCCTCAGAAATTCCGCAGGCGGATATCGTTATTCTTTCGGGACCCTCCCATGCGGAAGAGGTAGCAAGAAAAATGCCGACTTCAATTGTTGCGGCTTCGGAATGCTTTGCCGCGGCAGAGGTGGTTCAGGATCTGCTTTCAAATCAGTATTTCAGAGTTTATACCTCTGACGATGTAATAGGCGTTGAGCTTGGCGGCGCGCTTAAAAATGTTATAGCAATATGCTCCGGAATGTGTACGGGACTCGGTCTCGGAGATAACACAAGAGCCGCTCTTATAACAAGAGGTCTTGCGGAAATGGCAAGGCTCGGAGTAGCGCTCGGCGCTAAAGCTTCAACCTTTTCCGGGCTTACGGGTATTGGCGATTTAGTTGTTACCTGCACTTCAATGCACAGCCGTAATAACCGCTTCGGAATTCTTGTCGGAAAAGGAATTCCCGTTGAAGAGGCTCTGAATGAGGTCGGAACAGTCGAGGGCTATTATGCGGCGCTGATGGCTCATGAATTGGCTAAAAAGCTTAAGATTGAAATGCCGATAGTTGACGAGTGCTATGCCGTACTTTATGAGGGAGCGGATATAAATACCGTTGTTGAAAACCTCATGACAAGGCCGAAACGCTCGGAAATTTAAAAAATCCAAAAAAACAGAAAAAAACACTTGCATTATATGTCGTTTTCTGTTATTATAGTACTGTTGTATAGATTGGTTGTTTTGCCAACCGCTTTAAAGGAGGTCATGGAAAATGGCAAAATGTGATATTTGCAGTAAAGAGATTTCTTTCGGAATCAAGGTTTCGCATTCGCATAGGCGTTCAAACAGAACTTGGAAGCCGAATGTTAAAAAAGTAAAGGCTATTGTAGACGGAACTCCTCGCCGCATCAATGTTTGCACTCGTTGCTTGCGTTCCGGCAAAGTTACCAGAGCTATCTGATAAATCTTTATTTTTTAAAAAACACGGAAATCTTAATCGGTTTCCGTGTATTCTTTTATTACGGGTATTTATAAAATGTTTAAGGCTTATAAAAGTACAAAATGCGCCTGCTATATAGGCTATGTTGTTCAGGCTATAATAAATAATTTTCTTCCTATCCTTTTCATAATTTTGCAGAACAGATATGAAATAAGCTATGAAAAGTTAGGAAGGCTCGTTTTTATAAATTTCTTTGTTCAGCTTATCGCCGATATGCTCACTCCGTTTATTGTCAAAAAAATAGGCTATAAAAAAGCCGCCCTTGTATGCCACGCATGCGCCGCTTTCGGTCTTTGCATGCTCGGAATTCTGCCGAGCTTAATGAGCGATACTTATACGGCTGTTGTTTTAAGCATTATGGTATATGCTTTCGGAAGCGGAATTATCGAGGTTGTTGTAAGCCCGATGATTGAGCTTTTGCCGAGCGATAATAAGGCGGCAAGCATGGCCTTTCTTCACTCTGCTTTTTGCTGGGGACAGGCTTTGACGGTTGTTGTCACAACCCTTATGGTAGCCGTATTCAAATCCGCAAACTGGCAGTTTATTCCTGTTATCTGGGCGGTTATTCCTTTTCTTAACTTCTTTGTGTTCCTGAATTCTCCGGTTATCGAGCCGGACGCGGAGGAGAAGAAGGTCACCACTAAGGAAATGATTTTCTCCCGTGATTTTTTCTGCTTCGTGATATTTATGATTTGCGCGGGTGCCAGCGAGGTTGCAATGTCTCAGTGGGCGTCCATATTCGTGCAAAAGGGTCTTAATATAAGTAAGGTGACAGGCGATATTTTAGGTCCCTGCGCTTTTGCGATAGCTATGGGAATAGGCAGAATAATTTTCGGAATGTTTGCAGGCCGTTATTCAATGAGAAAGGTGCTTATTATAAATAATATAATATGCTGTCTTTGCTATATCACGGTTGCCTTTGTGAATATTCCCGCTCTCGCTCTGCTTGCTTGCGCCTTGTGCGGTTTTACAGTCAGTATTTCATGGCCGGGGACTTATTCTATGGCGGCGGCAAGATTTGTCGGCGGAGGAACTCTGATGTTCAGCATTTTCGCCCTCAGCGGCGATATCGGCTGTTCTGTCGGACCGTGGCTTTTAGGTATTATCGCTAACAGTAAGGGTCTTAATTCCGGCTTTGCAGTCTGCGTTATTTTCCCATTGCTAATGGTTTTAACAGCTTTGTTTTTATATAAAGAAAATAATCGTAAAAACGGAGGTACTAAAAATGAAGAGGAATGAATATCTTACTTGGGATGAATACTTTATGGGTATCGCTGTCCTTTCCTCGCTTCGCAGTAAGGACCCGTCAACGCAGGTCGGTGCCTGTATCGTTGACTCTAACCACCGAATTCTTTCGGTAGGGTATAACGGAATGCCGTTCAGCGGCAGAAGTGATAACGATAAGGAATACTCTTGGGATAAGGCGGACGGACTTGATTCGAAATACCTCTATGTCTGCCATGCCGAGCTTAATGCAATTTTAAACTGCCATACTGGCTCGGTTGCGGGATGTATTGTTTATTCAACGCTTTTTCCCTGCAATGAATGTGCAAAGGCTATAATCCAGTCGGGTATAAAAGAGGTAATTTATTTAAGCGATAAATATGCCGATACCGACGGGGTAAAGGCGTCAAAGCGTATGTTCGACCTTGCCGGCGTTAAATATACTCCGTATTCAGGTCCAAAGGAAAATATAGAGCTAAAGCTCGGATAACAAAAAAACAATCCCCATTCTTTTATAAGAATGGGGATTTTCAGTGAAAAGTGAACAGATAAGAGGTAAAAGTTAAAGTCCCAAAGACTTATGCCTTTGGGACTTTGGAGCTGCTAACCGGAATTGAACCGGTGACCTCGTCCTTACCAAGGACGCGCTCTACCATCTGAGCCATAGCAGCAAATTATTATCAGCGACTAAATTATTATATTATATAAACCATTGTTTGTCAAGGACTTTTTAATATCTTTTCTTATATAATTTGATTGACACTATTTTAATTTTATGATATAATCTTATTGATGTAAATGAGCAATGGCGTTCATTCTACAAGGGCTTTGTGCGCCTTTGTCGAATGAGCGCTTTTTTACTTTGAAAAGGCAGGTAATTTAATGAATTATTCAGTTGAAGAAGTATTGCAGTATGTTTCGGAAAAGGATGTTAAATTTATCCGTCTGGCGTTTTGCGATGTTTTCGGAAAGCAAAAGAACATTTCCGTCATGCCCGATGAGCTTAAAAAAGCTTTTGAATTCGGAATTGCGATTGACGGCTCCGCGGTCGCAGGCTTCGGAAGCGAGCTGCGTTCCGACCTTTTGCTTCATCCCGACGCGTCCACGCTTTGCGTTTTGCCGTGGAGACCTGAGCACGGAAGGGTTGTAAGAATGTTCTGCGGAATCACTTATCCCGACGGAACGCCCTTTGCCGCCGACTGCCGACAGATTTTGTTAAATACTGTAGACGAAGCAGAGGAATTCGGTCTCAATTTCTATTTCGGCTCCGAAATGGAATTTTATCTTTTCAAGCTTGACGAAAACGGTGAAAAAACCTTTATACCTTACGATAACGCGGGTTATATGGATATCGCTCCCGATGATAAGGGCGAAAATGTGAGAAGGGAAATTTGCCTGACGCTTGAGCAAATGGGAATTCTCCCCGAAAGCTCGCATCATGAAGAGGGTCCCGGGCAGAATGAAATTGACTTTAAGTATTCGGACCCGCTGACCGCCGCGGATAATGCCGTAACCTTCAAATCGGTTGTTAACACCGTCGCCGCGAGAAACGGCTTGTGGGCTTCTTTTTCGCCTAAGCCTTTAAAGGACTGCTCTGGAAACGGAATGCACATCAATATTTCCGCAAAAGCAGATTCTAAGGACGATGTTATGAATGGGGTTATAGCGGGAATTTTAAAATATACAAGGGATATGACCGCATTTTTAAATACAACTGAGGATTCTTATTTAAGGCTCGGTAAAAATAAAGCGCCGAAATACATTTCGTGGTCAAAGGAAAACAGGTCTCAGCTTATAAGAATTCCAGCTGCAAATGAAGAAAATAAGAGAGCGGAGCTGAGGTCTGCCGATCCGTTTTGCAATCCCTATCTTGTCTTTTCATTGCTCATAAAGGCGGGATTGGGCGGAGTTATGAACAATCTTTTGGTTCCCGCACCTGTTGACGCTGACCTTTATAATGCTTCCTTTGAGCTTACAAAAAATCTTGAGCTTCTTCCCGAAACTCTTGAGAAAGCAAAGGGAATCGCAAAATCAAGCGATTTTATCAAAAGCAATTTGCCTGAAGAACTGATAAAAGCTTATACAGACTGAAAAAAATAAGAGGAGGAATTCGATTGCAATTAGAAGAACATTTTTATGATATTCTTCTTGTTTCCGCTTCGGAAAAATTTAATCAATCTTTATTGCCTCTTCTTCCCGAAAGCAGATTTTCGGTTAAGGTTTTAGGCGATATTGCCTCGGCAAGAAGAAGTATTCTTCAAAAAAGACCCGATATAGTAATAATTAACGCACCGCTGCCTGATGATTTCGGGACGCGGTTTGCGCTTGATGTTTGTGAAAACAGCTCAACAGGCGTTTTGCTTATTATAAAATCCGAGCTTTATTCGGAGATAACCGCAAAGGTTTCTCCATACGGAGTTTTAACGCTTTCAAAGCCGACAACCTCGGGAATGATTATTCAGTCTCTGCAGCTTTTGTGCTCAATGAGGGAAAGACTCAGACGGATGGAACAAAAGACCCTTTCTGTAGAAGAGGAAATGCAGGAGATAAGAATAATAAACAGAGCAAAATGGATTTTGATTGACGAGCTTAAAATGACTGAGGCTCAGGCGCACAGATACATAGAAAAGCAAGCGATGGACAGATGCGTAACAAAGAAGACTGTCGCGGAAAATATAATTTTAACTTATAAATAAGAAGGGAAAGGTTATGACAAAGTACATATTTGTAACAGGAGGAGTTGTTTCCGGTCTCGGCAAGGGGATAACGGCGGCATCTCTCGGAAGACTTTTAAAGGCAAGAGGAATTAAGGTTGCGGCGCAAAAGCTTGACCCTTATATAAATGTTGACCCCGGAACTATGAGTCCCTATCAGCACGGAGAGGTTTATGTAACCGAGGACGGTGCCGAAACCGACCTTGACCTCGGCCATTATGAAAGATTTATCGACGAGAACTTAAATAAGTATTCAAATCTTACTACGGGTAAGGTATACTGGAATGTTCTTAACAAGGAGCGCAGGGGAGAGTATTTAGGCTCTACCGTTCAGGTAATTCCCCACATAACAAACGAAATTAAGGAATTTGTCTACAGAGTAGGCAAGCAGACCGACGCTGATGTTGTTATAACAGAAATCGGCGGAACAATAGGCGATATTGAATCTCAGCCGTTTTTAGAGGCTGTAAGGCAGATTTCGCTTGAGGTCGGCAAGGAAAACAGTCTCTTTATTCATGTGACCTTAGTGCCCTTCTTAAGCGGCTCGGACGAGCATAAATCGAAGCCCACCCAGCACTCTGTTAAGGAACTGCAGGGAATGGGTATAAGACCCGACATTATCGTTTTAAGGTGCGATGAGCCGTTGGAAGAATCCATATTTAAAAAGATTTCAATGTTCTGCAATGTCAAGCCCGACTGCGTTATTGAAAACATCACAATTCCGTGTCTTTATGAAGCGCCGCTTATGCTTGAAAAGGCAAACTTCTCATCCGTTGTCTGCAGAGAGCTTGGAATTGAGGCAAAAGAGCCCGACCTTAAAGAGTGGACGCAGATGGTAGGCAAAATTAAATCTGCGAAAAAAACCGTTAATATAGGTCTTATCGGAAAATATGTTCAGTTGCATGACGCTTACCTTTCGGTTGCCGAGGCATTAAGGCACGCAGGATATTCTTTGGACGCGCATGTTGAAATCAATTGGATTGATTCAGAGGGAATAACTCCCGAAACCTGCGACAGTCTGCTCGGAAGCTTGGACGGAATAATTGTCCCCGGCGGCTTCGGCGGAAGAGGAATAGAGGGAATGATTCTTGCGGCAAAATATGCAAGAGAGCATAATCTTCCTTATTTCGGAATTTGTCTCGGAATGCAGATAGCGGTTATCGAATACGCAAGAAACGTTGCCGGAATTGCGGACGCGGATTCGGGAGAATTTGCGGAGCTTTGCAAAAATAAGGTTATTGATTTTATGCCGGGTCAAAGCGATACCGTAGATAAGGGCGGCACACTCCGTCTCGGCGCGTATCCCTGCAAAATCAAGGAAAACACGACAATGCTTCGTTGCTATGGAACAAATGAGATTTCCGAGCGGCACAGACACCGTTATGAGTTCAATAACGATTACAGAGAAGCTCTTACAAATTGCGGGCTTACACTTTCGGGACTTTCTCCCGACGGCAGACTTGTCGAGACTGTAGAGCTTTCCGACAGACCGTTTTATGTCGGTGTTCAGTACCACCCCGAATTCAAGTCAAGACCGAATAAAGCACATCCTTTGTTTAAGGGCTTTGTCGAGGCCTGCATTAAGTAGCTTATAATGAAATATTACAGAGAAACTGTAGAACGGGGGACACCCGATTTCAGATTTTCGCATTATAATTTTAAAGAATCAAGCAAGCTTTACAGCTTTGTCGGCTTGCACTGGCACTCGGAAATAGAAATGCTTTATGTGAAAAACGGAGCGATTTCTGTTACCGTTGAGGAAAGAAAGTATGTTTTAAACCGCGGAGATATTATTTTTATCGAGCCCGAAAAAATTCATACGGTCAGTCCTTTTCTCCTTCCTCTTGAGTATGACGCGGCGGTTTTTTCGGCGTCTGCTTTAAGCCTTAATTCGGAGCATTTTTTCGGCAGGGATATAATTATGCCGCTGATTAACGGCGGCTCGGAGTTTTCGGGAATAATCGACAGCTCTTTTAAGGATTATGAAAAGCTTTTAAGCCAAGCGGAAATTCTTTTAAATAAAGAGTCTTCAAAGGCGGCGGTTTTTGCCGCGCTTATAGGAATAATTTCGATTATTTATGACGGCGGATATATTAAAAAGAGCAGTGGACAGATAAGCAAATATTCTCACGATATAAAAAAGTGCCTTGAATATATCAGTGAGAATTACAGCCGAAAAATAAAGCTTAGCGAGCTTTCAGATTTAATTCATGTTTCGGAAAATTATTTTTGCGGATATTTTAAAAAATTCACGGGCATTACTCCCTTTGAGCAGATAAATGAAACAAGGGTTAAAAAAGCCGCGGCACTTCTTTCCGATTCCGATTTAACGGTGTCGGAGATAGCCGTTAAATGCGGCTTCGAAAACTTAAGCTATTTTACAAGAAAATTCAAATCCATTATCGGCTGTACGCCGATTGATTACAGAAAAGCAAAAAATAGAGTGTAGCTTTCGCTGCACTCTCAGTCTGTCGAAAAACCCAAAATTCAAGCTGAGATTGGGATTAAAAATTTTTCAGCAAAGCAAAACAGAAAAAAGCGAGTAAATGC
>DBKZ01000064.1:0-10059 GCA_002297415.1 Ruminococcaceae bacterium UBA737
TGCCGCAGACATCGCCGATAGCAAGAGCCTTCAACGGAACATCTCCAAACAAAACTTATTTAATTATATATTATCATATTATTTCCTTATTTTCAATTATTATATTTTTGAAAATCGAAAGTGAGCAAATGAGAGATAAAACGAGAAAATAAGAGAAAACACGAGATTTAAGTTTTGTAAATTAAAAAATTGAAAATTAAGTGTTGACAAACAAAAAAGCGTGTGGTATGATAATCGGGCTGAAATGTTTTAAATTTGATTTTACGGAGGTTTTGAAAATGTCTACATTTATGGCAAAACCTGCTGAAATTCAGCGTAAATGGTATATTGTGGACGCTGCCGACAGACCGCTCGGCCGCACCGCTGTAAAGGTTGCCGATCTTCTTCGCGGAAAAGGCAAGCCTGAATTTACTCCCCATGTTGACTGCGGCGATCATGTCGTAGTTATCAACGCTGAAAAGGCAGTTTTAACAGGAAAGAAGCTTGAAAAGAAGTATTACCGCCGTCACACCGGATTTATCGGCGGACTCAAAGAGGTTCAGTATTCAACTCTTATGAATACAAAGCCTGAGCTTGCAGTTGAGCTTGCTGTTAAAGGTATGATTCCGGACACTACAATCGGCCGCAAGGCGCTTACCAGACTTCATGTCTACAAGGGCGAGAAGTTTGATCAGGTTGCTCAAAAGCCCGAAAAGCTTGAATTTTAAGAAGGGAGACAGAAACAATGTTTGAAGGAAAGCCTTATTTTTACGGCACCGGCAGAAGAAAAAGTTCTGTTGCCCGCGTTCGCGTTTATAACGGTACCGGAAAAATCACAATTAACGACCGCGATATAGACGAATATTTCGGTCTTGAAACTCTTAAGCTTATCGTTCGCCAGCCTCTTGCACTTACAGATAATATCGGCAAATATGATGTTGTCTGCCGTGTTACCGGCGGCGGTGTTACCGGTCAGGCCGGTGCTATCCGTCACGGAATTTCAAGAGCGCTTCTTCAGGCTAATGAAGAGCTCCGTCCTGCTCTTAAGAAGGCAGGCTTCCTCACTCGTGATCCGAGAATGAAGGAAAGAAAGANNAGTATCAGTACGGCACCGGCCGCCGCAAGTCCTCCATCGCCCGCGTTCGCCTGTATCAGGGCGGCACTGGCTCCATCACCATCAATGGCCGTGACATCGACGAGTATTTCGGCCTGGATACCCTGAAGATGGTCGTCCGCCAGCCGCTGGCCACCACCGACATGCTCGGTAAGGTCGACCTCGTCTGCACCGTCGAAGGCGGCGGCGTCTCCGGTCAGGCCGGCGCAATCCGTCACGGCGTTTCCCGCGCTCTGCTGAGCGTCAATCCCGAGTTCCGCGCCGCGCTGAAAGCCGCCGGCTTCCTGACCCGCGACCCGAGAATGAAGGAAAGAAAGAAGTACGGTTTAAAAGGCGCTCGCCGTGCACCGCAGTTCTCAAAGAGATAATTGTTTATCAAAGAAAATGGCTTGTTTACAGGGCTATCACTCTGTGGCAAGCCTTTTTTGATGTCCGTTTGATGTCCAAAGACTAAAAAAAATAAGTTTTTTGCGGTTTTTCTCTCAGGAGATTAACCGCTTTTTATTTGTCCGCTGGACTGTCCACGGACAAACTGCGGACTATCGGCAGAAATTCCAAAGAGCAAGCAAAAAAAGACTTACTGTTCAGTAATATTTTTCTGATTTTCAGAAATAAATTATCATTTGTGCAACAATCCACACAAATGGCATTCTGTTTGATATACTTATTATGCCGACCGCCATATCGGCAAAATAAAGTAAACGGAGGATAAACCGAAAATGAGCAAAATAGAACAAAGGAATAGCTTTTTGAAAATTAGAGCAGTTGCTACCGCACTTGATGCGCTGCTTGCAAACAATGACGGCACAGCCGATGAGAATGTCAATACACTTTCGATGCTACTTGTGGAATTGTGTAACGATTATGACAACAAAGACGAATAAGCAAAAAGGAAGAGCAGAGGCTTCAAGCCTCTGCTCTTTGCTCTATATGTCGTTTACAGCCTTGTGGAGCGTTCTTTTTTTGTTTTGCGTATAAATCACTATAAAGCAGTAAAGAGCCGTTCAGGGCGTTTCTGAACACCTTGCAGCATAAAAAAGCAACCGCCTACCGCAAAGGGTGGACAGTTGCTATGTGAATGTGACAAACTCATTATAGTACGAAGTCAGAAAAAATGCAAACATTTTCTATTCCTCTTCAATGTTCGATATTGCGTCCACCCACTCATCACTTAAAAGGTGAGTTGCTTCTTTTTCTTCTGCAAGTGCTTCAAGTCTTTTTTCAAGCAGCTGCATTTTAGGGCTTTCCCCGATTATGTCTCGCACAAACTCAGCAGCCTTTATATTACCGTTTGCAGCCATTTGAACAGCTTTCGCAATTATGAGCGTTATATTTGTTCTGTCTTTCTCCTCAATGCCGTACTGAGCCAGCAGGACCGCCTGTTCGCCGTTTGCTGGTAAGCTCAGAATGAGCTTTGCCGCCTCTTTCATTGTTCGCTTGCGTCGTCTTGCCTTACCGCTGGCAATGCCGCCCTGTCGTGCAATTTCTCTTTGTTCACTCTTTGGTCGTTTGTTCTGCGGTTTCAAGTTTTCATCATTTGCCACAGCTCCGCACCTCCTTTTTATTTTATGTAAATTCCTCCCGAGCAAGAAAACGAAAACCCAAAACAACCCGCTCAGGAGGGTACTCTGACTTCTGCGGAATTTCTCAAAACGCAAAAATCTGAGTTATTAAAGCAAGGACAGCGGCAGAGGTGTACCGCCGCCCCTGTTTTAATCAATCAATGACAGTGAACAGCTCTGCAAGCATAGCCTCAACGGTTTCAGCCTGTTCAATGATGTTGCGCTCGGTAATGAGCTGTATATAACTGTCTGTCGGAACGGAAACAGAAACACCGTGTAAAAACTCTGTTTCGGTCTGTGTTAGCTTGTTAAGAAAGATACCGCTTGCCATTTCTTCAAGCTCCGCAAGAGCCTGAGCGAATGCCTCAGCGTGATAGAGTTTTCCGAATGTCTGAGGGAATGTCGTATGTCCGTATGCATCAGTAAGCTGTTCGCCTCTCGCCGCAACCTGTTTTTCAACTACACTGTGGAAACGCTGCATAGTTTCAATATCATTTGCAAACTCCTTTAAAATCTGCGCTGCGGTCTCGTCTGTGATGTTCTCGCCCTCAATCTGAACGAACTGCAAAGCATTGTTTATGCGCACTGCATAGTCGCTGCCTTTTTCAACCTCATAAAGAGCTTTGAGGGCATCCACTTTTACGCTGGCAACAATTTTCATTGCTTTTGCGTTCAGACCTGCGGCTTTATTTTTTGCGGCAGTCAGCAAGTTGTCTTTCGTGCGGTTGTACTGTTCACGCAATCCCTCAGCCGTGTAAAGCTCGGTTTGAGCGTTTGCCAAAAGCTGACTTTTTGCAAGACGGCAACCGTCTGCAAGCTCTTGCTGTCCTTGCTGGTATTCTGTGATAAGTTGTTTAAGCTGTTCCGCTATGTTTACCTGTGTCGGCGTTTTGCCGAATATAACTGTTTTCATTGTCTGTTTGCCTCCGTTATTGCGGTTTTGCCGCTTGTTTTTGAAATGTGATTTTTTTTAAAGAGAAGTAGCAAGAGAAAAAACATATCTCTTCTTATCTTTTCCTATCTTGTCTTATCTTCTCTTATCGGCTTTTTTCGGTTTTCAAAAAAACCGTTCGGTTTTAGAAAAAGCGTTCGCTTATTGTTCGGTAGGCATTTCGCTTTTTGGCGGTCTGCCTCCCTTAGCTCCGTTTGCTGCATTTTTCCTGCACTTCTCCATATATGCCGCTTTGTCTCTGTCCATCTGCGAACGGATGAAAGAAAATGCCATTTGCAAAGCTCCTGAAAACTCAGGCAGAATGCCTGTTTCTTCATACTGGAACATAGCAAGCCACAGCTCGCCGCACTGTTCAACTGATAACAACTTCAAGTGTTCGGCATAATCAAGATAACAGGGAAATGAGCGTTTGCGCTCCATAGTCTCACCCCTCGCTTATCAGGGATGAATAGAGATGTTTTGCTGTTTTCAGAGTGTAGAAAGTGCTGCGCCCCCTCCGTTCTTCCTGTCTGATATATCGTTGCAGCTCTTCTATTGTTTCAGGTAGCCAGTAGCCGTGCATCTGGTCTGTAACAACGCAGACTCCAGCTCGGCGGATGGTCTCTATTGTCTTGCGCGCTGTTCGGTCTGATAGACCTGTAAATTTGCACAGCTCCCGAACTTGTAAGCTGTTGTCAAGCCCCTCACCCAGTAAAGATAATATTTTACTGTATATCGGATGAGCGTATAACTCAGGGAATGTTTTTTCGGTTACTTCTTGTAAAGCCATATCAAGCACCGCCTTTTAACTGCTTCAACTGCTCGATTAAAGCGTCATAATTTACAAAAACCTTTTTCCCAGCTGTAAAGCTCGGCAGCTTACCCTGTTTCTGCATTTGCCGCAAAACATATTCACTTAATATGCCAGTTGCGGCAACCTGCCTAATTGTCATCATACAGGGGATGCGATTTGCATTAGTGTGTTCCATTGCTGCACCTCAATTCTTCAATAGCTTTCATCACTTTTTTGCGGCGTTCATCTGTCAATTCATTGCGAAGCCATACACAGAATGTTGTTTCAGATATGCCGATGCAGTCCGCAACCTCGTAATGGTGAAGCCTTAAAATTTTTATCATTTCTCTAATATCTGCGTTTTTCAATCGTGTGTCCTCCTTTTTTGTCCTGTCGCAAGAATTCTTATTGACAAGTACAGTGTAGCACGATATAATGTTATTGTCAGTATACATAATTTTAACATAATTTTGTAATAACAGGAGATGAGTTAAATATGATTAACAAATATAACTTTCAGAAAATAGGCAACCGAATAAAACAGGAAAGAAACAAAGCCAAAAAATCACAAGATGAATTAGGAGATTATATCGGCGTTACTCGCCAGACGGTGGCAAAATGGGAACACGGGAAAGACCTCCCTCAATTATCAGACTTGTTGAGATTATGCAATTTATTTGATTGTGAAATAGGATATTTACTTTGCGAATACGATGTAAAACAAAAGTTGCAACAGATATTCAAACGGTAACAGGCTTGTCTGAGACGGCTATAAATAGGATTTCTTCTTCAATTACGGGCAAAGGCATTAGACTGTGCAGTCAAACAAGAAATTACGAACGCAAAGCATTAAACAACATTCTTGAAATAAACGGGGGGGAAGCTCTTACGCTGATATCTGACTATTTATATAGTGAAGAAAAGTCTGTCGAACTCGATGACGGCAGAATACTAACAGCGGAGGCAGTCGCTACTTCACACCTACTGGACGTTTGCGTAGAACTGCGGACAATTAGAGAAAAATTAAACGGAGGTAAAAGCTAATGGCAGCAATAACAAAAAGGGGCAATACATTTCAAATAAGCGTTTCAATGGGATATGATATTGACGGCAAAAAAATCAGAAAAACAACAACTTTCAAGCCGCCAGCAAATACGACAGAGAAAAAAGCTGAAAAGTTAGCTCGTGAGTATGCTTTTGAATTTGAACAGAAATGCAAGGGAATGACAGAGCTAAAAGAAAATATGAGATTTGCCGATTTGTCAGAGTGGTATTTTGAAAACTATGCTCCGAATGAGTTAAAGGCTGTTACAATTTACACATACAAAGGACAGATTGATAAGCATATCCTGCCAGCTTTCGGAAACACAAAGCTCAAAGACTTCAACTCCGCAAAGCTCACAGCATTCTTTAAAAAGGTTGAGCTTTCCCCTGCTTCCTGCCGAAAACTGTATATAGTCCTTTGCAGCATATTCAAAAGAGCTGTTCAACAAGGCTTCATTAAAGAAACGCCCTGCAAAAATGTAATACTTCCAAAAGACAAGCGACAGGCAGAAGAAAAAAAGCCAGTGCTTGAAGAAGCACAGGCTCAGAAGTTGCTTGAAATGGTTGACAGGTATACACAATTTAACACTATAATCAAAGTCTTGTTATTCACTGGTATGCGTTCGGGCGAATGTCTCGGCTTGCAATGGCAAGATATTGATTTTGACGCAATGACTATACACATTCAGCACAACCTCGCAAGTGTCGGCGGCAGGCATTGGCTGGACACGCCTAAAACAGCAAGCTCAGTAAGATTTATTGGAATGAGTGAAACGCTGAAAGGCATATTGCTTGAACATAAATCAATGCAGGATGAAAAAAAGAAGAAAGTAGGCAAAACATATAAATATCCTGATATGGTTTTCACTTCTGAGTTGGGAAATTATGTTGACAGAAGCAATTTAAATAATCAGTTTAAGAAATTTGTTGCTGATACTGATTTTAGTTATATATCACTTCACAGCTTGCGGCATTGTAATGCAACACTCTTAATTAACAGCGGAATTGACTTGAAAATCGTTTCTGAACTTTTGGGGCATTCCGATATTAGCACTACTGCAAATATATACGCCGATGTGCTGGCAAGCTCTAAAGCAAAGGTTGCTGAGCTGGTATCTTTGAAGTTAAAAAGCTGATGTCTGCGATGTCTATTTGATGTCCAACGATTAACAACGAACTTGATTTTTTCGTAATGATGTGATACAATACCGTTGAAAAAGTCTTATATTTCACGGCTTTTCAGAACACTTGAAAATATTTCAAAACAGCACACTTATAACTCAAAGAGATAATTCAAGCACAAAAATCAATCCCACAAATTCAAGGTTTCCCTTGGGTTTGTGGGATTTTTCTTTTTGTCCGTTTGGGTCAATTTTTGTCCGTTAGTAACACGATAGTAACAAAATAGTAACACTGTTTTATGTGTCTTGTGCAAGACTTTGACTGTCTTGTGCAAGATGTTGTCTGATCTGCAATTTGGTTCTGCAATGGAATGTCCTTCCATCCTTCAAGAAAACATCATATCCATCATGGGTGTTGCCTTTGATGGTCAAAATTCTGTTCCTGTTGAATTCAGACAACTGCATGGTGTCAAACATTCCTTCCTGGTCTTTCCTGACCAATTCCAAAATATAGGCATTCAAGGACAGGTTCTTTTCTGCTGCAAGATCCTTGATGACCTGTTTCATCCCCTTTGGAACAGACAAATTTATTCTGTCATAGTGGTCTTTGCTGAACTGGTTCTTGTATTGTGTTCTATTCATCAGGACACCTTCTTTCAAATCTTGTTGATTGCTTCAAGTTTGATTGGAAGTTCAAGATGTGTATAGACCACTTGTGTGACATTCTGACCCTTATGTCCAACAATCTTCTGAATGATTCTTTCATCAACACCTGCTTCTGTCAGCAAGGACACACAGGTGTGTCTTGTGCAGTGTGGTGTATATTTGGACAAAGACAAGTCTTTCATCAGCGGTGTCCAGTATGAATCATAATAGTTTCTATATTCAAAAGGTTTCTGATCAGGTGTGCAAATCAGATGGTCACAGTCCTGTTGCATCCAGTATTCAAAGAATGGAACAATCTTTTCTGCAATTGGAACTTCCCTGATACCTGCATCAGTTTTGGATTCCTTCACATAGAACCATCTTTCATCCAGGTGAACATCTTTCTTTTCAAGGTCAAGCATTTCACCAATTCTGACACCAGTGTATATGAGCATCAGAACAACTGACAGATAGATGTTTGATTCATGTGCATCCCAAAGGGTCTTGATTGCCTTCTTGGTGAATGGTTTTCTGTCATAGGCATTTGGATTCCCTGGCTTGCTGATGTCCACATATCTGACCATTTCCCTTTTGTCCTGGCTGACTATTTCATGAACAACAGCATAGTCATACATCAGACCAAACATGATTTTGATTTTCTTCAAGGTTGGTGTGTTCTTTCCTGAATCATCCACAACCTTCTGCAAGTGGTCAAGTTTGATTTCCTGAAACTTCATGTTCCACAAGTCTTTGCAGGTGTTGAATGCTGCTTTGTAACCATTGACATTGGAAGCAGACACCTTTTCAAAGTGAATGTCAGACCATCTGTCATATATTTTCACTGTTTTTAAGCGGGGTTACAATTTTTAATATTGACAGAGCAAACGAGCTTATTTTAGCAACAGCTTTCTTATTCTGTTTTTTAATTACATACGAATCAGAGAACAAAATCATCAGATATTTCGGTCTTTTCTGTCTCGCATTTTCCGCGGTTATGAAAATTTTTACCGCTGTTATCGGAATAGTTTTGCTTTATAAAAAGAAATACAAAGATATCTTGGTATTGGTAATATTTACTCTGATTCTGACTTTTCTGCCGTTTTTATGGCTTGAAGGGTCGTTTACCGATAACATCAAGCTCTTTACAGAAGCCTTAAAGGAGCATTCAAAAACATATCAAAACGGCGATCTCGGACTTTTTGCGCCTAATATTTTTAAAAATTTTAAGCCGGAGTTCAATACGCTTATTTCGTATTCTATAGGTTTTTTGGCGCTTATAAGTGCATTTTTTATAAAAAACGAATTTAAGCAAGTTATGCTGATTTCTCTTGTTGCACTTTTAATTTCCGGACAGCAGGGATATTACTGTATAGTCTATCTTTTCTATCCTATAGCTATGTTTTTTAATCAAAAAGAAAACAGATATGATTTTATATGGATAACCGCATTTCTTATTTTACTTACACCGTTACAATATGATTTAAAGCTCGGAATTTTCAATTTTACGCCTTACCGAGTTCAAAACACTGTTTTAATTCTGGCTTATTTTATTTTAATTACGGAAGGACTTGTAATATGTTTCTATAATTTCAAAAAAAGATTGACAAATCAAAATATGAGTACTATAATATGCTCATAAATTTATAAAAGCTATGATGAAGATAAAAGGCTTTTATCAGAGAGACGGCGTTCGGTGCGAGCCGTCAGACAGGTTATTTTATCTTCGGAGCCGGAAGCTTAAAAGCTTCCCGTAAACGCTGCGTGAACGCCAAAGGCAAAACGGAAAATTCCTTAAATTCAGCCTGTTTTGAGTCGCACCGCGGATGATTTTCACCCGTCTCAAAGAAATTTGAGACGGTTTTTTGCGTTTTGGTCTTTAAGCACGTTCGAATTGGCCTGAAACAGAGTAATTTCAGCATTTTCGGCTTTTCATCACAGCATGGCTTGGGAAAGGAAAATTTTTATGGAAATCAAAATTGTTAAAACATCTTCGCCTAAACAAAAACCCGATTCAAAGAATTTAGGCTTCGGCAAATATTTTACAGACCATATGTTTATTATGGATTATACACCTGAGCTCGGCTGGCACAATGCCAGAATAGTTCCCTTTGAAAATTTATCGTTACATCCGGCAGCAACCGTTTTCCATTACGGTGTCGAAATTTTTGAGGGTCTTAAGGCATACCGCAAGGCGGACGGAAGCGTTCAGCTTTTCAGACCGCTTGAAAATATCAAAAGGCTTAACCGCTCGGCTGAAAGAATGTGTCTGCCGCAGATTCCCGAAGAGGACGGATTAAAAGCGCTTACAACATTTGTTTCAGTCGACAAGGACTGGACTCCGAGTGAAAAAGGTACCTCACTTTACCTTCGTCCCTTTATGTTCGGTAATGACGAAAGCTTAGGTGTTCATGCGGTTAAAAACGCAACCTTTGTTATCATAGCTTCGCCTGTAGGAAACTACTATGCGGAGGGTCTCAACCCCGTTAAGATATTGATTGAATCAAAGGATGTAAGAGCTGTAAGAGGCGGAACCGGAGAGGCAAAATGCGGCGGAAACTATGCCGCAAGCAACCGCGCGGGAATGCTTGCGGAGAAAAAGGGATATTCTCAGGTTTTATGGCTTGACGGTGTTGAAAGAAAGTACATCGAAGAAGTAGGCGCTATGAATGTAATGTTTAAAATCGACGGCAAAATAGTCACCCCTGCTCTTACAGGCTCAATTCTCCCCGGAATTACAAGAAAATCCTGCATTGAGATTTTAAAGGACGAGGGATACACGGTTGAAGAAAGACTTTTAACCGTTGACGAGCTTATGGACGCCGCAAGAAGCGGAAAATTAGAAGAGGCTTGGGGCACGGGTACGGCGGCTT
>DBKZ01000064.1:10100-38847 GCA_002297415.1 Ruminococcaceae bacterium UBA737
AATGACGAGAAATTTACAGTAAGCGAGGGAAAAATCGGCGAGGTTACGAAGCACCTTTACGATGTTCTTACAGGATTACAGTGGGGAAAAACCGAAGATAAATACGGCTGGACCTATCCGATAAAATAATGGTAAATCAAAAAGCCGTTATTGATGCGCACTGTCACATTTATCCTGATATGATTGCCGAAAAAGCCGCCAACGCAACGGGCAATTTTTACGGCGGCAAGCCTGCCTGCTCCGGCACTGTTAATCAGCTTATTCAAAAATGCGAAAAATGCGGAATTGACCGCTGTATTGTACAGTCGGTCGCGACAACTCCGCATCAGGTTAAAAGCATAAACGAGTTTATAGCAAGAAAGGTTTCATTACACCCTGATATTCTTACAGGCTTCGGAACGCTCCACCCCGACTCAGGCGATATCAGAGGAGATTTAAACCATCTGATTGATTTAGGGCTTAAGGGAGTTAAGCTGCACCCCGATATTCAGGGCTTTAAAATTGACGATTACAGGTGCCTTAAAATCTACGAGCTATGCGAAGAAAAAGGAATTCCTATTCTTATGCACACGGGCGACAAAAGGTACGATTTTTCAAACCCGAACAGGCTCATTCCCATCCTTGAAATTTATTCAAATCTTACCATTATCGGAGCGCATTTCGGCGGATACACAATCTGGGACGAAGCAAGCAAAGAAATCTGCTCCTCAAATAAGCTTAACAATTTTTATGTTGACTGCTCATCGAGTCTTGCTTTTCTTACACCCGAAAAAGCAAAAGAAATTATTTTAAGATACGGCGCCGACAGAGTGCTTTTCGGAACAGACTATCCGATGAACGATCCCGAAAATGAATTAAAATTATTTTTTAATCTAAGCTTAAGCGAAAGCGAGCAAAAAATGATTTTAAGCGAAAATGCTAAAAGAATATTAAAGCTCTAAAAAAATCGACCCTTTTCAGGGCCGATTTTTTTATTCATCAAAATTTATTCTTTTTTCTTCTACAACAAGGGGTCTTTTCATAATCTTGGAATTTATATTAAGAACATATTCGCCGAGAAGTCCTATAAAGAAAAGCTGAATTGAGCCTAATACAAAAACACCGATAAGAATAGGTGCGTTTCCCGCAGGGAACGAATCCCAATTTACGATTTTAAGGATTGCATAGACAAGCGCAACCAAAAGACTTAAAACCGACATTATAAAGCCGCCTATTGTTGCAATGCGAAGACCTATTTTCGTATAAGAGGTAAAGCTGAGCATAGCCGCGTCATAAAGGGTATAAAAATTATTATGAGTTTTGCCTGCTCTGCGTTTCGGCTGGTCATAAGGAATTTCTTTTCTTTTAAATCCCAGCTCCGCAACAATTCCTCTTAAAAACGGCTTCGGGTCGTCAAGCCGTCTTAAAACATCGACAAAGCTTTTATCATAAAGTCCCGAGCCTGTAAAATGCTCAATTTGCTCGACATCGGAAAACTTTTTAATCATTTTATAATAACAGGTTCTGAGAAATCTTATAAGCTTATTTTCTTTGCTTGTAGTTTTGATTCCTATTACTATTCTGTACCCGTTTTCCCATTCTCTTACATACTTAGGAATAAGCTCGACAGGGTCCTGAAAGTCACAGCACATGCTTATAGTACAGTCGCCCGTGGTCTGGCAGATTCCGTAATAAGGGGAATTGAACTGTCCGAAATTCTTTGCATTAAAAATTGCTTTAATATGCTTATCGTTTCTGCATATTTCTTCAAGCAGAGGTCTTGTATTATCCTTAGAATCGTTATCAATAAAAACAAGCTCCCAATCATATTCGGGAAGGTCGTTTTTAAAAACATCCTCTATTGCCTTAGACATCGGGACAACATTTTCTTCCTCATTAAAGCATGGGATAAGAACGCTTATCTTCTTTTTTGTTTTTTCAGCAGCAGCCATGTTCCTTCATCCAATCATAAGTTATTTTAACGCCCTCTTCAAAGGATATTTCGGGCTTAAAGCCTGTATCGGAGGTAAGCTGAGAAATATCAGCGCAAAGATACATAACCTGATTTTTATTATAGGGTATTTCGCCTATTCCGATTTCGGCGTTTTTATTCACGGTATCGCGCAGAGAAACTATATAATCCTTAAGCTTTCTTGTCTTTCCTGTTCCGAGAGGGTAAACAGCGCCGTGCTTACCCTTTTCACCCATAAGGTAAAAAGCCCTTGCGGCATCGTCGCAATGGAGAAAATCCCAATCCTGCTCACACGGAGTAAAGGAGCATTTTTCGCCCTTAGCCAATTTTGATATTGTCGACTGAATTATAGCGTTAGGATTGCCTTTTTGTCCGTAAACGCTTAAAATTCTTGCCCAAACATGCCTGATATTAAGATTTTCGGCATAAATTCTGCTTAATTTGCCGGCGGCAAGCTTTGCTATACCGTAGCCCAAACAAGGGTCGGTTGGAGTAGAGCTTGTAAGCTTTTCTTTAACGGGTCCGTATTCCGCCTGAGAGCCTGCGCCTACAAAGCAGGAGCATGAAAGTTTATGCGCTAAGGTTACGGCGTCTAAGGTGTATTTGATGTTATCATTTTGAGTATATGCGTCGTCCCTTGTATTTCCGAAGGTACCGAGCCAAGCGAAATGATATAGAACATCGCATTTTTCCGGAATTTTACTATCCGCATCGGCAAGCTCCGAAATATCGGCGTCCACCGCTGTTACAAGAGGATTTTTGAAAAAATCATCATTCTTAGGCTCATCCGGCTTGCACAAAGCATAAACCTTAATATTTTTCGAGACAAGATATCTTATAAGTGCCGAAGCAATCATTCCTGTTGCACCTGTAACAACTGCCGACTTCATAACAATTCTCCCCTTTTTGACTATTCTTCTACAAGCGGTATAAACATCTGCTGTTCAAGCTCTTCTCTCGGTAAAAACGGAGCGAGGTCCTCAAGTGGAGGACTTACAAGCGTTCCGTCGGGCAGACGCTTTGTACTGCTCTTAGGCTCCCAAACCTGAACGGTATCTGTAAATATCTCGCAGAAAGCAAAGCCCTCTGTCTTAAGAGCTTCTTCGACCGCTTTTTTCATTTCTTCATTGCTCTTAGCACTGAAATAAGGCATACCGAAAGCACCTGCGATTTTCTTAAAATCGGGAAAAGAAAGATCTCCGCTTTCGGGTCCTATTCCGACCTTGCAATGGTCCTTAAACAGATTATTTTGTGTTATTCTGATACTGTGATAGCCCTGATTGTTTATTAAAAATACCTTTATAGGCAATTTATTGGTGACAATAGTCTGAAGCTCCTGCAAATTCATCATTATGCTTCCGTCGCCCTCAAGGCATACAGTATCCTTTTTACCGCCCGCAATGCAAAGACCGATTGCCGCAGGAAGTCCGTAGCCCATGCTGGCAATTGCGCTGTTTATAATAAATCTCGTGTCCTTTTTTATAGTCCAGTTCTGATGTCCGACAACGCAGCATGCGCCGTTGCTTACGGCTGTAAGCGAGCCTGCGGGCAAGGAATCGGAAAGGTGCTTGATAAAAGCAAAAACATTTGCGGTTTTGCCGTTTTCCTCATAGTGTCTCGGCAAGGTTGCAGGGTAAGTTTTCTTCCAGTAAAGGCATTTTTCGCGCCAAGACTCTTTATCCGAAACGGGCGCTTTTAAATCCTCGGTTTTGCGGACTATAGCTTCAAGGAAATCCTTTGCGTCCGCAAAGACAGGCATATCGACATGAATAGTAGGCTTTTTAAATTCCGCCTTATCCACATCTACCATTATAACCTCTGCGGCTCTCGCCCATGTTTTAAAGCTATAGCCGACCTGTCTTAGACTCAGTCTTGTGCCGATTGCAAGCAAAAGGTCAGAATTCTGAACGGCGAAATTTCCCGGTCTGTCGCCCATATTTCCGCCTCTTCCGCAATAAAGGGGATTATCGTCCTCAATTACATCGACGCTGTTCCAATAGGTCACTACGGGAACGCCGAGCTTTTCAACAGCCTTCTTAAAGGCTTCATATCCGCCAGACAGTCTTATTCCTCCGCCCGCATAAATAACGGGTCTTTGAGCTTTTTTAATTTTTTCCAAAATCAAATCGACGGTTTCATCGCTAACCTTAGGCGGAAGCAATTTATCGTCTTCTTCGGGGTCATATCCGGAAAGATTATCTGTTTCAATAAAGCACCCCTGATAATTAACGGGGATATCGAGCCAAACAGGACCCTTTCTTCCGGTATTTGCAAGGTGCCAAGCCTTTTCGAGCATATATCTTATATCCTCGGGCTTTTCAAGCATTTCGGCATACTTACACATCGAAGAAACCGATTTTGTGATATCGAATTCCTGATCGCCTACTGCGCGAAGAGGCAATCCGTCGGTAAACTGCATGGCATATCTTGCGGTAGTATCATATCTTACCTGACCGCTTATAACAAACATCGGAATTGAATCAAGCCAGCCGCCGACAACGCCTGTTATGGCATTTGTGCCCCCCGGGCCGGTTGTTACGCAAAGCGCCGCGATTTTATTATTCAGTCTCGCATAGCTTTCCGCCGCAATGGCGCTCGCCTGCTCATGATGATTATAAGTACAGTGAATTTTTTCATGATGGCCGAAAGCGTCATTTAAATGCATTGCTCCTCCGCCGACAACGGTGAAGCAATCGGTAACGCCCTTATCAGCCAAAAAATCCGCAACATAGTCTGCAAGTCTTATTTTCATTTATTTTCTTCCTTTTTATTATTAAACGCCCAGAATTTATTAAGCACAAAATTAAGCGGAATTGTTATAACAAGCGAGCCTAAGCTTGCGATATAGTACGGCACGCCCGCATTGCTTAAAAGCACTTTAATAATCGGGGATAAAACAAGTCCCGTTATTCCGTAGCATACAACGGTTTTAAGATAAGCCTTTAAATGGTCCTTAAACCTTTTATTCCCCGATTTAAAAACAAATCGGTTATTCCAGTAATACGAATTGGTTACGCTTATTATAAAAGCCAAAATAGAGGTATAGACAATTCTGACCGATTTAACCGAGGCTTTGACGCTTAAAAGTGAAAGAAGCTTTACGGTTAAACCGAACTCGGCGTTTTTAAACATCACATAGAAGCAAAGCATTTCTATTCCGTAAGAAATAGCGGTGTTCGAAACGCCGACAAGTCCGAATTTTATAAACTGGATAATCGGAGCAAGCTTTTTATTACTCAGCAGGTCCTTTAATTTACCCATTATTTACAGCCTCAATTATGGTTTTTGCCATATAATCAATCATTTCGTCGGTCATTCCCGGGTAAACTCCTACCCAGAAGGTATTCTTCATAATTTTATCGGTTGCAGTAAGCTCGCCTGCAACGCGGTAAGCGTCAGTCCCTCTTATGCTGTCAAAGCAGGGGTGCTTTATAAGGTTGCCTGAGAAAAGCATTCTTGTCTGAACATTTTTGCTTTCTATATATCTTACGACCTTTTCTCTGTCAAGTCCGCTGTCATCCCTTAAGGTGATAAGGAAACCGAACCAGCTCGGGTCGCTGTTCTCGGCAGGAACGGGAAGAATGAGCTTGTCCTCCGCGGGTTTAAGAGCATTTTTAAGTCTGCTCCAGTTATGCTTTCTGCGCTTAACAAATTCGGGGAATTTCTTAAGCTGTTCACAGCCGACAGCCGCCTGCATATCGGTAACCTTAAGGTTATAGCCGAAATGGCTGTAAACATATTTATGGTCATAGCCCTTAGGAAGCTCGCCGTACTGACCGTCATACCTATGACCGCAGAAATTATCTCTGCCCGAAGGACAGATACAGTCTCTTCCCCAGTCTCTGTAGCTTAAAATGAGACGGTTAAGCTTAGGATTATTCGTATAAACGCAGCCGCCCTCGCCCATTGTCATATGATGAGGCGGATAAAAGCTGCTTGTTCCGATATCGCCCCAAGTACCTGTAAATTTAGTAACTCCGTCAATAGTGTAGGTGCTTCCAAGAGCGTCGCAGTTATCCTCGACAAGCCAAAGATTATGCTTATCGCAGAATTCCTTGACGGTTTTAAGGTCGAACGGATTGCCCAAGGTATGAGCAATCATAACCGCCTTTGTTTTATCGCTTAATGCCTTTTCAAGCATTGAAGCATCAATATTATACTGAGGAATTGTTACATCGACAAAAACCGGAACCGCGCCGTACTGCAAAATCGGGGTGACGGTAGTGGGGAAGCCGCAGGCAACGGTTATAACCTCGTCCCCTCTTTTTATTGCTCTGTCTCCGAGCTCGGGAGCGGTAAGAACGGTAAACGCAATAAGATTTGCGGAAGAGCCGCTGTTTACAAGGTGGGCATACTTAACGCCTATCCATTCGGCAAATTTCTTCTCGAACTCATCGGAAAATCTGCCGGTTGTAAGCCAAAAGTCAAGCGTTGCGTCGGTAAGCGCGCACATTTCCTTTTCATCGAAAACCCTTGCCGCATAGATTATGCGGTCGCCTTCTTTAAAGGGCTCCTTTTTAGCCTTGAAATCCTTATAATATTCGGCAACCATTTGCTTTATCTGTTCTCTTGCCTGTTCCTCGCTGTTCCAGTTTGCCATTTTTATTCTCCTTTTACCTTTTATTTAAAAAACTCTTTGATTTCCTTATCCATTTCCGCAGGAATGTCTCCGTTTTCAAGCCAGATTTTACTGAACCTGCAGGTCATTTCCATGCATTCGTCAATATGCCAGCGCGGTTTCCATGAAAATACCGATTTAAGCTTTGAGCAGTCAAGCTTAAGGAAGTTTGCTTCGTGCGGACCGCCTACGGATTTATTTTCCCATTTCATTCCCCCGCCGAATTTTTCGCAGAAGAGGGTTACAAGGTCGCCTGTAGTAACACAGTCGCACTCATCGGGGCCGACATTATAATAATCCGCATATTTTATATCCTCATACTGCTTTGCGGCAATCATAAGATAAGCCGCAAGAGGCTCTAAAACATGCTGATAGGGTCTTGTTGAATAAGGGTTTCTTACAGTTATTATTGCCTTTTCCTTTGCCGCTCTTACGCAGTCGGGAATAATTCTGTCATTTGCGAAATCTCCGCCGCCTATAACATTTCCGGCTCTTGCGGTTGAAACGGCGATACCCATTTCATCAAGGAAGGATACCTTGTAGCTGTGAGTTACAAGCTCAGAGCAGGACTTTGAATTCGAATAAGGGTCATACCCGTCAAGCGGCTCGTTTTCCCTATAACCCCAAGCCCATTCATTATTTTTATAGACCTTATCGGTTGTAACATTAAGCACCGATTTAGGCGGATTTGCGCTCAGTCTCACGCACTCTAAGAGATTAACCGTTCCCATGACATTGGTTTCATAGGTATAAGCAGGCTCCTTATAGCTGTCTCTGACAATCGGCTGAGCCGCAAGGTGAAACACTATTTCGGGGTCTGCCTTATCATAAGCCTTTTTAAGTGCATCAAAATCCCTTATATCTCCGATGACCGAATTGATATGCGGTTTTATATCAGCGATATCGAAAAGGTTAGGAGATGTAGGCGGCTCTAACGAAAAGCCTGTAACCTCGGCGCCGGCAGAAATCAAAATCCTGCAGAGCCAAGAGCCCTTAAAGCCTGTATGCCCTGTAACGAAAACTCTTTTTTCCTTATAAAAATCAAGATTCATAAATTTTTACTCCCATTTTTTCCACGGAGCCTTGCCGTTTTTAAGAAGCGTTTCAAGAAGTTCCTTTTCGCGCATAGAATCCATGCACTGCCAAAAGCCTGTATGGCGGTAGCTCATCAGCTGACCCTCGTTTACAAGTTTTTCAAGCGGTGTTGTCTCAAAAACGGTATCATCGCCCTCAAGATAATCGAATATCTGCGGCTCAAGCACCATAAAGCCCGCGTTTATCGCGGCGCCGTCATTAACCTGCTTTTCACGGAAGCTTTTAACCGTTCCGTTTTCCATTATATCAAGAATTCCCTTTTGCTGTTTTTGAACGACAGCCGTCAGAGTTGCGATTTTATTATTTGCCTTATGAAACTCAACAAGCTTGTCTATATCAACATCGCAGACTCCGTCGCCGTAGGTCATCATAAAGGTTTCATTGCCGATATAGGGCTGAATTCTTTTTATTCTTCCTCCGGTCATGGTATTAAGTCCGGTATCAACGACGGTTACCTTCCACGGCTCGGCATGGTTTTCATGAACAATTACCTCATTGCCCTTTGTGAAATCAAAGGTGACATCGCTTGTGTGAATGAAATAATTTGCGAACCATTCCTTTATAACATGCTGTTTATAGCCGGCGCAGATAACAAAATCATTATAACCGTAATAAGAATAGCCTTTCATGATATGCCAAAGGATAGGCATTCCGCCGATTTCTATGAGCGGCTTAGGCTTATAAACGGATTCCTCCGAAATTCTTGTGCCGAATCCACCTGCGAGAATTACAACCTTCATTAATTTCACAACCTTATTCTTTATTCGCCGAAAAATACTTCATTTAACAAAAATCGACAAGACATAAAAGCTTAAGTCCTGTCGATATGTGGTGCCGGTGGTGGGACTTGAACCCACACGCCATTGCTGACAACAGATTTTGAGTCTGTCTCGTCTGCCATTCCGACACACCGGCATGAAGCGCTTAAATTTAGTTTAAGACCTGTCTCTAAGCGCATTAAGTGTCTTTTTTTATTTTTTAAAATATTTTAAGTTATTTTCCGAGAGCGGAAATAACATTCGCAACGATTGCGAGAACGAAAAACAGAGCCGCAACAATCTTTGTTATTCTTGCGAGAAGCGCGTCGGCAGTATGAGCCTTGTTCTTAGAAAGAAATGTATCGGCTCCGCCTGAAATTGCGCCGTTTATACCGGCTCTTCTTCCCTGCTGAAGCAGAACAACAGCTATAATAACTAAGGAAACGATTATAACGGCAATGCCGAGAATTATCTTACCTGCATTCATTTTCTAAACCTCCCAAAATCAGACTTTTAAACTAAAAAACGCAAAAGTCTTGCGCACACAAATATATATTATCATATAATATCATATTTTGCAACATTTTTTTATCATTTACATGATTTACAGCTTTTAAAAAGCTTATCGATATCTAAAGTGCATTCATTTTTATCTTTAACAAATTTAAGCTTGTCTACTATACCGAAAATGCTTTTATCATAATGAACCTCTGTAATAAACCTCTCTGACGCCACATGAAGGGCGCTTCTTAAAATTCCGTCGGCGAGCATAATATCGTTTTCCGGCTCGATTTTTTTAATAAGCGCGCTTTTTTCATATAAATCAAAGAGGCAAAAGCCTAAAATTTCGCCCGAGCTTTCCGCAAGAACGGCGGCCGAGCTATCCGAAAATTCAGTGCCGCATTTTAAATAAAGCTCTTTTAATTTTTCTTTATCATAGCAAGGGATAACCGAAATCATTCTGCTTCCTCTTTCGATTTTGATATATTTTCCAAGCGGTTAAGCTCCTTTAAATTAAGCGGTCTCCACGAGCCTGCAGGCAGTTTTCCGAGCTTAATGCCTGCAATTTCAATCCTTTTAAGCCTTAAAACCTCTAATCCTACAGAAGCGCACATTTTTCTGATCTGCCTGTTTCTGCCCTCATGGATAATAAAATTCAAAACTGTTCTGTCTTCTTTTCTTTCTACAACAAAAACATCGCACGGCAGGGTCTTTCTGCCCTCTATAACTACGCCCTCGCCAAGCCTTTTAAGCTTGTCCTCGCTTACCTCGCCCTTAACGGTGACGCGGTAGGTTTTATTTACATGATTTGACGGATGTGTAAGTATATTTGTTATATCGCCGTCATTGGTCATAATAAGTAGTCCTTCGGAATCGCGGTCAAGCCGTCCTACGGGGAAAACCTTAACGCCTACATCGGCGGTTAAGTCGGCAACGGTCTTTCTGCCCCTGTCATCGCTCATGGCGGTGATAAATCCGCGGGGTTTATTAAGCATTATATAGCATTTGGTATCGTTTGAAACAACTGTTTTTCCTCTGACCGAAATCTTGTCCCTTTTCGGGTCCACCTTATCTCCGATTGCCGCGATTTTGCCGTTTACACGCACCTTGCCCGAGGCTATAAGCTCCTCGGCTTTTCTTCTCGAAGCAATCCCGCAGGCGGAAAGATGCTTTTGCAGTCTGATTTTAATATCCTTCATTAAATACTCCCCAGTATAACAATACTTATATTTATAAGCTTTTTAAAAAAGCCGCTTTTTTCTCTTTTTATGTCCTCATCCGAATTCAAATCGCATTTTTTAATAACCCTGCCGTCCGAAGTGAAAACGATTTCTCCGAGCTTCTGTCCCTTTTTAACAGGCGCAAAAACAGCAGATTTAATATTGACTTCACACCCAAGCTCGGATTTTGCCGCAGAGCAGACCGAAAGCTCGGGCAAAAAAATCCTAATGCTGTTTTTATTTCCGCCGAAGACCCTGATATCGGCATAATTTTGCTTTGGAGAAACCGTATACTTCTTTACCGTTTCAAGTCCCAAATCAAGCATATATCTATGGTCTTTCCAGTCGTCAGGGTCGTTTAAGGTAACGGCAATAACTTTTCTGCCGTCCTTTTCGGCGGAAGAAACCAAGCATCTGCCCGATTTTTTCGTAAACCCTGTTTTAACGCCCGTTACATCGCTGTAGGACCTTAAAAGGCGGTTATGATTTGTAAGGGTAATCTTTTTTTCACCGTTATTTAAAGATACGGTCTTTTCCTTTGTCGCCGCGGCTTTTGCAAAATCGGCGTTATTTAAAGCGTTCTTTGCAAGGATTGCCATATCGTAAGCGGTGGAATAATGACCGTCGGCATCAAGCCCTGAGGGGGTTACAAAATGTGTATTTTTAAGCCCTAAAGACTTAGCTTTTTCATTCATCAAATTAACGAAATTGCCGACCGTTCCCCCGACTGCCGCCGCAGCGGCATTTGCCGCGTCGTTACCCGAAGCCAAAAGCATTCCGTAAAGCAGATCCTCTAAGGTCACGGTATCCTTATCCTTAAGCCCCATGGAGGTGCCCTCGGTATTTATATCGGAAAAAGAGACTGTCACCTGTCTTTTCAGGTCCTGCTCGCAAAGAAGAAGAGCCGTCATAATTTTAGTAGTGCTTGCCATAGGAAGCCTTTCCTCGGCATTTCTCGAATAAATAATTTCTCCTGTATCTGCGCATATCAGCACGGCGGACTTAGCGCTTATTGCAGAGGTATTTATTCTTAGTGTAAGCATAAAAACAGCCGACAAAAAGACTGCCGTTATTTTTTTAAAAGCGGAATCAAGCATTTATATCACCGTATAAAGTTTATTCCGATTTAGGTCTAATTATAACGGTTTTCAGCCCTCGCTTATAACATTTCCGTCCTCATCGAAACGGATTTCCTGTCTTTTGAAAAGTCCCTTTGCCTTTTCTATCAGTTCGGGCATCATATTTATTGCTTTATCAAAGGTATTAAGGTCGTTATAAACAGGGAGCATTTTGATATCGTCCCCGTTTATCGCAATAAACGCAACAGGAACTACCGATGCTCCCGCTCCGCTTCCGCCGCCGAACATCTGCACCCCGTTTTTTGACGGGAAATCGCTTCCGCCTGTCGCAAGTCCGAAGGACACCTTCGAGACAGGAATCAGGGTGAAATTATCGGCTTTTACGGGCGTGCCTATAATAGTATCCGCGTCCACCATAGCGCGGAGCTTTTCTAAAGTGACATCCATTATGCCCTGAATATTACCCTCACTCATAGCTTTATCCTCTCTTTATTCTTCCGCTTGCTGAGTTTCCTCAATAACGAGCTGTTCGCCCATATCCGCAGGCTGAACATTATCCTTAGGGAGCGGCGGCAGCTCGCTTAAATCGGAAATCGAAAAGCATCTTAAAAAGTTATCCGTTGTTCCGTAAAGCAGGGGCTTTCCGGGAAGCTCAAGTCTTCCGCGCTCCTCAATAAGCTCCTTTTCGATAAGCGTTGTTATAACTCCCGAACAGTCAACGCCTCTTACCTGCTCGACAAATGAACGGGTTACGGGCTGATTATAAGCGATAACCGCTAAAACCTCCAATGCCGCAGGAGACAGCGGAGTTTTGCGCTTTATATCGAAAGCTTTTTTAATATATTCCGCAAACTCGTTTCTTGTGGCAAGCTGATATTTATTTTCAAGTCTTATAAGCTTTATGCCGCTTTTATTATCCTCAAGCTTTTTTTCAAGCGCCGAGGTTGTAGCTTCAACCTTTTCGGGGCTGATTTCAAACACCTGAGACAGTCTGTCTATACTGACAGGATCCCCCGAGGCAAATAAAACGGCTTCCATAGCGCTAAGCAGCTGTTCTTTATTCATTTGGCTTTATGCTCCTTATTTAATTTGATCTGCGCGTTTTCTCCGTCTCCCTCAATGCTAATGCGGTTTACCTTGCAAAGCTCAAGCACCGCAAGAAAGGTTGCGACAAGCTCGGATTTATCATGGGCAGACATATAAAGCTTAGACAGCCTGCTTGTCCCTCCCTTTATAAGCTTTCGCATAACAAAAACGATTTTTGTCGAAACGGCGACTATCTTTTTCGCAACGATTTTGGTAAAAGGAGTAACCGGAGGCGGAAGTCTCCTCTGTCCCCTGCCGACAGCCTCCTGATAAGCGTCAAACAAAACGGAGGACGGATGATTAAGCACATATTTTTTGTCCGCCTCAAAGGGCTCGGGCATTTTGATAAAATTATCAAATCCGCCGGTCATCAGAGAAAGCTTTCCTGCCATTTCCTGACACATCTGATATTCAAGCAATTCGCCCGTAAGCTCCTCTTTAAGCCTTTCGATTTCCTCATGCTTAGGAAGAAGACTTACGGTCTTAATATAGATAAGCCTTGAAGCCATTTCAAGAAATTCGCTTGAAATATCCATTTCCTGCGCTTTAAAGACTTCAATCTGCTGAAGATACTGCTCTATAAGAACAGAAAGCTTGATATCATAAATATTCAATTTGTTTTTAGATATCAGCTTTAACAGCATATCTAAAGGTCCTTCAAAATTATCCAGCCTGAAAAGCGGTTGTTCTTCCATCATTTAAACTCCGTTTTTTAAAAAATCAGTGACCAGAAGGCGCTCATTCCGTTTAATATAAGGTTTGAAAGAGCACTTATGGGATAGCTTAAAACGCCTGTAAACATAAGCAGCAAAAGACCGAAATAAATATATCTTTCATACTGCATTATTTTAAAATATGCTCCGCTCGGCAAAAACGCGAATAATACCCTCGACCCGTCCAGCGGGGGAACGGGAATAAGGTTAAACACCGCAAGATAAACATTTATCGTAGCAATATACCTGAAAAACAGCACCGAATAAACCATTGCCGAGGAAACAGGCAGAATATGCGGGATAAGCGCGCAGAAAAATACGGCGATAAAAGAAACCAACAGGTTTGCCAAAGGCCCTGCAAGTGCCGTCAGCGCCATGCCGCGCTTGGGATTTTTAAAATATCTTGCGTTTATCTGAACAGGCTTTGCCCAGCCGAAGCCGAAAAACACAATTGCAAGAGAACCGATAAGGTCAAGATGCGCAAAGGGATTAAGCGTGAGCCGTCCCTGATATTTCGGCGTGGGGTCGCCTAATTTCGAAGCGACAAAGCCATGGGCAAATTCATGTATAGGCAAAGTCAAAAAAACAGTGATTACGGAGGACATAAGATAAACTATAATTCTATCCATGCTTCCCTGTCTTAAAAGGCTGAGCATAACTACACCTCTTAAAAAGAATTATAATATTATATTATACACTATAATTATTACAATTACAAGAAATTTACTTTTGCTTTTCAATGGTACTTGCTCTTTTAACGCTGCTTTCCCCGAATTTATCCCTTAAATTTATAATCGACTGCTCGATTTTTTCCTCATTTTCGGACTCTGACTGCAAATCAAAAAAGCTTTGCTGAAAATAGGTGTCCTTATCCTTAAGGTTTATCGCCCTTATTCCTACGGACCTTAAGGGAGTAAGTAAAGAACAGTTCCTTTTAAAAAGCTCAAAGCCTTTTTTTGATAGCTGTAATGACAAGGTAATTGGAGCGCTTAGGGTTGCGGAATATTCCTTAACCCTAAGCGAGGTATCCCTTAAATGAATCTGAAATCCGAAGGCGGCAAGCTTCAAATTCCTCATTTTTTCGGTTATCTCTTCGCTTAAAACAAGGAAGATTTTGCGGACCTCTTCAAAAGAATCGATATCATGGTCTAAAGTCACGGATCTTCCTATGCTTTTAGGAATTCTTAAAGCGTTTGAGTCGGCAACCGGCGATGAGTCAAGACCCAATGCATACCTTTTAAGCTGTTCGCCGTTTTTTCCTAAAAGATGCGTAAGCAGTGCCGTTTCGCAGCTTGCGATATCGCCTATCGTAAAAATTCCCGAGGATTTAAGTCTTTCATCGGTGCTTCTTCCGACATAAAGCAAATCCTTTGCGGGAAGCGGCCAGACCTTTGATTTGAAATTTTCCTTTGATATAACGGTTATCCCGTCGGGCTTTTTCATATCTGAGCCGAGTTTGGCGAAAGCCTTATTAAAGCTTACCCCTATTGATACCGTTATTTTAAGCTCATTTTTAATTGAGCATCTGATTTTCTCGGCGATTTCCTCGCCGCTTCCGAAAATTCTTATACTGCCGGTTACATCAAGCCAGCATTCGTCAATACCGAACGGTTCTATCATATCGGTATACCGCTCATAAATCTTTCTTGCGGCGGCAGAATATTTTTTATACTGCTTATAATCGGGCGGCAGGCAGACAAGCTCGGGGCATTTTCTTTTTGCGTCTCTTACAGTTTCGGCGGTTTTAACCCCGTAAGACTTTGCAATTTCATTTTTTGCAAGAACTATTCCGTGCCTTTCCTTTTCATTTCCGCAGACCGCGACGGGCATATTATAAAGCGTTGCGTTTGAAAGGAGGGTCACCGAAGCAAAAAAGTTATTTAAATCACAATGAAGTATCACTCTGTCAGACATCGGTATCCCTCCTTAATTTTTATAATTTTATTTTATCAAACCGTAACCAGCTTTTCAAGTGCTTTTAAATGAAGTCTTTCGATTTGTCTTTTACTGTAGGAAAGACCGAGCGCAATTTCTTCAAGGCTCTTTCCGCAGATATATTTTTCGCTTAGAATTTCCGTAAGCAGGCTTCCGTCGACAGAATCAATTCTGTCCTCGATAAAATCGCGCTTTTTTATCGTTTCGGCAATATCCTTTTTATATTTTTCCGCATTTTCGGGAGAAATTTCAAGCATGCTTTTAAGCCTTCTTATTTTTGAAAGCATAAATCTGTACTGTCTTAAAAAATTTCTTTTTTCTTCAAAATTATCATAGCTGTTAAAATTCATCTACAAGCTTACCTCCCTTTATAAGCTTAGGCAATATGTAAGCGACAAAATAGCCGTAGGAATAAGAGGTCTTATTTTCCCTGTTGTAATCCTCAACCCTCGCAACGATATGCGAAAGAGGACTGTTA
This sequence comes from Ruminococcaceae bacterium UBA737, assembly GCA_002297415.1. Lineage (GTDB taxonomy): Bacteria > Bacillota > Clostridia > Oscillospirales > Acutalibacteraceae > UBA737. The sequence continues at coordinate 25,535 of DBKZ01000064.1, forward strand.
AGCCACTTTCTTCTCCTGCGCTGCTGCTTCTGCCATAAATACTGACCCGCCCTTCGGCAAAAATCGTTACAGTATTCCGTTCTGCCCTCTTTTAGTCTTGCACCGCAGTATCTGCAGTGCAAAACATTTTTTTCGCTGTCCTGACAATTGTACATTCCTTTATTCTCCTTTTATAATTCTTGACTTTTACGGAAATATGTAATATAATAGTACTTGCAACAAAATAATTACGATTTTCCGTAATGCAAGTTTATTATATTACGGTTTTTCGTAAATGTCAAGAGTAAAATTATGATTTTTCATAATTTTATTTAAAGGGGATAAAATTATGGCAATCATTTACGACAGAATTGAAGCTCTCTGCAAGAAGAATAATATCAATGTTACGGCTCTTTGCAAGGAGTGCGATATTCCGCGCGCTTCGCTTTCCGATTTAAAATGCGGCAGAACGAAAACGCTTTCTTTCGGTACATTAAGTAAAATTGCGGATTATTTTAATGTCAGCGTAGATTTTATATCGGGAAAAGAAAGCTCGGGCGCGGACGACAATGCGGTTAAGGTCGCTCTTTTCGGAGGCGAAACAGAGGTGACCGACGAAATGTGGAATGAAGTAAAAAGATATGCCGAATATATAAAGGAGAGGTATAATGGAAACAATTAGGCTTTACAGAATTGCCGAGCGCAAGGGAATTCCTGTTGACAGATATCCCCTGCCTCTGACCCGTTCTGTTTCGCTTAAAAGCGGCAAATCAATGTATATAGCGCTTGATAAGAAGATTTCGGGCGCTGACGAAAAGGTGTGTCTGGCTCACGAGCTTGGGCACTGCGCAACCTACAGCTTTTATAATATTTATTCAAAGCTTGATATCAGGGAAAAGCATGAAAGACATGCAAATCTTTGGGCGATAAAAAAGCTTGTCCCCGAAAAAAAGTTCAATGCGGCGCTTTCCTCGGGTTATGACAACATTTATTCCCTTGCGGAATATTTCGGTGTAACGCAGGATTTTATGGCTAAAGCGGTTAATTACTATAAGCAAAGCTGACAATTTCGAACCCGATTTTAAGGGTCAAATTTTCGTCTTTACATTGTTAAAATACTCGTTAATCCGACAGGATTAACTGGGTTTTTGCCTCGCAAATTCCAAAAATTTCCCACCTTAAAATTCTTTGACCTGAAACGGAAAGAATTTTGAGTAGTTTTTGGTGCGAAGGAAGACGCAAGGCTGTCGCCTTGCTATGACGACAAGCCGAAAAATACCGAAATTACTTTGTTTCAGGCGAGTTTGAACTTGTCGGCTTTGCTTAAGAGTGCTTGAAAATTTGAATACAATATGATAAAATTTGTATGGAGATGATTGTTATGTATCCTCTTTTACTTAAAGCTCCGATAAAAGACTATTTATGGGGCGGAAGAAGACTTATAGACGAATTCGGATATGAAACCAAGCTTGACAAGGCCGCCGAGGCATGGGTTTTATCCTGCCATAAGGACGGAGAAAGCATTGTTAAAAACGGATATCTTGCAGGAAAGACCTTAAGCGAGGCGCTTGAAGTCTTAGGCAAGGACGCTTTAGGCGAAAAAGCCGCGGCGTTTCCCTATTTTCCGCTTCTTATAAAGCTTATCGACGCTAAGGACAGGCTTTCGGTTCAGGTTCACCCCGACGATGAATACGCGCTTAAAAACGAGGGCGAATACGGCAAGACCGAAATGTGGTATGTTGTTGACTGCGAAGAGGGCGCCCAGCTTATCTACGGATTTAATAAAACCATTGACAAGGAAGAATTCAGGCGAAGAATAAAGGACAATACGCTTACCGAGGTGTGCAACTTTGTCGATGTTCACAAGGGCGATGTTTTCTTTATTAAATCTGGCACGCTTCATGCCATAGGCGCAGGAATTCTTATTGCAGAGGTTCAGCAGAATTCAAATACCACCTACCGAGTTTCGGACTACGGCAGGCTCGGAGCGGACGGCAAGCCCCGTGCGCTTCATATAGATAAGGCAGTAGATGTCACCGTTACTGCTCCGCCGTCTGTGCCTTACGGCGATGTCGGCGAAAAAACGCTCTATCCTTTCGGAATTTCAAGAACGCTTGCCGAATGCGATAAATTCACCGCAGAGCTTTTGGAGCTTGACGGAATTGCCGGAATTCACGGAGACGGAAGCTTTGTTTCGGCGGTTGTGCTTGACGGCGAGGCGGCGGTGTCCTATCCGTCGGGAAATATGACGGTTAAAAAAGGCGACAGCCTTTTTATTCCCGCAAATTTAAAGGTAACGGTTTCCGGAACCGCAACTATTCTTTGCTCCCACCTGTAATCGGTTAAAAAAAATTACCCACTGTTTCACTTATTTGAAACAGTGGGATTTTTTAATTTCCGGCTAAATTCGCATTTTAGCCGGGAGGGCTTGGTTATATTAAGTGCCGTTAAGCACACTTTATATACCATTTTATTTTTAATATTATTCCTCATGATTTTCGGCTATTATTTCAAAAATCTCATTTATTCTTTCCTTTTTGCCTGAAAGATGCAAAAAGCCGAAAAGACATTCAAGACCTGTTGCGGTGTGGTATTCCTTAGCGGTGGCGTTTTTCGGAATGTTTCCCGTATGAAAATTTCTGCCGCGCTTAAAAATCTCTTCCTCGCTTCCTGTGAGCATGGGTTTAATAATCTCATAAGCCTTATTCTGCGCCGGAGCACTGACCCATTTTACGGAAAGCGAATGCAGGTCCTTTGACGGTCTGTTTATCTTAGCTATATGCTCTCTTACCAGCAGACCGTAAACCGCGTCTCCCACAAAGGCAAGCACGGACGGACTTAAAAGCTCACACTTCTCCATTTTTTACACCACATAATCAAATTCGATATCATAAACGCTTACGGTGTCGCCCTCACTGATTCCGTTTTTAATAAGTGCGTCAATAACTCCGCTCGACCTTAAAACTCTCTCAAAATACTGCAAAGAGTCATAATTATCGGGGTCTATCGTTTCCATAACAGAAAGAAGCCAAGGTGCGTTTTCGACGAAATATACGCCGTCCTCAACCCTGATATCAAAGCTGCGTTCCTTTGATTTATCGGCAAAATCCTCTTGCGGCTTTTCCTCGGGCTCATACTTCTTTATCGGCTCTAATTTTGACAGCATATCGGCAACGCAGTCAAGCAGAGGGTCAACGCCCTCTCTAATAGCCGCCATTATCGGGAAGAACTTATATCCCGCGCTTTCGAAATGATTCTTAAGCTCCTCTACCCTTTCATCACTGCAAAGGTCGCATTTATTGCCTGCAATTATTTGAGGGCGCTCCTTAAGCTCGGGACTGAAAACCGCAAGCTCCTTATTTATAAGCTCAAAATCGGCTATAGGGTCCCTGCCCTCGGAGCCTGAAACATCTATAACATGAATAAGCATTCTGCAACGCTCGACATGGCGCAAAAACTCATGCCCTAAGCCTGCTCCCTCTCCTGCGCCCTCTATAAGACCGGGGATATCCGCCATAACAAAGGAATTCCCCTCTTTATATCTGACAACGCCGAGAACGGGCGTAAGAGTTGTAAAATGATAATTCGCAATTTTGGGCTTTGCCTCGCTTACTACCGAAATAAGTGTCGATTTTCCGACATTCGGAAATCCTATAAGACCGACATCGGCAAGGAGCTTAAGCTCAAGCGTGACATCCATTTCTTCCCCCGGATTGCCCTTTTTGGCAAAACGAGGAACCTGTCTTGTGGCGGTTGCAAAATGGGTGTTTCCCCAGCCGCCGTTTCCGCCCTTTGCGACGGTGACGGGTGTATCGTCCGAAATATCGGCTATAATTCTTCCCGTTTCGGCGTCCTTAATAAGCGTTCCTCTGGGAACAAAAATATAAAGTGGCTGAGCCTTTTTGCCCGAACAGCGCGCCGCGCCGCCGTTTTGTCCGTTTTCAGCGCAATATTTCCTTTTATATCTGAAATCCGCAAGGGTTGAAAGATTATCGTCGACCTTGAATATAATGTCGCCGCCTCTTCCGCCGTCGCCGCCGTCAGGTCCGCCTGCGGCGACATATTTTTCCCTGTGGAAGGACACCGCGCCGTCGCCGCCGTTTCCGGCTTTTAAATGGATTTTAGCTACATCGACAAACATGCTTAATTTTCCTCTTCTTCAAAATCTTCCTCGTTTGCTTCCTCGGTTTTTAAAACCGCGTCATAAAGCAGCTGAGCCGCTTCCAAATCGCTTTTGGAAACGAAAATTTCGCTTGCGGTCATAGAACCGCCGAATCTTAAATGAATTCCTTCATCCGCGCCCTCTTCGGAAAACAAAATTCCGTTTTCCTTAAGAACATCCTTATAAATTTCGGCTGTTATGAAATTATCTATACTTGCCGCAAGAACGGGATTTTCTATTATTATATCCTCTTTTTCCTCAGTTTCGACATTAAGCTCAGCTCCGCATTCGGGACAAAGCTCCGCCGAATCCTCGCACTCAAATCCGCAAACTCTGCAAATTTTCATTTTCATTTCCTCCGTAATTTAAAAAAACGGGCGGCTTAAAATTTGCCGCCCGACTTAAAACTTATATTTATTACTGCTCTACCGCGTAGATGCTGACCTGCTTACGGTCTCTTCCTACACGCTCGAATTTAACCTTACCGTCGATAAGAGCGAATAAGGTATCGTCAGAGCCGCGTCCGACATTGTTGCCGGCATGAATATGAGTTCCTCTCTGTCTGACAAGAATGTTTCCCGCTAAAACGAACTGACCGTCTCCGCGCTTAACTCCGAGACGCTTCGACTCACTGTCTCTGCCGTTCTTAGTGGAGCCCATTCCTTTTTTATGAGCGAACAACTGAATGTTTATCTTCAACATGATGATCTACACCTCCGAAATAATTCGTATTTTATCTGGATACTGCTCGGAAAGCTCTTTTATATGAAGAATAAAGCCCTTTAATACATAAACCGAGCTTTTGCTTAAATCCTTTGAGGTTACGGACATAAATCCGTCCTCAATCTCGGCGCTTAGCTTATCTCCTATAATTTCAGTGACGGTATTGACCGCCATATATGCCGCGGACGAAACCGCCGCACACACTGTCTTTCCGACCTCGTCGTTACAGTTACTAGAACTGTGGCCGCTGATCTCAAAGCCTTTGGGATCATTATCGGCAAAAAAGATTTTAACCTCGGTCATAATCAGCCGATTTCGGTAATCTGAACCTTAGTATAGGGCTGTCTGTGGCCCATTTTGCGAGAAGAGCTTTTCTTCGGCTTATAAGTGAAGATATTGATCTTCTTGCCCTTACCGTTTTTAAGAACTGTTCCTTTAACGAACGCGTCCTTAACATAAGGCTTGCCGAGCTTTAAAGTTCTGTTGCTTACAGCTACTATCTTATCGAAGGTAACCTCTTCATCAGCCTGAGCATTGAGCTTTTCAACATAAATAACATCGCCCTGCTCTACGCGGTACTGCTTACCGCCTGTCTCTAAAATTGCATACATTTTTCTTTACACCTACCTGATATTAAACAGTCTCGCTAAAGTTAGGCGCATGCCGAAATTAAGCATGACTTAAAAGAGCCTACAATATGCGGCTTAAATATTTTATCACAAGAAAAGCCTGATGTCAACATTTTTTTATTTTTGAACAATAAGGATATTTTCGTTTTTTAAATAACTTGATTTTTCTTTCGAATAATAGTAAACTGTATAAGGTGATAGTGATTGGAAAAAGAAATAGAAGTTGGATTGTATAATCACGATTTCAATAAAATTCTGAATACAGAGATTAAGCAAAGCAAAATTATTCGCTCAGAGGGTTTAATTTCTCATTTGATAAAAAGAAAGCATTTTATTGCTCTTAAATATATTGATTCAATTCCCGATATAATAAAAAATCCGGACTATATCGGAATAAATCCTAACGAAAAAGAAAACGCTTCCATAGAATTTGTAAAGTGCTTTAAGGATAATATTCTTTTAGGAATAAAAGTCGACAGTATTAAAGGCAGGCTTTATGTTTCAACAATGTATGATATCTCAGATTCAAAATTAAAAAGAAGATTATACAGTAAAAGGCTTGTCCCACTTGACAAAAAATAAAAAATGTGTTATATTATGAGTGCAAAGAGAATACTAATAAATGTAGAGTCGGTTGAGGTCGGAAATGGTTCCCGACACACTTCACACCGGAAGTACCTGAGATGATGGATACACCGCCCATCCTTCCGACTCTGCATATTAGATAAAATTAAAGGCTCGTTTTTCGAGTCTTTTATTTTTTTGCAATCTTTTCTGATTCATAATAATATTTGACTTTAAAATCAACTTGTGATACGATAAATCGGGAGTTGATTTATATGAAATACGCCGTAATTACGGGTGCGTCCTCGGGACTCGGAAAAGAATATGTAAAAAAAGTATTTAGTGAACTTAAAGATATTGATAAAATTCTTATTATCGCAAGAAGAGAGGACAGACTTAAGCAGTTAAGAGAAGAGTTAGGCGGGAAAATCGAAATTTTTCCTGCGGATATCACAGACAGCAATTCAGTCAGGCTTTATGAAGACTATCTAAAAGAAAATCACGCCGATGTCAGGCTTTTGATAAACAATGCAGGCTTCGGCAGACTTGCTGATTTTACCGATATCAGCACTGCGGACAATGCCGCAATGGTAAGGCTCAATTGCGAGGCGCTGACGGTTATAACCTCGGTAACGCTCCCCTTTATGAGTGAAAATTCGAATATTATAAATACCTGTTCTATCGCATCTTTTGCGCCTAACGCGAGAATGGCGGTATATTCCTCAACAAAGGCTTATGTTTTAAGCCTGTCAAGAGCTTTAAGATTTGAGCTTAAGGATAAAAAAATAAATGTAACAGCCGTTTGCCCGGGGCCTATGGATACGGAATTTTTACCAGTTGCAAACATAAAAAAGGGCACAAGCAAGACCTTTGACACCCTGCCGCGCGTCAATCCCGAAGAAATGGCGGAAAAATCTCTTAAAGCGGCGCTTTCGGGCAAAGCAGTATATACAAACAAGGCATTTTACAAATTCTACCGCTTTATTGCGAAAATTCTTCCCTGCTCGCTTGTAATGAAATGGTGCAAAACCTGAATTAAAATAAAACCGAAACCTCATCGTTATGATAATGATGAGGCTTTAATTACAACAACTGCTTTCACACAAAATTATTTGCTTCATAAAATATAATAGGTTTAAAATTCTGATAATCAGGCAAAAATAGCAATAGATTATTTAGGAGTGTGAAACAGCAATGAATATTAAACGCGGAGATATATATTATGCAGATTTAAGTCCGGTGGTAGGCTCTGAGCAGGGCGGAATAAGACCTGTACTTATAGTTCAGAACGATATCGGAAACAGATACAGTCCTACGGTCATTGCGGCGGCGATAACAAGCCAGCACGACAAAACAGAGCTCCCTACTCATATAAAGGTTAATGCGGACGGCTGCGGACTGACTAAGGACTCGATAGTGCTCTTAGAACAGGTAAGAACCATTGACAAAAGGCGGCTTAAAGAGAAAATGGGCACTTTAGACGACGGCTCAATGTTTCGGGTAGACCATGCGCTAAGCGTCAGCTTCGGATTGCCTTATTAGAACGCGTCGACTTTATCGACAGACTTAAGTAACCCCGCCATTTTTGAATTTAAAATTCAAAAATGGCGGGGTCGGTCTGTCATTAAATATAAATTCAGGTTAGGTTGCGGCATTTATGCCGCATTTTGTTTTTTCGGCGACATGCGCGGCGAAAAAACACTTTGTAAGCGAAAAACCGCTTTTCAGCGGTTTTCAAGAACATTGGGGTGGTATTGGCGGGGATAAAGTGCAGTCCGAAAATCTTCGATTTTCGAGCGAACGGCATTCCCGTCCAAGAGAGTGTCGACTTTTTCGACACTCTCAACCCCCTTTCTGAATTTAAAATTCAGAAAGGTTTTTTGTTACATTCTTGTTAAGGCTATAGCAAATATCGCAATTCCTAAAATCACTCTGTAGATTGCAAAAACCTTATAGCTGCCTTTTTTAAGGAAATTCATCAAAAATTTAATAACGAGAATTCCCGAAATAAAGCTTGCGGCAATTCCGACAAAGAAAGGAACGCTTAATGTGAAATCCCTGATTTTTACAAGCACTGCCGCCGCTACTATGGGAGCTGACAAAAGGAAAGAATATTTTGCCGCGCTCTCGCGGTCAAGTCCGCAGGCACGGGAAACGGTCATTGTAATTCCCGACCTTGAAACTCCGGGGACTGCCGCCGCCAAAGCCTGAGAGGTGCCGATGAGGAGCGCCGATTTCGCAGGCATTTTTTTATAGGAAACGGTTGATTTGCATTTCTTATCAGCTATGTAAAGAAGAACACCCATTATTATAAGCGCAAGCGAAATAACAAGCATTTCGACATTCATATTTCCGCCTACGGCTTTATCCACAAGCTTTTCAAGCAAAAGCCCTAAAATGCCTGCCGGAACGGTGGCAATTACTATCAGCCAGAAAAGCCTGCCATCTGTGCTTTTTTCTTTTTTAACGGCTGTTTTATATCCGCCCTTTATCAGCGCAAGCCAATCCTTATAAAAGAAAATAAGAATTGCAAGAAGTGTTCCCGCATGGAGCGCTAAATCAAAGGAATCGGGAATATTATCCCATTTAAACAGCCACGGCATTATATTTAAATGCGCCGAGCTTGAAACCGGCAAAAACTCCGTAAGTCCCTGAACTATACCTAAAAAGACTGCTCTTAAAATATCTGCCAAAACCGATTACCTCTATTTGCCTAAAATTTCTTTATAGAGTCTGATATATGCGTTTGCCGAAGCCGCCCAGCTGTTGTTGCATTCCATTGCGCGCTTACGCATAATTTCAAAGCCTTTTTTATCCCCATAGCCCTGAACGGCGCGCCATACGGCATTTTGCATATCATGAGCATTATAATTTTCAAAGGTAAAGCCGTTTCCGACTCCGTCTCCGCTGTCGGTAATGGTATCGTTAAGACCGCCCGTTTTCCTTACAATCGGAATTGTGCCGTATCTTAAAGCGACCATCTGCGCAAGACCGCATGGCTCGCTCTTACTGGGCATCAGGAAAATATCGGAGCCTGCATAAATCTTATGAGCAAGATTCTGGTCAAAGCCGAGCTTTAAGCCCACCTTATCGGGATATCTGTTGTGCATCTCATAGAAGAAGGTTTCAAACTCCCATTCTCCCGAGCCTAATATAACAAACTGAACATCGCCCTGAAGCATATCCTCGAAAACGCATTTGACAAGGTCGATACCCTTATGCTTTACAAGCCTTGTTACCATTCCGATAAGCGGAACATCGGCTCTGACGCTGAGCCCCATATCCTTTTGCAGGCATTTTTTATTAAACGCCTTGCCCTTCATATCCTCAACGGAATACTTTTTATAAATAAACTCATCGGTTTCGGGATTATAGACATCATAATCAATACCGTTTACAATTCCCGTAAGCTTATAAGTGAACTGCTTTAAAATATTGTCAAGCCCGTGCGAGAAATAGGGGTCGAGAATTTCCTTTGCATAGGTGGGAGAAACGGTAGTAACCTTATCCGCGCACTGAATTGCACCCTTCATAAGGTTAACGCATCCGTCATACTCAACTATGCTCTCTCTGCCCTCGGGAAGACCCAATACATCGCCGAAAAGCTCCAAGCCGTATTTTCCCTGATACTGAATATTATGGATTGTGAAAACGGTTTTGATTTTTGAATATCTTTCGTCATATTTATAAAACTCGGTAAGATAAACCGGAACCATAGCCGTCTGCCAGTCATTGCAATGAATAATATCGGGTGCAAAATCTACATACTGCAGCATTTCAAGCACCGCTCTTGAGAAGAAAGCAAAGCGCTCTGCGTCATCATAATGCCCGTAAAGTCCCTCGCGCTTGAAATAATACTGATTATCAATAAAATAATAAATTACTCCGTTTAAATGCGCCTCGAAAATTCCGCAGTACTGTCTTCTCCAAGAGACAGGAACGGTGAAATGGCACAAAAATGTCATTTTCTCCCGAAGCTCCTCGGGTATTGAAGAATAAAGAGGCATAACCACGCGCGCACCTATCATTCTGCGCCTTAAAGCCTTAGGAAGAGCGCCCGAAACATCGGCAAGCCCTCCCGACATTGCAAAAGGCAACGCCTCACTTGTAGCAAATAAAACCTTCATAAATTAAATATTCCTTTCTGATTAAACCTTTGCGTTTTTCTCAATTATAAAGGGCTTTACAGAGGTGCCCTCAAGTCTCATTCCCTCGCAGACAACCGCATTCTTATCGGCTATGACATACTTAAGCGAGGCTGTATCCTCAACAACCGCTTCCTGCATTATAACGGAATTTTCGACTACCGTGTCCTTACCTATATGCACGCCTCTGAAAATGATACTGTTTTTAACAGTGCCCTCAATTATACAGCCATCCGCAATCAGACTGCCTGTAACCTTAGCGTTGATTCCGTAACGTGTGGGCATATCGTCCCTCGTTTTGGTCATAACGGGTCTTTGGGCATTGAACAAATCGTTTCTCGTTGAATTTTCAAGAAGCTGCATATTTGAATCGAAATATTTTTTTATTCCGTCCACAACCGAAAGGTAGCCCTTGTGCATAAACGCGAAAATCTTAAGAGAAGTAAGCTTATGGGCTAAAATATCGCTGTTTAAGTTTCTGATATTATTTTCATATCCGAATTTCACAAGCGTTTTTAAAAGCTCGATGTTTATAATCGTTATTCCGGAGCCGAAAATGACATTTTCCTTTGAGCTTGCCGAAAATGACATTTTTCCGACCCTGTTATCACCGTCAATCTCAACTATCGGAGTTTCGGTATGCTTTTCGGGAGAATTACCCTCAGCGCAGACAAATGTTACATCGGCTTCGTTTTTCTTATGAAAAGCAATCGCCGCGTCAATATCCACATTAGCGACAAGATCGCCTGCGCAGATTATCATATAATCGGCTCCGCAGCGGTCGATAAAATCCCTTGCGCCGTAAAGTCCCTCTATAATTCCGTCATACCTTCTTGCGAAATTTGAGCTGTAGGGGGCGAGAAGATGTATTCCGCCCTGCTTGCGGTCAAGATCCCAGAATATTCCGCTACCGAGGTGGTCCATAAGGGATTTATAATTTGATTTTGTTATAATTCCTATATTGCTTATTCCGGCATTGACAAGATTAGAAAGCGAGAAATCAATAATTCTGTATCTCGCGCCGAACGGCACGGACGCCATCGACCTTCTGCCTGTAAGCTCGCCTAAAAGAACATCGCGTGAATTTGCAAAAATCAAAGCAGCAGTTTTAGAGTTAATCATTTTTTCTCACCGTCCTTAACATTTTCGGTTATCATAAGTCCCGAGCCGACTGCGGCGTTCTTTCCGATAGTAAGCCCGTCGCCGATAACCGTAATTCCCCAGTCGGGAGTGCCCGTTACATCGGGCTCACAGCCAACGGCGGCACCCTCTTCAATTACCGCATTTTCTGCAATTATTGAATATTTAACCGTTGCGCCTTTTTTGATTACAGCCCCCGGCATAACCAGAGAATACTCAACCTTTGCGCCCTCTTCTACAGTTACATTTTCAAAAAGAATTGAATAATCAAGCGTTCCCGAAACCTCGCAGCCGTCGGTCACAAGAGAGTTTTCAACATTTGCGCAGGTGTCTACAAACTGCGGCGGATAGCAATCGTTTTTGGAATAAATTCTCCAGTCGGGGTCGGACAAATCAAGATTGATTTTAGGATTGAGCAAATCAAGGTTTGCTTCCCAGAGCGAATCTACGGTTCCGACATCCTTCCAGTATCCGTCAAAGCGGTAAACCATCATTTTTTCGTCCGCTTTAAGCATTGCGGGAATTATATCCTTACCGAAATCATTTGAAGAGGATTTATTTTCCTCATCGGCGGTAAGATAATATTTAAGCTTATCCCAAGAGAAAACATATATTCCCATTGAAGCAAGATTACTCTTCGGATTTTTCGGCTTTTCCTCGAACTCATAAATGCTTCCATCCTCCCTTGCATTCATAATTCCGAATCTTGAAGCCTCTTCAATAGGAACCTCGATAACGGAAATCGTGCAGGCGGACTCTGTCTTTTTATGCTGTTCAATCATTTTGGCATAATCCATTTTATAAATATGGTCGCCCGACAGAATAAGCACATATTCGGGGTCATACCGCTCGATAAATCCGAGATTCTGATAAATCGCGTTTGCCGTGCCGCGGTACCAGTCTCCGCCCTTCTGACCCTGATAAGGCGGCAGGATATGAACTCCGCCGTTAAGCCTGTCAAGATCCCACGGCTTGCCCGATGAAACATAATCGTTAAGCTCAAGCGGCTTGTACTGAGTAAGTATTCCTACAGTATCAATTCCCGAATTCGCGCAATTGGAAAGCGGAAAATCAATAATTCTGTACTTTCCGCCGTACGGAACGGCAGGTTTGGCAATCTTGGAGGTCAAAACACCCAAACGGCTGCCCTGACCGCCTGCAAGAAGCATTGCCACGCATTTTTTCTTAGCCATAACAACATCTCCTATTTATTTTCATTCTTGGATTTTCGCTTTGCCGGAGCTTTATAATAAACGACCGAAAGCGCCGGAACCTCGACGGCTATTGAGTTTTCATAGCCGTGCATAGGAATTTTTTCCGATTTATAAGATTTAAGCTGTTCAGAAGCTCCGCCGAACTCCTTTAAGTCGGAAGAAAAGACTTCTTTGTAGGTGCCGCGCCTTTCAACGCCTATTCTGTAACCGCTTCTCTTAACCGGCACAAAATTGCAGAGACAAACGATTTCGTTTCCGTCCGTATCAATTCTTCTGAAGGCTATTATGCTCTGAGAATTATCGTCATTAGAAATCCATTTAAAGCCTTCCCACGAATAATCAATTTCATAAAACGGTCTTGTTGCAAGATAGAACTTGTTTAATTTCTCGACAAATTTCTGCATTGCTTTATGAGCATCATAATCAAGTAACAGCCAGTCAAGCTGCTGCTTATAATTCCACTCGATAAACTGAGCGAATTCCTGTCCCATAAATAAAAGCTTTTTACCCGGGTGCGCCATCATATATGCGTAAAACGCGCGGAGGGATTTAAACTTATCGTCATATTCCCCGGGCATTTTCTGAATCATGGAGCATTTTCCGTGAACAACCTCGTCATGCGAGATAGGAAGAATAAAATTCTCCGAAAAAGCATAGAAGAAAGAAAATGTCAGACAGTCATGATTATGCTTTCTGAAAAGCGGATCTAAGGACATGTATCTTAACATATCGTTCATCCAGCCCATGTTCCACTTGA
>DBKZ01000064.1:38950-39107 GCA_002297415.1 Ruminococcaceae bacterium UBA737
GTCGATTCCTCGGCAATCATCAGAATATCGGGGTCTGCGGCAAATGCCGCGCTGTTTACCTCTTTTAAGAATTCCACTGCCTCTAAATTTTCTCTTCCGCCGAAGGAATTTGCTATCCACTCGCCGTCCTTTCTGCCGTAATCAAGATACAGCATTG
>DBKZ01000055.1:0-510 GCA_002297415.1 Ruminococcaceae bacterium UBA737
CATCAATACTGCACCAAGCTTCCTTTAAGCTGACTCCTCCCGCTCTTATGGATTTAACCTCGGTTCCCGAAAGAGAAATGCCCGCTTCAAAGCTTTCAAGGACAAAATATTCATGATATGCTTTTTTGTTTTTAGCAACCGTTTTTATATTTTCCAAAGCATTTTCTCCTTTCTGTAAGATGAATCCAAGAAGATTATATCACCTAATACTCAATCCGTCAAGAAAACCGTGTCGAAAAACAGTAAAATGTACTTGACATTTATTTTTTTTAGGCTTATAATATTTAAAAATGAAGAAAGGCGGAATTTGCGATGCAGTTACTAAACAAGCGATTTTATTATTACCATCATTGCGGCCTTTCTGCCTTTGCCCGAAACGGCTGATCTGATGGCAATTTCTGCATGTCAGTCCGTTTTATATCAAAAGTATTTAAGGCTTGCTTTTTGAAATTCATTTAAGAGTTTCATTTTGCAAGTCTTTTATTATGTAAGCAAAGCCGACAAGTTCGA
>DBKZ01000055.1:608-11382 GCA_002297415.1 Ruminococcaceae bacterium UBA737
AAAATTCTTTCCGTTTCAGGTCAAAGAATTTTAAGGCGGAAAATTTTTGGGATTTGCGAGGCAAAAACGCAGTTAATCCTGTCGGATTAACGAGTATTTTAACAATGCAAAGACGAAAATTCGACCCTTAAAATCGGGTTCGAATTTGTTGGCTTTGCTTAAGGATGGTTTTATGTACGACTTAAATTCAGCACGGGAAAATATCAGCGAAATCGACAGACAAATGGCAAAGCTGTTTGAAGAAAGAATGCGCCAAGCCGAAACGGTTGCGGCTTATAAAAAGGAAAACGGGTTTCCTATTTTTGACGGAGAAAGAGAAAGCTTTCTTATAAACAGAAATTCCGCTTTTGTTTCCGAGGATTTAAAGCCTTATTATAAAGAATTCTTAACCGATTTAATGGATGTTTCAAAGAAATATCAGCAAAAGCTTATTAGCGGAATGACGGTTGCTTTCAGCGGTGTTGAGGGTGCATTCGCTCATATTGCGGCTTTAAAGATTTTCGGGAAAAACATCACTGCTCTTCCCTGCTCGGGCTTCGGCCACGCTTACAGAGCCGTAGAAAATGGCAGTGCCGACTGCGCGGTGCTCCCCATTGAAAACAGCTATGCGGGAGATGTTGACAGAGTGCTTGACCTTGCATATAAAGGCGATTTATCCGTCAGCGGAATTTACGATATGCCTCTTTCTCAGTGCCTTATAGCTAAAAAGGGCGTTTTGATTTCAGATATAAAAGAGGTCATTTCCCATCCGCAGGCACTCTCACAGTGCGCACCATATTTAAAAAAGCAGGGCTGGAAAATAACAGAAAGCGTTAATACGGCGGTTGCCGCAAAAACCGTCGCCGAGAGCGAAAGAACCGATATTGCGGTAATCGGTGCAAGAGAAGCGGCTGATATTTACGGACTGACCGTTTTAGAGGGCGAAATAAACGAAAACGGAGCAAATACCACCCGTTTTGCGGTCTTTTCCCGAGAAAAATGCAAAATTTCCCAAAGCGACAAGCATTTTATTATGTTCTTCACCGCAAAAAACGAACCCGGGGCATTAAGCAAAGCTATTTCAATAATCAGCAAATACGGAATAAATTTAAGATGTCTTAAAAGCCACCCGACGGGCGATGAAAACTGGACCTATTATTTCTATGCCGAGGGCGACGGAAATTTAGGCGAGCAAAACGGGAAAGAAATGATAGCGCGTCTTAAGGAAATTTGCGACAATGTAAAAATAAGCGGAAGCTTTTCAAAGGAAAAAATGCTTTCAAAGCAAAGATAGTGTGATAAAAATGGCTGAATTAAATGTTAAAACTCAAAACGGCTCTTATAATATTCTTATTGAAAACGGAGCCTTAAAAAAAGCGGGAGAATTTTTCAACCTTAAAAGAAAGGTTTTGATTGTTACAGACTTTGGAGTTCCGAAGGAATATGCGGATACTGTAGCAAGCCTTTGCGAATCCCCCGTTATTTTCAGAACCGAAAGCGGAGAGCAAAATAAGTGTATCGGTAAATACAGCGAGATTTTAAAGGTGCTGACTGAAAATAATTTTGACCGCAAGGACTGTGTTACCGCTGTTGGCGGAGGCGTTATTGGAGACCTTGCAGGCTTTGCCGCGGCGACATATATGCGGGGGATTGATTTTTATAACATCCCTACAACGCTTCTTTCTCAGGTTGACTCCTCAATAGGCGGAAAAACCGCAATTGATTTTGAGAGCTGTAAAAATATAGTCGGAGCGTTTTATCCGCCGAAAGGCGTTCTTATTGACCCTGAGGTTCTTAACACCCTTTCAAAAAGGCAGTTTGCCTGCGGTATGGCTGAGGCAATCAAAATGTTTGCGACCTTTGACGGGTTAACCTTTTCGGAGCTTGAAAGCGGCAAATTAACCGATATTTCGGAAATCATCATAAGAGCCTTAAAAGTTAAAAAATCTGTAGTTGAAAAGGACGAAAAGGAAAGCGGACTGAGAATGTCGCTCAATTTCGGACACACCGTCGGCCACGCGATTGAAAGCGCAAGCGCAAAAACGGATAATCCCCTGCTGCACGGCGAATGTGTAAGTATAGGCATGATGTGCTTTTGCTCAAAAGAGGTAAAAACAAGACTTGAAAAGCTTCTTAAAAAATATAATTTACCGACGGATTTCAGCGGAAGCAAGGAAGAAATAAAACAGCTTCTGTTGCATGATAAAAAATGTGACGGCGATACCGTAAATACAGTTTACGCGGACAAAATCGGAAGCTTTGTTATTAAGAAAATGACAGCCGATGAAATAATCGGGAAATGCGAAGAGGTGTACAATCTCAAATGAAAAACAGTTTCGGAAATAATTTAAAAATTACAGTTTTCGGAGAAAGCCACGGTCCTGCCATAGGCGCGGTTATTGACGGGCTTGCTTCGGGAATTAAAATCGACACGGATTACATTTCGAAAAAGCTTTCAAAAAGAAGACCGTCGGGTCAGATTTCGACAGCAAGACAGGAAGCTGATAATTTTGAAATATCAAGCGGTATTAAAAACGGATATTCCTGCGGAACTCCGATTTGCATAATGATAAGAAATTCTTCACATCATTCCGCCGATTATAATGACTTAAACTCATTAGCGCGCCCCGGCCATGCCGACTATACTGCATTTTTAAAATACCGCGGCTTTGAGGACAGAAGCGGCGGCGGACATCAAAGCGGAAGAATAACCGCGGCTGTTGTTGCGGCAGGAGCAGTTATTCAAAGCGCGCTCGAAAGCAAAGGAATTTATATAGGAACTCATGTTAAAAAATGCGCAGGAATTTCAGACAGAGATTTTGATTTTAAAAGCTTAAAATCTGATATTGATAATATCGCTTTTGATAACTTCCCTGTTTTAGACCGCAAGGCAGGAGATAAAATGCAGGAACTTATTCTTTCTGCAAAAAGCGATTGCGATTCTGTCGGCGGAGTAACCGAAACCGTTGTTTTAAATGTTCCTCAGGGAATCGGCGAGCCGTGGTTTGAAACCGCGGAAAGCATGCTGTCCTACGCTATGTTTTCCGTTCCTGCCGTTAAAGGCATTGAATTCGGAGACGGATTTGCAATTTCCGATAAAAAGGGCAGCGAAGCAAATGACGGATATAAAATCAGCGGCGGAAAAATCATAAGCGAAACTCTTCATAACGGCGGAATTTTAGGCGGAATTACTGACGGCAGTCCTCTGCTCTTCCGCTGTGCGGTAAAGCCCACGCCCACAATTCATAAAGAGCAGAACACGGTTGATTTTATCAAGAATGAAAACGTTAAAATTGCGGCGGGCGGCAGGCACGACCCNNAAAAAAGCAAAAAACCGTTGATTTCGAGAAAAATGAAGATACCGAAATTGAAATAAAGGGCAGACACGACCCTTGTATCGTCCACCGTGCCGCCGCAGTTATCGACGCTATGACGGCTATAACTGTCGCAGACCTATGCGTAACCCGCTTCGGGACAGACTGGCTGAGTTTAACAGGAGAAAAATAAATGGAATACGGACTGATAGGCGAAAAGCTTCCCCACAGCTTTTCAGCGGCAATTCATTCAATGCTTGCTGATTATAATTATGAATTAAAAGAGCTTGACAAATCGAAATTCGATTTATTTTTTAAAAACAGAGATTTTAAAGCAATAAATGTCACAATTCCGTATAAGCAGGCGGTTATCCCCTATCTTTATGAGATTGACCCATTGGCTAAAAAAATCGGAGCTGTTAATACCGTTATAAATAAAAACGGTAAGCTTTACGGCTACAACACCGATTTTTACGGAATGAAATCGCTTATAAAAAGAAACGGAATTTCTTTAAAGAATAAAACAGTTGCAATATTAGGCTCGGGAGGAACCTCAAAAACCGCATATGCAGTTTCTCAAGACCTTGGGGCTAAGAAAATATTTAAGGTTTCAAGAAACAAAAGCGACGGATTTATAACCTATACTGAGCTTTGCGATATTGCCGACAGCATAGAAATTATAATCAATACAACGCCTGTCGGAATGTTTCCTAAGACCGACGGCTGTGTAATAAATGTCTCGGATTTTAAAAATCTATCGAGCGTTATTGACGCGATTTATAATCCTCTTAACACCAATCTTATACTTTCCGCTTTAAATGCAGGCATTAAAGCGGCAGGCGGACTTTATATGCTGGTCGCACAGGCGGCGTTTGCCTCAAAGCTTTTTACAAATGACGAAAGCGTTATTTCAAAAACCGAGGCTGTTTTTAAAGAAATATTGGCAGGTAAACAAAACATAGTTTTAACCGGAATGCCGGGGAGCGGAAAGACCACCTTAGGCAAAAAAATCGCCGAAGAATTAAACCGTGAATTTATTGACACCGACGGGCTTTTTGAAAAAACATTCAAAATCTCAATTCCTGATTTTTTCGAAAAATACGGCGAAGAAGATTTCAGAAAAAAAGAAACCGAAATTATAAAATCCATTTGCGACAGACAGTCTTTGGTTATCGCGACCGGAGGCGGAGTTGTAACACAAAGCATAAATATTTCATTGCTTAAAAGAAACGGAAAAATCTTTTTTATTGATAAAGAGCTTAAATTTCTGCAAACGGGTAACGGCAGACCCCTAACCCCCGATTTTGAAGCGCTTCAAAAAAAATACAGTGAGAGACTTCCGCTGTATTTAAAAAGCGCCGATAAGCATTTAAAGCTTTCCGACGATTTAGAAAGCAATAAAAAAATTCTTTTAAATTCCATAAAGGAGTAATTTAAAATGAAAATTCTTGTTATAAACGGGCCCAATCTTAACATGTTAGGAATAAGAGAGCCTGATATTTACGGAAAGGAAACCTATTCTTCGTTAATTCAAAAGATTAAGGACTATGCCGAGAAAAAAAATATTGAAACAGAATTTTATCAGTCAAATCACGAGGGCGACTTGGTAGATAAAATCCAGTATGCTTATAACAGATTTGACGGAATAATAATAAACCCCGGAGCCTATACGCACACAAGCATTGCGCTTTTAGACGCTTTAAAAGCAGTAAGTATTCCTACTGTTGAAGTTCACATTTCAAAGGTCGATGAAAGAGAGCCCTTTCGGCTTAAAAGCTACATTAGAGCCGCCTGTATTGACAGTGTGATAGGTCAGGGCACCGACGGATATTTAACCGCCGTGGACATTCTTATCAAGGACGGAATAACCGAGTAAAATGACTGTAACTATAGAAAAATCAACCGCAAAAGGAAATATTACAATTCCGCCCTCAAAAAGCTATGCACACCGAATGCTGATTGCGGCGGCTTTGACACATGAAAAAACCAAGGTTTCAAATATTTCTTTAAGCGAAGATATAAAAGCGACCATAAACTGTCTTAAAGCAATAGGTGCTGAAATTTCGGTTATAAAAGACGAAGCAGAGGTTTATTTCCCCGAAAACATAAATTATTTATCCGACTGTATTCTTAACTGCAATGAAAGCGGAAGCACTTTAAGATTTCTTATCCCGATAGCACTTCTTTTAAACCGCGAAATCAGCTTTACGGGTGAAAAAAGACTTTTTGAAAGACCGCTTGATATTTATGAAAGCATCTGTAAAGAAAGCGGATTTACATGGATAAAAGAAGAAAATCTATTAACCGTTAAAGGCAGATTAAAGCCGCAAAAATATTATATAAGCGGAAATATCAGCAGTCAGTTTATAACAGGGCTTATGTTTGCTCTTCCCCTTCTTGAGGATGACAGCGAAATAATTTTTACATCGGAAACGGAAAGCAAATCATATATAAATATCACCGCCGATGTTTTAAATAAATTCGGAATAAAAACTAAAATCAGCGAAAGCGGAATTTATATAAAAGGCAATCAGAAATATATTGCAAAGGTTAATCCTTCGGTTCCGTCCGACCATTCGTCCGCCGCCTTTTTCGGAGCGTTTGACTTTTTAGGCGGAGATGTTAAATTATCTGGGCTTGACGAAAACAGCCTACAGGGCGACAGCGTATGGAAAGAGTATTTTAAAAAGCTGAAAAACGGTTCCCCTGTTCTCAGTGTTAAAAACTGCCCCGATATCGCACCGATTCTTATGTCGGTTTCCGCCGCATTAAACGGAGCGACCTTAACCGATACAAAACGGCTTAAATTCAAAGAAAGCGACCGCGCGCAGGCTATGAAAGAAGAGCTGAAAAAGCTCGGAGTCGAGATAACTGTTAAAGAAAACGAAATAATTATTCCGAAATCCGTTCTTAAAAAGCCTGCAGAAACACTTTGCGGACATAACGACCACAGAATTGTTATGTCGCTCGCAGTTCTGCTAACGCTTACCGGAGGAAAAATTTCCGATGCTCAGGCAGTAAATAAAAGCTTTCCCGAATTTTGGGATAAGCTTAAAGAATGCGGAATAAAATTCAAAAAAGAGGATGACAAATGACAGAATTAAATAAAGATACAAATATACTTATTGTCGGACTCGGACTTATCGGCGGAAGCTACGCAAAAGCGCTTACGAAAAAGGGCTATAAAATCAAAGCGATTTCTAAGGAACAAAGCGATATAGATTTTGCAATTTCAGAAGGCTTTATAGCTGACGGTACAATCGACAGGCTCGAAGAATTCATAAAAGGCGCGGATTTAATCATTCTTGCCCTTTACCCGCACACATTGATTAAATGGGTCGAAGAAAACCGCAAATTCTTTAAAGGCGGTACAATAGTAACGGATGTTACGGGTGTTAAGGAATTTATTATAAACAAGGCACACTCTCTTATGCCCGAAAATGTCGAATTTATAGCGGCGCACCCTATGGCAGGAAGAGAAAAAAGCGGTGTAAGACACAGCGATGACAGCGTATTTAAAAACGCAAACTACATCATTGTTCCCACAGAAAAAAATTCCGAAGGCGCAAAGGAAATTTGCAGAAAATTAGGTATAGAATTAGGCTTTCATCATATCAGCATTCTAAATGCAAAAGAGCATGACGAAATGATAGCTTTTTTATCACAGCTTACCCACTGTATCGCGGTTTCGCTTATGTGTACGGGAGAAACGGACGGATTTGAGGCTTATACCGGCGACTCCTTCCGCGACCTCACCCGAATTGCAAAAATAAATGATGAAATGTGGAGCGAGCTGTTCTTATGCAACAAGGAAGCGCTTCTTAAAAAAATGAACGAATTTTCAAAGCAATTTGAAATATTTAAAACCGCTCTTGAAAACGATGACCGCGAAGCAATGCGGGAAATGATGAGAAAATCAACCCTGAGAAGGGAAAAATTTGATAAAACAAAAAACTAAAAAAAGAAGGTAAATCTACTATGAATATGATATTTTACAGAAAACTGCCGATACCGAAAGAGGTTAAAGCCCAGTTTCCGCTTACAGAAGAAATGAAAAAATGCAAAGAAAAAAGAGACGAAGAAATCAAAAAGGTTTTTACAGGCGAAAGCGATAAATTTATACTTGTTATCGGTCCCTGCTCCGCTGATAATGATGTTTCGGTTCTTGATTACATAGAAAGGCTTAAAAAGGTATCCGAAAAGGTTGAAGATAAGATTATCATTATTCCGAGAATTTATACCAATAAGCCGCGCACAACGGGAGACGGATATAAGGGCATGCTTCATCAGCCGGATCCTAACGAAAAGCCCGATATGCTTAAAGGTATAATCGCAATCAGAAAGCTTCACATGCAGGCATTAAAGGATTACGGTCTTTCAAGCGCTGACGAAATGCTTTATCCCGACAATCACAGATATCTTTCCGACCTGCTTTCTTATATTGCTGTAGGAGCACGCTCTGTCGAAAACCAACAGCACCGGCTTACCGCAAGCGGACTTGATATCCCTGCAGGACTTAAAAACCCGACCGGCGGCGATTTAGGTGTAATGATGAACTCGATAACAGCGGCACAGCATCCTCACACCTTTATTTACAGAGGCTGGGAGGTTGAAAGCACAGGCAATCCCCTCGCCCACGCAATTTTAAGAGGCTATCAGACTACCGACGGAAAAAATGTTTCCAATTACCACTATGAGGATTTACTGAGACTCTGCGAGCTTTACGGTGAAAGAGGTCTTAATAATCCTGCGGTAATCGTTGATACAAACCACGCAAATTCCGGCAAGCGCTATAATGAGCAGATAAGAATTTCAATGGATGTTCTTCATTCGATGAAAGAAAACGGCGATATAAGAAAAATCTGCAAAGGACTTATGATAGAAAGCTACATTGAGGACGGCTGTCAAAAGGTTAACGGCGGAGTTTACGGTCAGTCTATAACAGACCCCTGCCTCGGATGGGAAAAAACCGAAGAACTGATTTACGATATAGCTGATAAGCTGTAATAATAAAAAGCTCTCGGGTAACTTTTAAGTTACCCGAGAGCTTTTTAATTATTTTACTACAATATTTACAAGACGCTTTTTGACGTAAAGCTCTTTGACAATTGTTTTTCCCTCTATTTCCTTTGAAACCGCTTCAACAGACTTTGCCTGACTGATTGCGTCCTCAGAAGAAACCTCGGCAGGAACCTGAATTCTCGCCTTAATCTTTCCGTTTACCTGAACCGCAATTTCAACAGTTGAGTCAACGCATTTTGCCTCGTCATACGCAGGCCATTTTGCCTGATTGAGCATTCCCTCAAAACCGCAGATTTCCCACATTTCTTCGGTGATATGAGGAGCAAAGGGATTAAGAAGAGTAATGAATGTCTTCATTTCAGCCTTATTTATTGATTTAACCTCGTAAATCTCGTTGAGCAAGGACATAAGAGCCGCAATAGCGGTATTCATCTTAAGATTTTCGATATCCTCCGATACCTTTTTTACAGTCTTATTAAAGCTTACTTCAAGCTTTTCGGAATATTTATCTCCGTCACAAAGCATATCTGTCAAAGCGAAAACCTTATCAAGAAATCTTTTGCTTCCCTTTATAGAAGCCTGACTCCAAGGCGCCGCCTTCTCAAAGTCGCCGATGAACATTTCATAAACTCGCATGGTATCAGCGCCATAGTCTCTTACAATATCATCGGGATTTATAACATTGCCTCTTGACTTTGACATCTTTTCCCCGTTTTCGCCCAAAATCATTCCGTGACTGGTACGCTTTTTATAAGGCTCAGGATTAGGAACAACACCTATATCATAAAGAAATCTATGCCAGAATCTGCTGTAAAGCAGGTGAAGCGTTGTATGCTCCATTCCGCCGTTGTACCAATCTACGGGCATCCAATATTCAAGCGCCTCTTTAGAAGCAAGCTCCTTATCATTATGAGGGTCGCAGTATCTTAAGAAATACCAAGAAGAGCCCGCCCACTGAGGCATTGTATCGGTTTCTCTCTTTGCCTTTCCGCCGCAGTGAGGGCAGGTTGTGTTGACCCAGTCTGTCATGGTGCTGAGCGGTGATTCGCCGTTATCCGTAGGCTCAAAGGACTCGACATTCGGCAGCGTCAGCGGAAGCTCGCTTTCGTCAATCGGGACATAACCGCATTTCTCGCAGTAAACCATAGGAATAGGCTCGCCCCAATATCTCTGACGGGAGAATACCCAGTCGCGAAGCTTATAATTTGTTTTCTTCTCGCCTATTTTACGCTCTGAGAGCCACTGCTGAATTTTTGTCTTTGCCTCGTCAACAGTTAGTCCGTTAAGGAAATCGGAATTAACCATTGTTCCCTTTGCGCAGTCGGTATACGCTTCCTTAGTGATATCCTTTCCGCCGGAAACAACCTCGATAATAGGAAGTCCGAATTTTTTGGCAAATTCAAAATCTCGCTCATCATGTCCGGGGACTGCCATTATAGCGCCGGTACCGTAAGAAATAAGAACATAATCCGAGACAAAAATCGGAATTTCTTTATTATTAACGGGATTTATCGCTTTAATTCCCTTTATCATAACACCGGTTTTGTCCTTTGCAAGCTCGGTGCGCTCAAAGTCGGATTTTTTAGCCGCCTCAGCCTTATATGCTTCAACCTCTTCAAGGTTTTCAATCTGTCCGCTCCATTTTTCGATAAGCGGATGCTCGGGAGACATAACCATATAGGTAACTCCGAACAAGGTATCGGCACGGGTAGTGAAAATATCAAAGCTGTCGCCGTTTGTGGTATTAAAGGTTACCTGAGTTCCGTAAGATTTACCTATCCAGTTTCTCTGCTGAGTCTTAACTCTTTCGATAAAATCGACATCGTCAAGTCCGTCCAAAAGCTTTTCTGCATAATCGGTAATTTTAAGCATCCACTGGCTTTTTTCCTTATGTACGACCTCGCTTCCGCAACGCTCGCAGACGCCGTTTACAACCTCTTCGTTTGCAAGCACGCATTTACAAGATGTGCACCAGTTAACAGACATTTTCTTTTTATAGGCAAGACCCTTTTTATAAAGCTGTAAAAATATCCACTGAGTCCATTTATAATACTCGGGATCTGTGGTATTTATTTCTCTGCTCCAATCAAAGGAAAATCCCAAGGATTTAAGCTGATGCTTGAAATTAGCAATGTTTTTCTCAGTTACAATAGACGGATGAATATGATTTTTTATAGCAAAGTTTTCAGTCGGAAGTCCGAAAGCGTCCCAACCCATAGGATAAAGCACATTATATCCCTCAAGCCTTTTTTTGCGGGAAACTATATCAAGCGCAGTATAAGAACGCGGATGTCCGACATGAAGTCCCTGTCCCGACGGATAAGGGAACTCAACAAGTCCGTAAAACTTGGGAAGTGTATAATCATCCTTTGCGGCAAAGGTCTGCTTTTCATCCCATATATCCTGCCATTTTTTTTCAATTTTTGAATAATCGTATTTCATTTTTTGCCTTTCCTTTC
>DBKZ01000055.1:11412-14982 GCA_002297415.1 Ruminococcaceae bacterium UBA737
GGCTTCGGTTAAAATTGTATTAAGCTCTATTTCTTCCGCGTCGCTCCAGATTCTGTCAAGCGAATAAAACTCTCGTTGGTCGGGAGTAAAAATATGAACAATAACGCCCGAATAATCAAGCACTATCCAGCCGGTGGTTTTTCCCTCAATATGATGAGGTCTTACTCCGTTTTTCTCCAAAACCTCTTCAACCTCGTCGGCAAGCGCTCTTACATGCGTTGAAGAAGTAGCGGTAGCAATTACGAAATATTCCGCAAGCACCGTCAGCTCCTCTACCTTCAGTACCTTCAGCTGTACGGCTTTTTTGGAATTTAAGGCATTAGCCGCTAAAACGGCAATATTTTTTGACTCCATAATCATTTTCCTTTCATAACAGTCTCGTTGTAAGCTTCAACAGTATCGGGGTGAACCGCTTTTCTAAGATTAACAAGGTCGCAAACCGAATAAGCCAAAGCATATTCGAAAGCGTCATCAAGAGAAATATCAACAAGCTTTCTTAAAACATCGACATCGTCATAATCACGGTCTTTAGAAGTGAAATCAGCAAGATAAAGAATTTTTGCAAGCAGAGACATATTGGCCTTTGCGGTGGTATGATATCTTATTGCGTCAATAATTTCTTCGTTTTTGATTTCAAGCTTATATTTTACATATGCCGCTCCGGAAATAGCATGCCAAAGCTTTTCAGCATTTTTTTCGATTTCAGAAAGTGAAATTTTATACTGTTCAAAAATTTCAAAATGCTCTGAAGGCTTAGCGTTTTTCGTAATATCATGGAGAAGACCCGCAAGATAAGCGGTTTCAGGGTCCGCCCCGTATTTAAGAGCAAGTCTTAACGCCTCGTCGGCAACGCATAATGAATGATAATATCTTTTTTCAGTAAGCCTTTGCTTTAAAAGAGCTTTATATTCCGAGTATTCATTTTGAGGCTTCATTATAAATTCCTTTCTTTTTTATATATTCATAAATCTTTTCGGGAATAAATTCGGGCGAAATGCAGGCTCTTAGCTGTGAAGAAGAAATTTCTGTGATTTCATCACTCATAACCCTAATTATCGCACCTTTTTCTCTCATTTTCAAGAGGTTTTTATTAAACCTTTCATAATCGTTTCCCCGCCTGAAAGCTACAAACGAGGCATTTGAAAAAAGCTTTTTATAATCATGCCAAGTGTCGAGCGTTTCAAGCATATCAGAGCCTACAGTAATATAAAATTCGGTATCTGGAAATCTTGATTTCAGAATTTCAACCGTATCCGAGGTATAGCTTTTTTCTTCTCTTTCAAACTCGGTAAGAAGCAAATGCGCCTTTTTAAAATCACTTAAAGCAAGCTTGCACATATTTATCCTGTCCTCGTCACTTGCTAAAAAGTCACAGGTTTTATGAGGTGGGATTTTATCGGGCATAACATAGACAATGTCAAAAAACGGGTCATTGCAAAGAGCCCTCAGCATTTCATAATGACCTATATGAAAAGGATTGAAGGTACCACCGAAAATCGCGGCTTTTATACTCATTTTCTTAACCTTATCTGCTTATTATCCTTACTTTCCCTATAAAGGACAAATCTTGAACCTATAACCTGAACAACATCCGCTCCTACTGCCTCGGCAACGGTATCCGCCGCCGAACGCGAGGTTTCGGGCGAGGTTTCGAGCGTTCTTATTTTAATAAGCTCTCTTTTTTCAAGAGCCTCGTCAATCTGTTTTATAAGCGCGTCGTTTATTCCGCTTTTTCCTATCTGGAAAATGGTTTCGTATGAATTCGCCATTGACCTTAACTGCGCGCGCTGTCTGCTGTTTAACATTTATATCTTTTCTCCGTTTATCATTTCTTTTATTTTTTCTTCAAATTTTCTCAATGCTCTGCCTCTGTGGCTGACAGAATCCTTCTGCTCGTCGGAAAGCTCCGCAAAACAGCCCTTTTCGCTTATAAAAATCGGGTCATAACCGAATCCGCCGTTTCCGTGAGGAGCAAAATCAATATATCCCTCGCTCGTTCCCGTAACGGAAATTTTTCTTCCGTCAGGAAAAAGGCAAACTACAGCACAGGAAAAATGTGCGATTCTATCATCTTTTTTTACATTTTCAAGCTCTTTTAAAAGCTTTTCGATGTTAGCCTTATCGTCTCCGTGAACGCCTGAATACCTTGCGGAATAAATCCCGGGCTTTCCGCCGAGATAATCAACGCAAAGTCCCGAATCGTCCGCAACTGTAGTAAGCCCCGTAGCCTTAAGACCCGCCTTAGCTTTTAGCAAAGCATTTTCTTCAAAGGTTTTCCCTGTTTCCTCAACCTCTTCAATCGGCTTTTTTAGATCCTTTTCGGAAATTGTTTCAAAGCCTAAGGGGTCAAGAATTCTTTTTATTTCTTTTAGCTTTTTTTCATTTTTTGTTGCAATAAAAATCTTCATTCTTCTTCTCCGAGCGATATAATTCCGTCCGTAAATTCTTCGGAATTAAAGGGCTGTAAATCGTCCATTCCCTCGCCTACGCCGATAAATTTAACCGGAATTCCGAGTTCTGCCTTAATCGGTATAATAATTCCGCCCTTCGCCGTTCCGTCAAGCTTAGTGAGAACTATTCCCGTAATATCGGTAACCTCTTTGAATTCTTTAGCCTGATTTACAGCGTTTTGTCCTGTTGCCGCGTCTAAAACAAGCAAAGTTTCAAAATCGGCATCAGGAAGTTCTCTTTTTATAACCCTGTTTATCTTAGCAAGCTCGTCCATAAGATTTTTCTTATTATGAAGTCTGCCGGCGGTGTCGCAGATTATAACATCGCTGCCTTTGGATTTTGCTGAATTTATCGTATCGAAAACTACCGAAGCGGGGTCGGTTCCCTCAACGCTTTTAACCATATTTACCCCCGCTCTTTCAGCCCAGATTCCGAGCTGGTCTATAGCCGCGGCGCGGAAGGTATCGGCGGCACCCAAGGTCACCTTTTTGTCCTGAGACTTTAAAAGAGCGGCAAGCTTACCTATTGAAGTTGTTTTACCTACACCGTTTACACCGATAACAAGAATTACAGACGGCTTTGTAGAAATCTTAAGACCCTCGTCGTCTCCTAACATTTCGACAATTATATCATGCAAAAGTCCCTTTATCATTTCGGGGTCGGTAGTTCCCGTTTCCTTGACCTTTTTTCTCAGTCTGTCGCAGATTTCCTCGGATGCCGTAAAACCGATATCCGAAGAAATAAGAATTTCTTCAAGCTCCTCAAACAAATCCTCGTCAATTTTTGTAAAGCTGTTTATAACGCTTTGAATTCCGCCGCTTATAGAATTCTTGGTCTTTAAAAGACCTTTCTTTATTTTGCTGAAAAATCCCATTATAATACCTCGAAAAAATTTGTTTTAAGCTGTCTGCGAATTTAAAAGAAGCTTTTTTTCAAGCTCTGCAACATTAAGCTCCAAAAGCTTTGTTACGCCCTTTTCCTGCATTGTAACACCGTATAGCATATCTGCGGCCTCCATAGTTCCCCTTCGGTGGGTAACGCAGATAAACTGCGTCGGGAAGCCGGACCTTTTCATATAGTCCGCAAATCTGTCGACATTTATATCGTCAAGCGCGGTAT
>DBKZ01000055.1:15034-26816 GCA_002297415.1 Ruminococcaceae bacterium UBA737
GAACGGCGGAGCATTTACTTCCATTATAGCAAAATAGATTGAAAGTGCAACCAGTGCCTTTTCTCCGCCCGAAAGACCGTCAAGGCTCGGAACATTTTTTCCAGGGAGTCTTGCTTCGATATCAATTCCGCTTTCAAGAATGTTTTCGGGGTCTGTAAGCCTTAAGCTAGCCTCGCCGCCGCCGAAAAGCTCCTTAAAGGTCTTTGTAAAGTTTTCGTTTATCTTACCGAAGCCTGCAACAAAAAGCTCCTGCATCTGAGAAGTCAGCTGATTTATAAGCTTATGGAGCTCGGTGCGCGATTTCTCAACATCATCAATCTGAGCCTTCATGAAATCGTAACGCTCCTTGACCTCTTTATATTCCTCAATAGCCGAAACATTTACATTGCCTAAAGACCTGATTTTTGACTTGACCTCATTAAGCTCTTTTTTGACCTCGCTCGGTTTTTCGACGGAAATTCCGATGCTTTCAGCCTCGCTCTTTGTCAACTGATACTCGTCATAAAGCTGTCTGATGACATCGTCATACTCTCTCATCATAACATCCTTGCGCTCTGTAAGCCTTGCAAGCTCGCCGCTTATCTTTTCGCGCTCGCCTGTTCGCTCGCGTTCATTGTTTCTAAGCTCAACGCCTGATTTCTCTGTATCGTTTCTTTCCTGCATAAGCTTTTCAATCAAAGTGTTTGACTCTTTGACTTTAAATGAAAGATCGTCTATTTTATCCTTTGTAGCAGCGATTTCTTCATTAAGACCCTTGATTTTAAATTCAACTGCGGCAATCTGAGAGTTTATATTTTCTGCTCTTAAGGCTCTGTCCTCAATTGAATTTTCCAAATCCTCAGCCTGTTTTAAGAGAAGCTTTGCATCCTTATCGTCCGAAACAGCCTTAAGCTTAACGGCGGTGATTTTTTCCGAAAGCGCTTCCCTATTTTCTGTCAGTGCGCTTCTTCCGCCGGTCATACCGTCGATTTCAGACTGAATTTTAAGCTTTGAAGAAGTAATTTCTTCAATTTTTGCCTTAGCGGAATTATATTTTTCAAGTAAAGCCTTTTCTTTTTCTTCTCCGGAGGTTTTTTCGTTTTTAAGGCTTTCAAGATCCTCATTCAATCCGTTTAGTATGCCTTCAAGCCTTTTTAGCTCGGATACTGTTCTTATTTTATCCTCGTTTGCAGTGGTTAAATCAGCTTTAACCGCAACAATATCAGCATTTACCGCATTCATTTCCTGCTTTGCCGACTCAAGATCCGATTTTAAGGTTTCGCCCTTTTCTTCAAGCTTTTTAACCTGTTCCTTTAATCTTTCGATATCGGCTGCTCTGCTTAACATACCTGCCTGCTTGACAAGCGAGCCGCCCGTAAGCGAGCCGCCTGCGTTTATAACCTGACCGTCAAGCGAAACGACCTTTACCCTGTAGCCGTATTTTTTTGCAAGAGAAGCCGCGCTGTCAATATCCTCGGTAATAACAGTTGCTCCGAGGAGATATTTTATTATCGGCATAAATTCCTTATCGGCTTTTACTAGGTCGCTTGCAACACCGACAAAGCCGTATACCGAATCAAAGCCTGATTCTTTAAGCTCCCTCGGGCGCATTGATGAAAGCGGCATAAAGGTGGCTCTTCCCGAATTGCTTGTTTTAAGAGAATTTATTGCTCTTTTAGCGTCCGAATCGGTATCTACAATAATGTTCTGCAAAGTGTTTCCGAGCGCGGTTTCTATAGCTACGGAATACTGCTTATCAACAGTTATTATCTTTGAAACGGGTCCGCGGATTCCGCGCAGAACTCCGCTTTTAGATAAATTCATAACGCTTTTTACAGCATGAGAAAAGCCCTCCATATTTCTTTCAAGCTCATCAAGAATCTGTATTCTGCGTTTTTTCGCGTCAATATCCAAAACCGTTTCATTATATTTTGCCGTAAGCTCTTCGACGGTCTCCGTTCGGTTTTTAAGCCTTAATTCATAACCGCTTAAGGTATTGGTGCAAGAAGAAATATTTTCCTCCGTTCTCTTTAAAAGCTCTTCGGTTTCGGCTACATCTGATTTTACTTCTTCAAGCTTAGTTTCAGACTGTTCAATCAAACCGTCAAGCGATTTCCGTCTCTCGGTTATCTCTTCGGCGGCGCTTTTCGAGGTTATCATAGCAACCTTCGAATCGGATTCCTCATTTGACAAGCCGTTAAGCTTTAAAACAAGCTCTTCAATTTGCCTTGAAAGATTTTCGCTGTCGGACAAAAGTCCCGAAAGCTCCTCTTCCAGTCTTGAAAGCTCTTCATTGTAAGAATTTACCTTTTCGTTTTTTTCTGCAGCAAGTCTCTTTTTAAGCTCTATTTCTTCCTTAACGGCATTATCCGTATTGTTAAGCTCGCTTTTTTCGCTTTCAAGTCTTGAAATTGTTTCGTTATTATGTAAAATATCGTTTTTAAGAACCGAAATTGAACCCTCAAGCTTTGCGGATTCTTCGTTAAATGACGCAATATTTGTTCTTTCGGTTTCAATCCGAGAGGTTAGCTGACTGAATTTTTCGCTGTTTTCCTCTGCCTTTTTATCAAAATCGGAAAGCGCGTTTTCAATTTCCTTATACTTAAGCTCTGCGGCGGCAATTTTGCTTTCCTGAGCCCTTAACATATCTTTTGAATTGTTAAGAGTATAAAGCCAAAGCCCGATTTCAAGCTTCTTTTTTCTTTCGGCAAAATCAAGGAATTTTTCGGCTTTTTCGCTCTGCTCCTTTAAAGGACCTACTCGCGATTCAAGCTCGTCCATAATATCCTTAAGACGAAGTAGGTTATCCTCGGCGGCGGTAAGCTTTCTTTCAGCCTCGGTTTTTCTGTACCTGTATTTCGATATTCCAGAAGCCTCTTCGAAAATATCCCGCCTTTCATCGGAACGGGAGCTTATTATGGTATCGATTTTTCCCTGACCTATCATAGAATAGCCGTCCCTACCGAGTCCGATATCCATAAAAAGCTCATGGACATCCTTAAGCCTTACCGAAACATTATTTATAAGATATTCGCTTTCATGCGAACGGTAATATCTCCTCGTGACGGAAATCGAATCGTTATCAAAATTCAAGGTTCTGTCGGAATTGTCAATATTCAAAGTAACCTCGCAGTAACCGTGCGGTCTTCTTTTATCCGTACCGCCGAAAATTACATCCTCCATTGACTGTCCGCGCAGACTTTTAGTCGACTGTTCTCCCAAAACCCATCTTACGGCATCGGAAATATTGCTTTTGCCGCTTCCGTTAGGACCGACAACAGCCGTTATTCCTTTTCCGAATTTTAAAACGGTTTTATCCGCAAAGGATTTAAAGCCGACTATCTGAATTGAACTTAAAAGCACGCTTTTCACCCGCACCTTTCGATTTTTATTTCATGTTTTTCTAGATTCGGGTCGCATTTAACTTTGCAGTCATAACCCGAATTTTTTAATTCGATTATATTTGATTTCTTTTGTCCGATTGCTTTGGAAACAAAAGAATTATTTACATAGATTATATATTTTCCCTTTTCCTTAAGCCTGTCCTTGATTTCTTTTAAAATAATTTCCGACTGACAAAGCTCGCTGAAAGCAGGATGCCACGGTCCCGCAACATAAGAATCCGGCTCAATTGAATGAAGACCGAGCCTTATAACCTTTATACCGCGTTCGGTAAAATAGGTAAAGAGCCTTGCGCAAAGCTTAACAGAGTCATCAAGCGAGGGCGGAAAATATTCTTTTTCATAAAACCTTTTTTCAAGCTCGGTATTTTTTAAAGTGACCGTAGGGTAAATTCTTACGGTTTTAGGTCTTATTTCCGCGAATTTTTCGGCTGTGTAAAGCTCATCGCTTTCACTGCTTTTATAAAGTCCCGTCATCATTTGAAGTCCCAAAGAAAACCCGTAAGCCTTAATAAGCTCGCTTGCTTTATAAACATCCTCGGCACTGTGTCCGCGGTTGTTAGCATTAAGTACCCCGTCTTTCATGCTTTGCGCTCCGAGCTCGATTGATGTTACTCCGTAGCTTTTTAAGGTATCGAGAATTTCGGTATCAATAGCGTCGGGTCTTGTTGAAATCCTGATTCCCGCAGTCTCTTTAGACAAAACATATTTATAAGCGGCTTTTAAAAGCTTTATCATATAGCTTTTATCAATAGCCGTAAAACTGCCG
The DNA here is from genome assembly GCA_002297415.1 of Ruminococcaceae bacterium UBA737. GTDB lineage: Bacteria > Bacillota > Clostridia > Oscillospirales > Acutalibacteraceae > UBA737. The sequence goes on from DBKZ01000055.1 coordinate 19,184, forward strand.
CCGAAAAAGGCGATTTCAGAATTTTCGGGGTCATAATTTTTGCTTTTTAAGGCAATTTTAACCGCCTCATCAACATCTTCGGCCTTAACCTGACTATGACAGCCCGTTATATGATTTTGATTACAAAAACTGCAACGGTGTTTACAGCCTAAGTGCGGAACAAATACGGCAATATTCGAATGAGCGGACATCAGTCTTCTCCCATAAGCTTAAGAGCTTCCTTTGCCGCCATCTGTTCAGCCTGTTTTTTGCTTTTTCCCGTTCCCGTACCTATAACATTTGAATTGAGATGTACCTCGACAGTAAAGGATTTATCATGGTCGGGTCCCGATTCATCCGTAAGTATATAGGTCAGATTTTCCTCGGGATTTCTCTGAATTATTTCCTGCAAAACGGTCTTATAATCCTTAAAGCTTTCTTCAGAAGAATGGTGCTTGATTTCTCTTAAAACGAAATTCATTACATGTTTTTTCGCAGGCTCCATTCCGCCGTCAAGATAAATTGCGGCAAGAACCGCTTCAAAAGCATCGGCAAGGATTGAGTCTCTGTCTCTTCCTCCGCCCTTTTCTTCGCCCTTACCGAGCTTTAAATAATCGCCTAAATTAAGCTCTCTTGAAAACTCGCACAATGCTTTTTCACACACAAGCGACGCTCTGAGTCTTGTCAGCTCGCCCTCGGGCATATTAGGAAACTTCTTGAAAATATAATCGGAAACAATTATGGAAAGTACCGAATCGCCTAAAAATTCAAGTCTTTCATTTGAGGTTATTCCGTTTTTAGCCTCGTTTGCGAAAGAAGAATGTGTAAGAGCGTTTTCAAGCAATCTTATATTATTGAATTTATAATTTAATCTGTTTTCAAGAGAAAGCATTTAATCACCTTTAATCTTAAATATTATCGCTGATTTTACCGATAATATCGTTTTCGGTAAACGCGACAGCCTGTCTTACGGCATTCATTATAGCCTTTTCGTCACTGCTTCCGTGAGCCTTGATTACAGGCTTTTTAACTCCGAGCAACGGAGCGCCTCCGACCTCGGAGCTGTCCATCATTTTCTTTATTCCGTAAAGGTCGCTTTTAAGAACAGCCGCGGCAAGCTTATTTTTAAATGAGGAATAAAATGCCTTTTTAAGCTCCGAGAACATCATAAGAGCGGTTCCCTCCATGGTTTTAAGAGCGATATTTCCCGAAAATCCGTCGGTTATAACAGCGTCAAATCCGCCTTTGGGCATATCTCTTGCTTCAATGTTACCGATAAAATTAAGTCCGCTGTCTTTTAAAAGTCCGTACGCTTCTCTGTGAAGCTCATCGCCCTTTGTTGATTCGGCGCCGATATTCAAAAGTCCGATTTTCGGATTTTTTATATTAGATACATTCTTAAGATAAATATCCGACATAACGGCAAACTGCTTGAGCATTTCAGGTCTGCAATCGGAATTTGCGCCCATATCCATAAGCATATAATTGCCGTTGGGAGACGGCATAATTCCTGCAAGAGCTGGTCTTTTTATTCCCTTTATCCTTTTAACTATAAGTGTTCCGCCTACAACTATCGCCCCTGTTGAGCCTGCGGAAACAAGCGCGTCCGCCCTATCCTCGGCAAGCTCAGTAAAAGCCTTTCCGAGCGAAGAATTTATATGCTCCTTTAAAATTGAAGTAGGCTCCTCGTGCATATCGAAAACTTCTTTTGTATCGACAATTTTAAAATTCGGACCTAAATCAAGAGAATTTTCGGAAATTATTTTATTTATGGCTTTTTCATCGCCGGTAAGCGTTATATCAACTCCGAATTTCTCATAGGCAAGCGCCGCGCCAAAAACATTGGACTTTGGCGCGTTGTCTCCGCCGAAAGCGTCAATAACTATTCTCATATTTTTCTCCGTTCTGCCTAAAAAAGGCTTTATTTAATATTATTTTCAAACCACGAAAGCGAGCGCTGTGACAGGCAGGAATACCTCTCACGCTTATCCCTTATATGACGGTCAAGCTCTGGCAAAATTCCGAAATTTGCGCCCATAGGCTGAAAATTGGAAACCGACTCATCGGTTATGTAATTTAAAAGCGCGCCTATCATTGTAAACTCGGGCAATATAATCGGCTCTTCGCCCAAAGCGAAATTTGCGGCATTTATACCTGCGATAATTCCGCATGCGGCTGATTCCATATAGCCCTCAACGCCTGTTATCTGACCCGCAAAGAAAATATTGGGATTTGATTTTAAGGCAAGATTTTTGTTTATTAGCTTTGGGGAATTAAGAAAGGTATTTCGGTGCATTACGCCGTATCTCATAAATTCCGCATTTTCAAGCCCAGGAATAAGAGAAAAAACTCTTTTTTGCTCGGGAAACTTTAGGTTTGTCTGAAATCCGACAAGATTATAAAGACTGCCCTTAGCATTTTCTTTTCTCAGCTGTACCACCGCCCACGGTCTGTGCCCGGTTCTCGGGTCTTTAAGACCGACAGGCTTAAGCGGTCCGAAACGGATAGAATCCTGTCCTCTTTTCGCCAAAACCTCTACCGGCATACAGCCCTCATAAACCTTAAAAGGCTTATCGAAGCTTTTAAGCGGAGCGGACTCAGCATTTATAAGCTCGTTATAAAACCTTTCATATTCTTCCTTGTTCATCGGACAGTTTATATAATCGCCCTGTCCGCTTTCTTCCCTGTCATACCTTGATGCAAAAAAGGCCTTTGACATATCAACACTGCTTGCCGTGACTATCGGAGCCGCCGCGTCAAAAAAACTCAAAGAGTCCTCCTTGCAAAGGCTTTCAATGCTTTCGGCAAGCGCTCCGTCCGTAAGCGGACCCGTTGCAATAACGGTAATTTCGCCGTCGGGAATTTTGTTTACGATTTCGTGCTTAACTGTAATATTTTCATCGTTTAATATGCTTTCGGTTATGAAACTGGAAAATATGTCTCTATCTACCGCCAAAGCACCGCCCGCGGCTACAGAAGACTGATTTGCCGCCTTCATACAAACCGAATCAAGCCTTCTTGCCTCTTCTTTTAACAGTCCCGCCGCCGAGTCAAGCCTAGACGCCTTAAGGGAATTTGAGCAAACAAGCTCCGCAAATAAATCGGATTTATGCGCGGGGGATTTTTTTAAAGGCTTCATTTCATAAAGGTCAACCTTTATACCCCTATTTGATATTGCCTTTGCCGCTTCACAGCCTGCCAGACCTGCGCCTATAACACTAATTTTTTTCATTTTCTGCCTTTTTCTCGGTTTTCTTAGCTCTTGACGGGCACTGGGAATTCATACAGTATTTTCTGCCCCTTAACCCGTTAATTATATAGCTTCCGCATTCCTTGCAAATTTCGCCCGTAGGAACCCCCGGGGATGCAAAATCGCAATTCGGATAATTAGAACAGCCGTAAAACTTCTTGCCCTTTTTCGAAATTCTTTTTATAAGCGGAGCGCCGCATTTTGGACAGGGCTGATTGACCTCATTTTCGGGAGCAGGCTTAGTATTCTTACATTCAGGATACCCGGGGCATGCCAAGAATTTGCCGAATCTGCCGTTTTTAAGGACCATTTTTCTTCCGCATTTTTCGCAGATAACATCGGTCTCGACATCCGGAACCTTTACCCTTTTGCCGTCTAAAGATGCTTCGGCTTTTTTATAAAGCGCGTCAAAATCATCATAGAAATCTGAAATAGTTGAGATCCAGTCAAGCTCACCCGCGCCTATTTTATCAAGCTTTTTTTCAAGTCCTGCCGTGAATTTAACATCGACTATCTTCTTGAAGTACTCAACTATAAGGTCGGAAATAACCGTTCCGAGCTGCGTAGGCTTTAAGGACTTTTTCTCTCTTTCTATATAATTTCTCTGAAGAATATTCGAAATTATCGGAGCATAAGTCGAAGGTCTTCCTATTCCGTTTTCATCAAGCGCTTTGATAAGAGTAGGCTCGGTGTATCTTGCAGGGGGCTGAGTGAAATGCTGATTGGGCATAAGCTCTTTAAGCTTTAAAACATCGCCCTCGTTCATAGCAGGAAGCGCCGCCGCGTCCTGAGCGTCGTCGTCTCTGCCCTCGATATAAAGCACGGTAAATCCGTCAAACTTAACCGAATATCCGCTTGCCTTAAAAAGATAATCTCCCGCCTTGATATCAACGGCGCATGTGTTCTGAATGCAAACCTGCATTAAAGAAGCAATAAATCTTGACCAAATAAGCTTATAAAGCTTATACTGCTCAGCCGTTAATGAAGCCTTGATTTTATCGGGCTCTAAGTCAATAACGGTAGGTCTAATAGCTTCGTGCGCGTCCTGAGCGCCGCTTTTAGTTTTAAAATAGCGCGGCTTTGCAGGGAGATAATCCTCGCCGAAGGTTTTTGTTATATAACCGTTTGCCGCGGCTCTCGCCTCTTCGGAAATTCTTAACGAATCGGTTCTCATATAGGTTATAAGACCGGTTGCGCCTATTCCCTCAATATCCACGCCTTCATAAAGCTGCTGAGCAACCTTCATGGTTCTTTGACCTGTAAACCCAAGCTTTCTTGAAGCCTCCTGCTGGAGAGTTGAGGTGATAAAAGGAGGAGCAGGCTGTTTGTTTCTTGTTCCCTTTTTTATAGAGGATACAACATACTCGCAGTCCTTTAAATTCTCAACGATTCTATTCGCGGCTTCTTCGTTCTTTATTTCGTCGATTTTTTTGCAGTCCGCAGTGCCGTAAAGCTTAGCCTCGAAGGTTTTTCTGGAGCTTAAAAGCTTTGCGTCGATAGTCCAGTATTCCTCGCTGTTGAACTTTTCAATTTCGCGCTCGCGCTCAACTATAAGCCTTAATGCAACGGTCTGAACTCTTCCTGCTGAAAGTCCGCTTTTAACCTTTTTCCACAAAAACGGACTTAATTTATAACCCACTATTCTGTCAACAACTCTTCTTGCCTGCTGAGCGTCAACAAGGTCAAGATCGATTTTGTGCGGATTAGAAATTCCTTTTTTAACTCCGCTCTGAGTAATCTCATTGAATGAAACTCTGTTTTCATCATTAAGATCAAGCGCTAAAATATGCGCAAGATGCCAAGAAATTGCTTCTCCCTCGCGGTCAGGGTCGGTCGCGAGAATTACTCCGTCGCTTTCCTTTGCCGCTTCCTGAAGCTTTTTTATAACATCCTTCTTGTCAGGCATATTTATATATTGCAGCTTGAAATTGTGCTCAACATCAACTCCGAGCTTAGATTTCGGCAAATCTCTGATATGGCCCATAGAAGCCATTACTTCATACCCGGATCCCAAATATTTTTTTATGCTTTTAACCTTTGTAGGCGACTCAACTATAACCAATTTAGACATTAAACGATCTCCTTATCTGATAATTCATAAAAGCCTCCTGGGAGCGCCTTTATGAGTTTTTCCATTTCAAGCTCAGTTAAAGCGGAAAGAATTTCATCATCGGACAGTCCGGAGCCCAGAATATCGTCCGCTGAAAATTTTCGCTTATCTATATAATTATACACTATCTGAGCTTCTTTTGAAAGACTTTTAACAGACTTTTTTTCAAAAATATCAGAAAGCTTGATATCTTCCTTTTTATCGGAAAAATCATAGGGGTCATGAGTTTTTGCGGGAGAGGTTCTTTTTATTCTGCTGTTAGGCGCAGGATAAACAAATTTAGGTGCCAACTCGGATTTTGAGAAACCTTTTTCAACATTGAATTTATCGGCATACTCCGCAAGATAACAATTAAAAATATCGGAAGTATCAATAAGCGGCAGTGCGCCCTCTCTTAAAAGCTTATTTGAGCCTTTATACTGTTCAAGCGTGGGATTTCCCGGAACTACGAAAACATCCTTATTAAGGTCTGCCGCCTGATGTGCGGTATTCAGCGCTCCCGAGCTCTCGCCCGCCTCTGTTACCGCAACGCCTACGCTGAGCGCCGCCATTATTCTGTTTCTAACCGGAAAAGTAAATTTACCCGGTTGGCAAAACGGTGGATATTCGCTGATTAAACAGCCCTTTTCGGAAATTTCTTTTCTAAGCTGAGCATTTTGCGGAAGATAATCATATAAAAGTCCGCAGCCTAAAACGCCGATTGTAAATCCGCCTGCGTCCAAGGCTCCGCGGTGAGCATAATAATCACTGCCGACAGCCGCGCCACTTATAATCGGAAAACCTGCTCTGGCTAATCTGAAAGCTAAAGAGTATGCGGATTTTGCGCCGAACTCTGTAACCTTTCTCGGACCTACAATGCAAAGTGCCGGAAGCTTGTCAATATCAGGTAAGTTGCCCTTATAATAAAGCAAAAGCGGCGGTGAATACAGCTCCTTTAATCTTTTCGGATATTCTTCATCCTCAATACACACAATATTTATTCTGTTAGCCGAGCACATATTCATTATTCGGTCGTTATATTCCCTTTTAACATTATAAAACGGCTTGGCGAATTTTTCGGGAAGCATTTTATAGACAGTATAAGCGTCGCAATGAATTATATCCCGCTCTTTTAGGGTTTTATATGCTTCGTAAGCTTTTGCGGTACCTATGCCGAAAGCTCTCTGCACTCTCAAAAGATTGCGAAGAATATAAAATTTATCGTCTTTGTAGTTGTAATCCAACATAACTATTTTACCAATTCCCATAATGCGATTGCAGCTGCCGCCGCGGCATTAAGGGATTCTGCCCTGCCTTTCATCGGTACAGTTATTTTTTTATAAGCAAAATTTATTGCATTTTCAGACAGTCCGTTTGCCTCATTTCCTATTAGAATCGTATCTCCGCTTTTAAAGGAAGTTTTGTTTATCGGCTCTGCCGTTTTATCGGGAACAGCCGCGAAAGCTCTGAGTCCGTGTTTTTTTATAAACTCCGTAACATCGTCTGTCAAAAACAAGGGAAGCCTTAAAACCGTTCCCATTGAAGAACGAAGCACCTTAGGAGAAAAAGGATCGCATCCACCGCATACTATCATTCCCGAAGCCCCTAAGGCTTCTGCGGTTCTTGCAATCGCTCCTAAATTTGACGGATCCTGAATATTTTCAAGCGCAATATATTTTCCGAATTTGTCTGTAAATTCCCTTTCTTTCGGATAATCGGCTACGGCAATTATGCCCTGCGGAGATTTAGTATCCGAAATTTTTAAAAACAGTTCCTCGGAAAAAATATAAACTCGGCTTGCGTTTTCAATATATTTTTTTATATTCTCAGAATGCTTTTCAAGCATACCTTGAGTTAAAACAAGCATATTGAATTTTATTCCGTTTAAATATGCGTCATCACAAAGTCTAAGACCCTCTAGCACAAACTGATTATGCTTTTTTCTCTCCTTAGAGGAGCTTTGCAAGGCGGAAATCAGCTTTGCCGCAGGATTGGATTTTGCGGTTATAATATCGTAATTCATAAAATCAATCCTCTCAAAAAAATCAAAATTCGCCCGAAAGCAAGCTTATCGGGCGATAAAAATTATTTTGAAAGCGCTTTTTCAGCTGTTTTAACGAGTGTTGCAAATCCTGCAGGATCGTTTACAGCGATATCAGCGAGCATTTTACGGTTGATATCTACCTTAGCCTTATTAAGACCGTTCATAAAAGTAGAATAATTCATACCGTTAAGCTTAGCGGCAGCCGATATACGGGTAATCCAAAGACGGCGGAAATCGCGTTTCTTCTGTCTGCGACCGATATAGGCATAGT
>DBKZ01000048.1 GCA_002297415.1 Ruminococcaceae bacterium UBA737
TACTCATTTTGTTTCAAACTTGCACCTTCGTAAATATTAAATTATTCCGTTTTGTTTTTTTGCCGCCGTAACGGTATTTTTTAAAAGCATTGCAATTGTCATCGGACCTACTCCCCCCGGGACCGGAGTTATGTAAGAGGTTTTTTCTTTCACCTCATCGAAAGCGACATCGCCGCAAAGCCTGCCGTTTTCCCTGTTCATTCCGACATCTATTACCACCGCACCGTCCTTTACCATATCGGCAGTAACAAAGCCTGCTTTACCTACGGCGCTTATAAGTATATCGGAGGATTTACATATTTCTTTAAGATTTTTAGTTTTCGAGTGGCATACCGTCACGGTTGCGTTTTTATGCAGCATAAGCATAGCCATAGGCTTGCCGACTATATTTGACCTGCCGATAACGGTACAGCTTTTGCACTCGGGCGAAATATCATAAAATTTAAGAATTTCCATTATTCCCGCAGGAGTGCAGGGAACAAAATCAAAATCACCTATCATTATTTTTCCGACATTTACGGGGTGAAACGCGTCAACATCCTTTTCGGGCGAAACAGTATTTATGATTTTCTTTTCGTCAAGCCCTTTAGGAAGCGGCAGCTGACATAAAATTCCGTTAACGGATTTATCGGCATTAAGCTTTTTTATTAAAGCAACAAGCTCTTCCTCGCTCGTATTTTCATCCAAAATATATTCGAGCGAGCGAATACCCGTCGCCTCGCATGCCTTTTTCTTATTCGCCACATAAATTTTTGAAGCAGGATCATTTCCTACAAGCACAACCGCAAGGCTAACTTCCACGCCTTTTTCCTTTAATGCGCCGACCTTGGCTTTTATATTTTCCTTTACGGCGGCGGATACCGCCTTTCCGTCAAGAATTTTCGTCATTCAAATCATCCTTTTCGGTTATTATATCGGTTTCTAATTCTGTTATATCTTTTGTTATATTTTCGGTATCTTCAACTGCTGAAGCCGCATTATCAGCGGAAAATACGCTTTCATAGGTTTTGTCATTCAAATCGGATTTTTCTTTTTTCCGCTTTAAAATCAAAACTGCCGCGGCGGCAATGCAAATTGCAAAAGAAAGCAGGCATGATACCTTAAAAGGACCTATCATAAGGCTGTCCGTACGCAGAAGCTCTATAATTCCTCTGCCGAATCCGTACCAAACGCAGTACATCAGAATAATTTCTCCCGAAAATTTTCTTTTCTTAGAAAAATAATTCAGCACGAAAAATCCTGCTATGCACCAGATTGATTCATACAAAAAGCAAGGGTGAGCAAGCGCGGTCGGGTCATAGCCCTTTGCGGCAAAATCGCTTACGACATTTTCGCTCGTCATTCCGAAAAAGCTGCTGCCGGTAGGACCGCCGAACGCCTCCTGATTCATAAAGTTTCCCCAGCGGCCTATTCCCTGTCCTATCAGAAATCCGATTGAGGCAAGGTCGAACATATCGAGGACCTTTATTTTTCTTAGCTTACACATAAGAAGTCCGCACCCGAAAGCGCCGATAACTCCGCCGTAAATCGCAAGACCGGTAAATCCGTTCGGACTGCCGACGCCGAAAAACTCGCCTATTCCGCTTAGCTTTTCACCGTCGAAAATAAGATAATAGGCTCTGGCGCACAGAATTGCGACAGGCGTGGTAACGAGAATAACATCAAGCATTCTGTCAAGATTTATATTAAATCTTTTCGCATTTTTATAAGCATAAATAATCGCAAGCAAAAAGCCTGTTGCGATTATTATTCCGTACCAATAAATATCCCAGCCGTTTTTACCTATAGGCAATGTAAAGGCTATTGGATTAAGCTTTAAATGTATTCCGAAAATTGTTACATTATAAGTCATTTACTGCTCCTCCGATAGGCTCAACTACAGAAATCACGCGGTTTTGAACATCAAATTCATTCAAAACCCTCATAAGGTCCTCGGCGGTTACGGATTTTATATACTTTACCTCGTCAAACGCATTATATCCGCATACGGCGCTGTTTACAAGTTGCATAACAATTCCCTCGGTGCTGCCGAAGGCTCTTACAGAGTCGCCGTAGGTCGCGGCCTTAACGGCGGCAAAAAGCTTTTTATCAATGCCGACCGACTTAATTCTGTTTATCTCGCCCTTGATTTCTTCGCTTACCCTTTTCGGGTCTGAGGACTCGCCCTCAAAAATCATAGCGGCATAGCCGTTACCCGTGAAATATTCGCTTGAAAACTCATCGTTTATAAGTCCCGCTCTTACAAGGCGTGCATAAAGAGGAGAGGAATCTCCGCAGATGATTTCAAGCAATAAGGAAGCGCAGACCTTTGTCTTTAAGCTCTGAAAAGCGCTTGTTATCGACTGCTTAAAGCCGACGCAGAACATCGGTACCGAAACCGAAAGCTCGCAAGATACAAAATGCTTATCAACCTTTTTTGAATCGGTGAATTCTCCGCGCTCTATAACAGACGGCAAGGACGGCTTAATTCCCTCTTCAATCTGCTTTAAAACGGAATTTGTATCAACATTTCCCGCAATGCAGATAAACATATTCGAAGGATTATAAAAGGTTTCATAGCACTTATAAAGCAGACCTGCGTCAATTTCCCTTATTGACTCGACCGTTCCTGCGATATCTATGCTTACGGGGTGGTCTTTAAACATGGTTTTAAGCATGTTGAACATTACTCGCCACCCAGGGCTGTCGTCATACATCTTGATTTCCTGAGCNNNAGATTATTCCCTGCTCTTTTGATACCGTCTTTTCGGTAAAATAAGGAGACTGAACGAAATCGAGCAGAATTCCTAAATTTTCATAGAATTTGTCACTGCATGAAAACAGATAGCAGGTTCTGTCAAAAGAGGTATAAGCATTTGCGCTTGCCCCTGTTAACGCGAATTTATTAAAGGCGTCCCCGTCCTCGCTTTCAAAAA
>DBKZ01000074.1:0-24267 GCA_002297415.1 Ruminococcaceae bacterium UBA737
CAATATCTTAAGAAGTCTCGCAGCAATTTTCACTTTTATATTTTGTGATATTAAAATTGTTTTCAGACAATTCTTCAAAAATTAAATCGGCTGTGTTAAAGTCATTACTGCAAACAACCGAATTCGCAATTGTATTTAATCCCGAACCGGGTCTGCCCATTATTACACAAAGCTGTCCCTTTTCTAGCCCTCCGCCAACTGCTTTATTTAGCTCTCCCAACTTAAATTTAAACATTATTTCGTTTGTTTACCTCCATGCTCGCTTGCTTTGAAATTATATATGGGCTTTAAAATTTTATCGACCTTTACGGTGTCCGAAATGTTTTTTAATATTTCCTCCATGGGCTTATATACAAACGGTGATTCGTCAATCGTGTCCTTTGATACGCTGGTTGTAAAAATGCCCTCCATCGACTTTTTGAACTGCGAAAGCGTAAAGCTTTGCTCAGCGTCTTTGCGGTTCATCAGTCTGCCGGCGCCGTGCGGTGCGGAGCAGTTCCAATCGCTGTTGCCAAGACCCGTGCAAAGCAAGCTGCCGTCACGCATATTCATAGGGATAAGCAACTGCTCGCCCTTGCTTGCCGATACCGCACCCTTGCGGAGTATCATATTGTCGGTATCTATATAATTATGAATTGTTTCAAAGCTTTCTTCCTCGTGAAGCTTTAGTCCGTCAATAATTACTTCCTTTATCACGGTGCGGTTAAGTGCGGCAAATCGCTGCATAAGTGCCATATCGTGAAGATAGCTTTGCATAGCGTCCCCCTCTAAAAAGGCAAGCTCATACGGTATTTCGCTCTGCTTTCTGCCGCCGCAGGCGGTATATGCTGTTTTCTGATAGTATTCTGCTACCCTGAGCCCTAAATTTCGGCTGCCTGTGTGTATAACAAGGTAAAGGCTATCGCCGTCGGTATCAATTTCAATAAAATGATTTCCGCCGCCAAGTGTGCCTACGCTTTCCTTTGCACGGCGCGTATCTATCTTTTTAACACATTCAAGCTCGTATATATCAATTCTGCCGTGACTGCGGTGCGCACGCTCACGGACATTCCGCCCGAACGGAATATTTTTTCTTATAAAGCTGTCAAGCTTCGGCAGTTCAAGCCGCTTTTCCTTTAATTTCACCGTCAGCATACCGCACCCTATATCCACACCTACTATATTTGGTACAATCTTGTCGGTCACCGTCATAGTGGTGCCTATGGTACAGCCTTTGCCTGCATGAACATCAGGCATAATGCGGATCTTGCTGTCCGACGAATACTCCATATCGCAAAAAGCCTTTATCTGACCTGCGGCCGAGGGCTCTAAATTATCGGTATAAACTAAAGCGGTATTATATTTTCCTGCTATTTCAATCATTTGTTTTCCTCCAATATCGGTTGATTTCACGCTGCATATTTTCTCTGCCTACGGGATTTTGGGTGTGCAGTCTGATAGGATAAAAGGTTTTTCTTTCGGCAAGCCAATCGATAAGCTTTATTCCGCCGCCGCCGTCTGCGGCATAATCTCCTAAATCGTGGTCGCAGTTTATTTCTTCAATTTCGCTTTTTTCCGCTTCGCAATGAATGATTTTCAGTTTTGCCTCATTCACGCTGCGGCAGTGAAAATATCCGTTCGGTGCGGGTCTTATATCGTCAAGCCATATTTTAATCATACTGTCACTTCCGTTTCGGAAATTTGCGGCTTGAAACCGAACCTCCGCCGCAATGAGTAAGGTTTTTATGCAGAGTTAGCGTTAAAAAACCATAAATTCACATTAAACAGTTTTTTATAACGGAAATTTTATAACAAATTCAAAAAACTTAAAACTTAAACCAGAACCTGCTATCTTCCTTTTATGCTGTACGCTCTGCAACGGAAAAGCTTTTACAAATCTATTTCAAGGGTAACGCTGTTATTCAGCGTATCAAGCGCTGTTTGCAGTGCCGATAATTTGTCAAACGCCCTGTCATAGTCTTCCTTTACCGTCTTTCTGTCGTAATTTATATATCTGTAATCTATAATGCTTGTTCTGCTGTAATATTCCTGATTTTCTCTTGATTTCGGCAGTCTTGCTTTCATTTCGGCAAGCTTTTTGACCTTTTTTGAAAGCTGAGGAATATATACAAGCGCCTCGTCAACCGTAAGTTCAAAACCGGGCAGAGTGTGCGATGTATTAAAGAGGTTTATCGCGTGCTTTAATTTGATTATTCTGTTTCCGAGTTCTTCCAATGCTTTTTGCGTTTTTGTATAATCGTATTCCGGCCGCACGCTTTCGGGATCCTCGCCCATAGCGGCAAGAAAGGTGCTGCTTTCCGCTTCCTCCGCAAGAAGTAAATCGTATTCGTCATTAAGCTTTTTAAGCAGTTTGTTTGCCTGTGCAGATGTATATTTCATTTTAACCCCTCCTTTTTTCTTTCTGATACTATTATATGAAACAGTATGTACCGAAAATGGGATATAAAAAACCTGCCTTGTAAAAAAGCAGGTTTTTATGCAAATTAGCATTTTGAATTTTTGTGATAATATTCCCGTTTCTTCTTTATTGTGCGAAATCAGTATTTATTATCTTTCACCGCGTCACTTAAAAGACAGATTACAATACCGTTAACTATCTTGCCGTAATCATCCGTATCAACATATTTAAAATAATAAGTTTTCTGTTCGTCTGTCATATTATGAATGTTCATTATGAGGCTTTTTCCGAAATAGTCAGAGCGAATTAAGTCATCTCGGCTGACAAACGCATACCATTGGTCAAAAAGGGGTGTATCACGGATATAATTAGGATCTTCGCAGAAATAGTCGGGATCATTGACTGTTTTTCCAATTATTTCTCCTATTTTTTTAGCATTCTCATTTTCTGTATATTCAGGGCTTTCATCAGCTATAAATTGTTCGTTTTTTATAGGGAAAAAATCACAATTTTTAATAACTCGTGTAACTGTTTTACGCATTTCGGCTTTTGCTTCTTCAAATGAGTCAAACACCTGTAATAGCTTTATGTTGTCATCTACCTCCCACCAGAAACCGTTATCCGGATTGGTGTTGATTTCCATTGTTAATGCATATTTTGCCATTTTATTTTCCGCCTTTTTCTTTTTTATATTTTGTTGCTTTAGTAATTGCAGATAATCTATTCATCATCGTCTTCTTCTAATATTTCTCTTCCTTCTTTTTGCATAGTATCGATTATAGCCCATATTCCGTCCTCGCTCTCGCCGATTTCGGGACCGCCTATACCGGCAGGCTTTAATTTTCCGTTTTCGTCAAAAAACATATCTGTGCTTAAATCCGTCACATCATAATAATACTCTGACAATTTCTTTTTGCTGGAAAACACTTTTAAAACAAAAAGCGAATATTGGAAATCCTCGGCATCTCTTTCAAAAAGAGAAGGATCTCTGAGAAGTACAGAAGGACTTTTCAAAACCTTTAAAAATTCTTCGTCGCTTATAGACCAAGAGCGGTATTCTTCATAAAGGAATTCAACATTTTCGTAAGCCTTTTGTGACGGCGTATATTTATCGTTCATTTCGCGGAGGAAAGCCATAAATTCATTGCTATAAAAGTCCATACTTTGAAAACCGTAATAAATGTTTGGCCTTATTACAGGATATATATTTTTTAAATTAGGGAAAAATGCTTCAAAATATTCAGTGATTACTTTATGGGTTTCATTGACCATTTTTTCTATACCCATCGAATTATTATTATGTATATCCGAATACCTCTTTAAAAAATCAAATAATTGCAGGTCATCTGTTTGTCTGACTCCTTCGCCGTAGGATTTAAAGCGGTATTGCTTTTTAAGACCCTTAGGGCAAGTATCTGTTTTTTTACATGTGCAATAAAGAGTATTATCGTAATCACAGCAATCGCCTAACGGACACGCGGGCTCGGGTTCTTTTTCGGGCGTCTTTGCAGCCGTCTTGATTTCTTCGCTGTCAGAAGGAGAAGCCGCTTTCACCGGCGGTGCAAAATTACTGTTGTTCTGCGGCACTTCTGTAACCAAACCGCAAAAATCCAATCCTTTTTTTACATTTTCTTTAATATCATAAATTGCTTTGTCCAAGAAATCTATTCCGAAACTGAATTTTCCCATTTAGAGTTCACTCCACCTATTAAATTTATTACAGTATTTTCCCGTATGAGCATAATGTCCCGATGTATATAAGCTTGGAACACCCTGAGTACATTTCCCGATTGACATAGTAGAAGCGGTGTTTACGCCGGAACAGGTTTTTTCTCTTGGCCCTTCCCAATATTCACAGGTGGCGCAGCATTTATTGATTTTCGGTACACTGAACATATTATTTTTCCTCCTCTACATATTAAGCGTCATCATAAGCTGATCGCCTTTTGCTATTTGCCTGCCGTAAAAATCAGTGGTAACATCAAGACTTGCATTATATTTACCTTTTATCTTGCCGGAAAAATCCTTTATTTGCTTGTTTCCGGTTGAGGTATCAAGCTCAATAAAGCCGATTATTTTTCCGGTCCAGTCATGAACCTTGATTATTTGCATATTATTTCACCTCCTGTTCAAGCCATGTCCCCGTTTTATCACTGAAAACCGATAATTGGGAATCGGTTATATTATGTATAATTCTGCTGAGCGCTTTTCTTTCAAGCGGCACCTCGTAAGGGTAGCCTTCAAGTATTTTTAAAATATCCTGCTGACGCAGATGCTTTTCACTGCTTGAATGCTCCTTTAAAATTAAATATACAAAGAGCGGAGCCATACTTTTTCTTGAATTTGTTTTTTTAGGTCTGAAAAGATTGTCAAGCTCCTCATCGCTCATAAGCTCATACCTTTCAATTTGGAGCCGATAGGTATTATCAACGGTTTCTTTTGAAGTGCAATATTTATGCAGCACCATAGCTGCCGCTAATAAACGGGCTTCGTTTTTTATAATAATTTCGGGAGCATTAAGGCTTAACAGCCTGCAAAGCCGTGTCGCCCTAATAACATATTGATAAGCGCATATATTACTTCCCACCCGCTTTTCTGCTTCCTTAATAAGCGATTGGCAATATGAATCATAAATTCTCTTTTCGTCTTTGGTTACGGAAACATCCATGTACTCTCTGAAAAAATCCTTTTCGGCTTTTGATAATTCTGTGCCCTTTGTAAATTTTCCGGAAAGCTCTTTAAGATAATCCGCCGTATCAAGACGATCGGATATATCGTGAACGGTGTTAAACTTTAAATCTTCGGAATTTAAAGTTTTTACAAAAATCTGCCAAACATTAAAAAGCCGTGCGTTTCCGTTTTCTTCGCAAAACACCTTTTGAGCCGTCTCTTCACTCCCGTCCAATTCTTCATATTTTTCGGCAATTTTTTTAAGATCGGAATAAAGCTTTTTAAATTCCGAGCAAACCGAATTGCGGTCTTCCATCGTCCAATTCATTTTGCAGCGGTAGCTGTATTTTTCTTCACAAAGCGACAGCTCGTTAGGAAATTCGGGTATATAAAGCACGCCGTCCCCGTCTGTTCTGTCAAACATCAAATAAATGTAATCTAATGGAGTGATGTCGGATTCAAAGGATAAAGTTTGCGTTTCGTTTTCATTTGTCATACTCAAGGCTCCTTATCGTTTATAGCTTTAATTATAATATTTGTGATGTCCCACACGCGGTACATGGATTTTTTTGAGAGCTGTTTTTTGAAAGTGAAAGAATTGTATCATATGGATTTTAAAAAAGCAACTAAATAAGAAATCTGAAATCAAAATGTACCGTTTTCGGTGCGCTGAATTATAGTGTATTGAAAAAAACGGTAAAATACTGTAAAATTATATTATTAAATGTAAGCGGAGGACGGGATATGGTTTATCTGTCAAAATCAAAATACTGCGGACTGTGGCAATGCCCGAAAATTGCATGGCTTAAAAAATATAAGCCTGAGGAAATCAAGGTTGATCCTCAGGTTGCAGCAAGGATGGACGCCGGTAATGAGGTCGGCGACCTTGCGATGGGGCTTTTCGGCGATTATACCGAGGTCACGGCTTTTGACGGCGATAAAATCGATATAAAGCAAATGATTGAAAACACAAAGGCGGAAATCGAAAAAGGCACGCCTGTTATCTGCGAAGCCTCATTCGATTATAACGGACTTTACTGTGCAGTTGATATACTGAAAAAAGAAAACGGCGGCTTTGCAATATACGAGGTTAAAAGCTCCACAAAATACGATAAAGCGGTATACGCCGCCGATGTTGCTTATCAGAAATATGTGCTTGAAGGCTGCGGTATTAATGTCATCGGCACATATCTTATATGCCTTAACAATCAATATGTTTTTGACGGCGTTCTTAATTTAGATGAGCTTTTCGGAATTCACGATATTGCCGATTCTGTCGCCGTAGAAGAAAAAAATATAGCGGCTAATCTGTCGATAGCCGAAAGAATTTTAAAATCGGAAAAAGAGCCCGATATTGATTTATCCGTTTGCTGCGACAGACCGTATACCTGTGCGTTCTGGAGCTATTGCTCTCGGAATTTGCCGAAGCCATCTGTTTTTAATTTATATAGACTTCATTTTGATAAAAAAATCGAATATTACAAAAAGGGGCTTGCCGATTTTAAAGATTTATTTTACGGCGCCGATATTACCAATGCAAAACAGCTGCGCCAAATGCTGTTTGCAATTTCCGACCAAGGGACATATATAGACAAGGACGGTATACGGGACTTTTTGAGCACGCTTTCATATCCGCTTTATTTTCTTGACTTTGAAACAATACAGCCTGTTATACCGCAATTTATAGGAACAAAGCCCTATGCCCAAATACCATTTCAGTATTCTCTGCACTATATTGAAAAAGAGGGCGGAGAGCTTTTGCATAAGGAGTTTTTGGCGGAATCAGGCACCGACCCGCGACGCGCAATAACCGAAAGCCTTTGCAGGGACATTCCTATGAACGTCTGTGTTACCGCCTACAATAAAGGCTTTGAGTGCGGAAGAATTAAGGAGCTGGCGGAGACCTTCCCCGATTTGGCGGAGCACCTTTTAAATATATGCTCGAATATAAAGGATCTGCTGACGCCTTTTCAGTCGGGCTATTATTACAACCGCGCAATGGGCGGTAGCTTTTCCATTAAAAGCGTGTTGCCCGCGATATTTCCGAATGACCCGTCGCTTGATTACCATAATCTTGACGGAGTACATAACGGCGGCGAGGCTATGACGGTTTTCCCGAAAATAAAGGATATGCCGATAGAGGAGCAAAAGACCGCACGGCACAATCTGCTTAAATACTGCGAACTTGATACTTTTGCTATGGTTAAGGTATGGCAGGAGCTTGTACGGGTGTCTGAATAAATAAACCGAAAGCAGTTGCTTTCGGTTTATTAAAATATGAATTATAAAACAACTTCAGTGATTTTGATACTTTCGCGCAGCATTTTTATATCAGAATAAAGAAGCGTTTCCTTTTCGCTGAGCATTTGAGCCGCCTTTTCAAGGAAGTCCCGATTTTTAATAAGTATCTCGCGCGCCTTAAACATATATCGTTCAAGCTCGGCATGAACAACCGATTCGTTTCTTGAATTAAAGCTTTCTGAGCTTTCGGGGAAACGGTGGTTAGCAACATCTATCATGCCGAAACCGCAGGTGCCGTTTTCGGATATGGCATCTCGTATATTTGAAGCCGCTTTTGCAATATCGCCGTGGCATCCGCTGGCACAGGTTCCCGAATAATAAAGCTCTACCGCCGCTTTCCCAGCAAGCGAGATAAGGATATGATGAGCTCTTCTTCTTACTGGGAGACAGCGGTGGATAAATCCGCCTGTTGAGTCTCTGCCGGCAGTTCTGAGCGAGGCCAGTCCCACGCTGCCGGGAGTTAAAACCTCGGATACTACAAGGTGGCCTGCCTCGTGCAGCGCAATTTCTTTTAATGCGTCGCTTGATTTTTTTGTGAAATTATCGGGTGCGTCATACTGCATACGCAGAACGGATTTTACAAGGTCATCCATTTCTATTTTTTCTTTTCTTGCATAAGCCGCTCCGATTGCCGCCTCGTTAAGAATTGTTTCAAGCTCGGCACAGGAGCCATAGCTTACCATTTTAACAAGGTCGTTCATATTTACATTATCCGAAACCTTTTTTTGACCGAGATAATATTTTATAATTTCCTCTGCGTCTCTGTCGGTGGGTGAGTTTACCTCTATTTTGCGGTCAAATCTGCCCGAACGGATAAGCGAACGGGGGAGCTTTCGAATTTCGTTTACGGTTGCAAACACAAAAACATTGCAGCCCTTAACCTCGTCGATACCTGCCTGCACCGCAACATATTCTTCGGCATCTATATGGCGGTCGTCCTCGTTTGCGAATTTATCCATATCGTCAAGCAATACTATTGCCGGAGCGTTTTCTTTGGCTTTTTCAAAGGTTTCGGTAATTTTCCCGATAAAATCATCACTGCCCTTATCACGGCGGACAATATATGCCGGCAGTCCGCTTTCTGTAATAAAGCTTTTTGCCATAAGGCTTTTTCCAAGCCCGGGGTCGCCGTAAAGCAAAATTCCCTGCGGCAGCTTTGCGCCGAGATTTTCGTAGATTTCTCTGTTGTGAATCATATCGCAGATCTGCAAAAGCTCTTCTTTGATTGTTTGGTATCCGATTATTCTGTCAAATGCGCTCATATTTATTTCCTCCGTAGATTTTTAATCCCACAAATTCCAAAACCACCTGTTAAACAGGTTTATGGCTTCGGTCTTGCAGCGGTCTCTATATTCATCGAGCTTTATGGATTCTTTTAAATAAAGCTCGGATGTTTCTTTATATTCGGGAATGTCTCTCGGTGAATAAAGCCTTTTTGCCCCGTTAGGATAAATATCCTCAGGCTTTAAAAGCTTTTCGCCCAAAATCCCGTATTTCTTCGTAAATTCATTGTAATTTTTTCGGTCTTCCTCTTCGTAAGGGTTTTTGACGGAACAGGTTTCTTCAGAAGCCTCTCTTAAAAGAAATATCATTCGGTCAAGAATTTCATTCCAGAGATTATTGCAAATCTCGTCTGTTTTTTCACGCAGCCTATAGCCTTCGGAGTTTTCGTCGGCAGGCCAAGAGCAGTATTCCTCGTAAGTCATATTAAGCTCGCCGCTGTGTGCCTCGACATATTCTTTTTGAATCTCGCCGGGAAATCCCATATGGTGCTCCTTTAAGTATTCAAGCATTTGGGGCATAACCTCCAAAAACCAGTAATCTATGCTCCAAGTATCCTTGACGCTCCAGCCTCTCTTTGCTCGTTGCCGGCGGTATTTAAGCTCTTGAAAATGTTTTTTAATCGCTCTTATAAATGACATATTGATTCCTCCCATAAACAGAGTTTTGTTTTGCTTTCGCTATATGTATTATATGAAATGTTATGTACCGTTTTTGGTACTTCAAACTAAATACTTGAAATAAATACCTGTTCTTCTTTATCTAAAAGTTTGCTTTCCTTAAGTCGATTGCAGTAACTTTTTGGTATTCCCGAAATAATAAGGGGTCTTTTTTCATAATTCATATTAACTGTTTTTTCGGTATCGCTCCAAAATTCGCGCAATTTTATAAAGCATATAAGCTCAAAAAAAGCCTTCTCATTTTTATTATTCATTTCTAAGGGTTGATTTTCGGCATTGACGGCACTGAATTTTCCGTCAGACTGTAGAATGACCTTGTATCTGTTTTTCCCCGTATAAGTAAATGGTTTAAAGCTCTTTATATATTTATTAAGCCGATGTCTGAAAAAATGCGTTGCGGCAATCCCGCCGATTTTTACCGATGGCTTATTTGTGCGCTTATCGTCAATGTATTTATATAGATTAAAATATTCGGAATATACGGCAGAATCCGAAAAATCAAAAATATTAAAGCTTTTCGCCTCGTCAGGAGAACCTCTTGTATTTATTTGTTGGTTTGCGTGGGGTATTATTTCAGCCGTTATGTCAGGGCTTTCCGAAAAATTTCCGCTTATTACCTTATAAACCGCTCCTAATATATCTGCATTATCAATTATATTTACTCCCGATTTAAAATTACATACAAGGTGCGAAATGCCGCAATAATTATTTATTTTGATGCTTTTAATTATCACTTTTTCGCCCCCTCGTTTTACAACTCATTAACGCCCGAATATTTTTTTTAATAAAGCTTTTTATGTTTTTTATAATTAGGCGGAACAACTGTATATAAATATCCGAGTCTGTAATTATTTGCATAACAAAAGCATCCGTATTGCGGGGCAGAAAGCCTTATAAACGAAATAACTTCGGGATTTCCCGTAACAAAATACACATTAGAATATCTTTCGGTTTTCACCGTGGGAAAAATCACCGGAATGCTTTCGGTATAAATATAAAGAGTATTGTTATATACTGTCTGCGTGCAGTTTTCGTCCGAAAATTCAAGGTTTTCCGCAATACCGTAATAAATTCTTAATGCGTCCCATACGCGATTTTTATTTTCATCCATTTCTGTTCACCCTTTCCTTATGTTTTTATAATAATGTTTTTAATGTACCGAAATCAGGACATAAAAAATCAGCCGCAAATAATGCGACTGATTTTAAAAGCTTATTTATATTTTTTTATTGCGTTTTCTAAAGAATTTTTAATTTTAACTTTCAGGCTTTCGGGTTTTGTTATCTCCACATAATTTATATACTGCATTGCCCAATGCTCCATTGCAATAGGGCTTGCCTTAACGGTCACTGTTACCCGACCGTCATCACGCTTTGAAATTTGTATTTCGCGACCGAACCAATCGATTATCTGGTCTATTATGCAAGCGTCGGCAACAAGCTCAATTCTTTCCGGCTCGTCGCTGTACATATAAGGCATTGCGGAAGAAAATCTCTTGTAGTCAATTCCGCTTTCATAGCCCGCGACCGAGCGTATAGGCACGGCGGCGTTTTCAGATATATTCATATTTGTTATATGATCAAGACGGTGAAAAACCATATTGCCCCAGTACTCGCTGTAAGCCATAAGGTAATAACGCTGATTGTGAAGTATCATCTGATAGGGGCTTACTTTTTGATAAGAGCTTTTGTGAAGCTTTTTATCCACTCCGTATTTATTATAATCATAGCTTAGCTGTCTGCCGTTTTCTATTGCGGTATCTATAAGCTCTATATTATAAAAAAGCGCCTGATTGTCGGTCTTGCTCCAATCATTTACCGAATAAATATTTTTAATATGCGACTTGAAGTATTTATTAGAAAGTCCGCATAAGCGTTCTATCAGGTCCTTGGAGTGCTTGGCGGATATATGCTTGCTGCTTAAAATGCCGTCTATAAGCATACGAAGCTCGCTGTCCTCAAACTCACGGCAGTCAATATAGCTTCCCGCTCTGCGTGACTCAATTTCGATATCCGCTTCCCTTAAAAGCGATATGTTTCGGCTTATCGCTTTGCGTTCGATAATTATGCCGTAGTCATTTTCAAGATGTGCGGCTATATCGTCCTGAGTCAGCGGATGATCATAATCGCTGTATTCTTTAAGTATCTGCCATATTCTTATAAGCGCAAGCTTTTTAGGTTCAAGACCTTCCATTTTCGTTGCTCCTTTTTTGTTATTATACAATATTCGTTTGCGACATATTCGGTACATAATCATATTAACATAAAAATTGCTTTCAGTCAAATTATGTGCTATAATTTGACAGGGTGAATATAATGCTTAACTATGAAACGCTTTTCGATAATATTTCAGAACAAATTAAAAAAGACCGAAAGAATGATAATCTTTCGGCTTTCGGATTTAATAAACGAAAATTCAGCCTTTCCTATATTTACACACAATATTGATTTTGTAAACAAAGTACATTATAAAAGAGAAATTCCATACGAAAAAACGGAACCTAATCAGCTTGTTACAGACTATATAGCAAGTATGACAGATGATTATTTTGTAGATTTGTATTCTTATCTTTTCCCGAACGACAAGCTACAAATAGAGTATAAGAGTTACTTTGATTAAATTTCGTTTAAGGCCTTTCTTTGTTTTCTGCGGCTTATATTTTGACTTGCCGTTTCATTGGGTCTTATCACATTACAATTAGTGAATTATCTTCTTTTATAAATTACTATTTCAGGGTCGCTGCCGTCAAGCCCGTAGCTGCAGACAAGAATAAATCCGAGCCCTGCGACTACGCCGTAGCAGGTACCCATTTCGGCGAACTCTATCTGCGTACCGAGATAAATATCGCTGTCATTTAAAAAAACGCATTTTTTTGAATTGGGCAGCGGATAAGCAAGATTGACATACTCGCCTTTCAGCTCAAAAAGCTCCTGAGCCCTCGGAATCCCCTCAAATTCAAGAAGAGCGTTTATTTCATCAAGAAGCTTTTGCTTAAAGGCAGAATAATTATCTTTACCGCCTTTTTTAATATAATCCTTTACAAAGCATTTGCCTCCGAACGGACTTCCGCAGCCCTTGCATGCTTCTTTTGTCGGACATTTTGAGCAGTCCGCACCGCATAAGCCTGACATATTATTTCCCCTTTAAAATTTTATATAAGCTTAAAGCCCTCAGCGTATTTCATATTATACAGCGGAAGTTCGGCTGTGTCAACGATTACAAACTCGCCGTCCTGCTTAAAATCAAGCTTTTCTTTGGTCCGAAGAGAAATAACCTCCTTAAGCTTTCTGTCGGTTTTTAATACCACCTGTCTTAAAGGATGATAATTCTTTTTATAAACCGCAAAGGCATAGATTGCACCGTCTTTTTCAGTATATTTAACATCTCTGAAGCTGTACGGATAGCAGGGTCTTGAGCCGAAAATCCCCTCGCCGTTTATTTTAAGCCAAAGTCCGAATTCATTTAGAATATTCAGCATACCCTCGGGCAGCTCGCCGTCAGGCTGAGGAGTGATATTAAGCGCGAGGTTTCCGCCCTTGCACACTATATCCAAAAATGTATGGATTATTTGCGCAGGGCTTTTAAGGTGCAGATTGCAGTCATAATGATAAGAAAAATCGCCGCCCACGGTAATACAGGATTCCCAAGGCGCGTTTATCGGCTTTTCGGGGACCGTCTGCTCGGGAGTTAATATATTCTCATATTCGCCGCCTACTGTTCTGTCGGCAACTATAAGCCCCTTTTGAGTTGTACTTCTGATTTCGGGGATAAGCTTTTCAAGATGAATGTCCTGATTATTTATGTTCGGAGAAACACAGCCGCCGTCAAGCCATAAAACATCTACCTTGCCGTAATCGGAAGTAAGCTCCTTTATCTGATTATGGGTATACTCAACAAATTTCTCCCAAAGCTCAGGCTCTTTTAACGGGTCATAATTCGCGTTGCAGGAATACTCATTTTTAAATTTCGGACTCCAATAATAATCGCAGTTCCAATCGGGCTTTGAAAAATAAACCGAAATTCCGAGACCCTCATTCCTAAAAGCATTATAAAGCGATTTTACAATGTCGGCATTTTCATTCTTATGAAAAGGACAATCGGGCGAGGTAATCTTATAATCGGAATACTTAGAATCGTACATACAAAAGCCGTCATGGTGCTTTGTGGTAAAAAGAAGATATTTAAAACCGCATTCCTTCGCAAGTCTTGCCCAGCGCTCAGGCGAAAATTTTATCGGATTAAAGGTCTTGTTTGTTTCTTTAAGGTCCTTGCGGAATTTATCAAGATCCTTTATCCAGTTTATTTCCTTTTGCGCCCAGTCATTATATTTCTCTTTATCCCACGGCGCTTTTTCACAAACCGACCATGACTCGACAATTCCGAGCTGGCTTGCAGGCGCCCAGTGCATCATAAGTCCTAATTTCTGATCCTTAAACCATTCAAGCTTTTGCTTTACAGCTTCATCATCGGGAACAATATACCCTTTTTCCTCGCTCATCGCATGAATTCCGTTTTCAATAATTTCAGCCATAATCTTCTCCTGTCATACTGATTTCAAGTCGATTTTATCATATAAAAAATACAAATACAAACATATTTACAAAAAAGAGCAATTTTTATAAAATCTTAAGCAATTAAATATGTTATACATTTTAAAATTAAATGTTATTATAAAAGCAAATTATATCTGAAAAGGAAGATTGTTATGAATCTTAACAGCCTGAGTCTTCACGAAAAGGTCTGCCAGATGATGGTCGTCAAGGCAAACCCGAAAAAGCATATAAAGCAGTACGGCTCAATTAAAAATTTCATGGAGAAATATCCTGTCGGCGGAATTTTTATCTGTAATGAATTAAGAGACGATAAATCCATAGACAGAAAAAAATTTGCCGAAATAATCGCGGAATATCAAAAATATTCAAAAATTCCTCTGCTTGTCGCTTCGGACGCCGAGCAGGCAACCGGATTTCTCTCAAACGATTATGTTGCATTGCCCCCTCCGATGGCTATAGGCTCGGCAGGCGATAAAAAGCTTGCTTATGATTACGGAAAAGCCATAGCGGTTCAGTGCAAAACCGTCGGGGTAAACTGGGCATTTGCTCCCGTCTGCGATATGGTATTTAATAAGTTTAACGAAATTGTCCGCACAAGGAGCATTTCAAACAACCCCGATTATATGTGCGGTCTGCTTACAGAGGAAATTAAAGGCTTTCAGAAAAACGGCGTTATGACGACAGGAAAGCATTTCCCCGGAGACGGCTGTGACGCGAGAAATCAGCATATTGTTTGCTCTAAAAATAACCTTTCAAAAGAAGCTTGGCTTAATACCTACGGCAAGGTTTATAAAGCAGCATTTGAGGCAGGAATGTCGGCCGTAATGGTGGGCCATATCTGCGTTCCGGCTTTTCAGAACGACTCAGAAAACGGAGTTTATCCGCCTGCATCTCTATCTGCTGACGCAATGAGGCTTTTAAAGGAGGAATTAGGCTTTAAGGGAGTCGCCATAACGGACGCTATGGATATGGGCGGCTTTGTAAGATACAAATTCGGCAGAAGAGAAGCAGAGGTTGAAGCCTTTAAGGCAGGTCTTGATATGATGCTCTGGCCGAGAGAGGAAACGGCTATACTTATCGAAAAAGCGCTTGAAAGCGGCGAAATTCCGATGTCCCGACTTGATGACGCAATTTTAAGAATTCAGAATTTCAAAGAGAAAATATGCGGCATAAAAGCAGAGCCGGAAAGCTATGAGGCGGCAATTGCCTTTGCCGGCGGCTTAAAGAATACTCTTTCAAAGAAAAGCGGTACGCTTTACAAAAACACGCTTAATCTTATCCCCGTTAAAAAAGAAAAAATCAAAAAGGTTAGAATTGTAACCTCTGTCGAATGCTTTTTAGATACCAGAGACCGCTCGGACGCTCTTGCCGATTTCTTAGCGGAGGAATTTAAAAAGCACGGTGCCGAGGTTGATTTAAAGAGGTCGTGGGATGTTTATCTTGAGGACTTTGAAGCAGGAGAAATCGACAGGGATTATGACTTAATCGTTTACTGCGCCTTTTCAAGCTCCGCTCTCCCGATGTATTCAAGAGAGCTTGTTAATCTTCATTCCGCTCAGCGCTTTGACGAGGATAAAACAATCGTCATGGCAATCGGAACTCCGCATTATCTTTCTGAATACTTTCCGCTTGCTCATACCGCCATTCACACTTATCCGTTTGAGGAATGCTTAAAAGAAGCCGTCAGCTCGATTTACGGAGAAAGCGAACTGACGGGTAAAATTCCTATGAAAAATTATGAAATCAAAGCATTTTAAATTGTTTCCTGAACTCGGTAGGACTTAAGCCTACCGAGTTTTTAAAGCTTACTGAAAAAGCCGAGGCGGAAGAAAATCCGCAGATTTCGGATATTTCTTCAATTCCCGTATCGGAATTCACAAGCAAATTCTTCGCATTTTCAAGTCTGCAAAGAACTGTATATTCATGCGGAGTTGAGCCGTAATACCTTTTAAAGCACCTTATAAAATAATATTTGCTCAAATTCGCTTTTTGAGCGAGCCTTTCAACATTTATACTTTCGCCGCAGTGTTCTCTTATAAACCCTGCGGTTCTTTTTATATTGTCAGGGATAGCGGGCTTATTTAAAAGCAGAAGATTTAAAATAAATTTAACGATACAAACCGACGCTTTTGCCATGGAATCGAGGCTTGCGTCAAAAATATAGCCTTTAAGCCTTAAAAAAACCTCTTTTTCAAAGGACGGATAATGAAATACCGTCCTGCTCCCGTTTTCGGTAAGCAAAAGATAATAAGGCATAACTACATCGCAGATATTAAGATGGGTGTATAGAAAATCCCATTTATCCGAATATGCCCCGTACTTCTGAAATTCCCTGCAATCTATAAAAAAAACATCGCCCTCTTCTAAAATATTATAATTGCCCTTATATTCAAGAAATCCTTTGCCGGATACCGTATACACAAAAAGCAGTGATTTTGAATTTTCCCTTGTAAAGCTGTAAGGATAAAATGTATTGCCGGTGCCGATGCAGTTTACTGCGCCGAATTTGTTTTTTCCCCATTCAAACGGAGCGAGGGTGTTTTTTATTTCTTCGAATTTATTCATTTTTCCGCTCCTTTCTTTCACTTTATGATAGCATTAAATTCTTAATCCGTAAAGAGCAATTTTTTTGATTTTAAGAATACATTTTAATTTTTATTTTAAAAAATCAGTAATTATTATTGATTTTTTAAAAATTTGAGTGTATACTGTATTAAGAACAAATCGGAGGTAACAAAAAATGGATATGAATATTTCGAACAGCATAAGGTATATAGGTGTTAATGACAGAAAAATTGATTTATTTGAGGGTCAATATAAGGTACCGAACGGTATGGCGTATAACTCTTATGTTATAATTGATGATAAAATCGCTGTTATGGATACTGTTGACGCGGAGTTTAAAAACGAATGGTTAGACAACCTGAAAGCCGCATTAAACGGGCGAAATCCCGACTTTTTGATAGTCTCGCACATGGAGCCGGACCACTCGGCAAACATTATGGAGTTCTTAAAAGAATATCCCGAAAGCAAGGTAGTTGCTAACATAAAAGCGCTTAATATGATAAAAAACTTCTTCGGCGTGGATTTAACCGAAAAAGCAATAACCGTAAAAGACGGCGAGACTTTAAGCTTAGGCTCGCACACGCTTAATTTCATATTTGCGCCTATGGTGCACTGGCCGGAGGTTATGGTAACATACGAAAATTTAGAAAAAGTTTTGTTTTCTGCTGACGGCTTCGGAAAATTCGGAGCTTACGATACCGACGAGGACTGGGCATGCGAGGCAAGAAGATATTATTTCGGAATTGTCGGAAAATACGGCGCTCAGGTGCAGGCTCTGCTTAAAAAAGCCGCGGCTCTAAGTATCGAAAAAATCTGCCCTCTTCACGGTCCTGTTTTAACCGAAAATTTAGGCTATTACATAGGTCTTTATAATACATGGTCCTCTTATACGCCCGAAACCGACGGCGTATGCATTTGCTATTGCTCGGTTTACGGGAACACAAAGCGTGCCGCAGAGCTTCTTGCAGAAAAGCTAAAGGAAAAAGGCTGTGCTAAGGTTGCCGTCAACGACCTTGCAAGGTGCGATATGGCAGAAGCGGTTGAAGACGCTTTCAGATATAATAAGCTTGTTCTTGCCTGCCCCACCTATAATGCGGATCTGTTTCCTTTTATGAAGCAGTTTATTGACGGACTTAAAGAAAGAAACTATCAGAACAGAACCGTTGCGTTTATAGAAAACGGGTCATGGGCGCCCGTTGCCGCAAAGCTTATGCGCGAAAAATTAGAAGCATGCAAAAACATTACCTTTACCGAAACTGCCGTAAAAATTCTTTCGGCTGTAAAGGAAGAAAATTTAATTCAGCTCGACCTCATAGCAAACGAGCTTTGTGAAAAATAAAATTTATTACACAAAAAGCCGTTCGTTTTATAGCGGACGGCTTTTCCTTTATTTATGCGGTTTTCAAAAGGTTTATAACATTTATTTCAACTTATTTTATAACATACTTTATAACAAGCTCGCACACCAAAGCTCCGCCGCTTGCGCCTGCCGCGACAGCTATGAGGCTTGATTTTTTCCAGCCTAAAATAAATGCGACGATAAATCCGCAAACAGCGGAGCGGATATCGCCTGTAGCATACAGGAATCCCGGGACTGTCATACAGGCAAGAACCGCATAGGGCATATAAAAAAGAACAGACAGCAGGAATTTATTCGTTATTTTCTTTTTTAAAAGCACCATAGGGAGCATTCTTACAAGATAGGTTACCCCTGCCATTACCAAAAGATAAATGAAAAATTTACTGTAATTCATTTTGCTGTTCCTCCCCTGTCGGTGCGGCCGCCGCCATTACACACGCGGCAACAAGAGCGCAGATAATTATAGCAAAGCCGCTTTGTACCTTACTTAAAATCGGAATATATTTAAAGCAGCAGCTTAAAGCTACAGAAATTGCAACGCATAAAAGGATATTTTTATTTCCGTGTGCCGCAGGGACGACGATTGCTATAAACATTCCATAAATTGCAAGATTAAGCGCATTTATAAGCACCTGAGGCAGTATGCTTCCCGCAACCGCCCCTATAACCGTTCCGATGCTCCAGCCGAGATAGGGCGTTAAAATCAGCCCATACATATATTTTCGGTTCAAAAGCTCCGGATTTGAAGCGCCTATCGCGAACACCTCATCGGTATTGACAAACGAAAAAACAAACCTGTCAAGGGTTGTAACCGACTTATCAAATCTCTGAGAAAGCGAGACCGACATAAGCGCATATCTTAAATTTATTATAAGCTGGCTTAAAGCAAGCTCATAAAAGGCCCCGTTTGAAACCATAATCGGCACGGCGGCAAGCTGACCGGCGGAGGTAACATTCGTCATTGAAATCAGGGTTGCCTGAAGACCCGTAAGCCCCTGAGAAACCGCCGAAATTCCGAATGCAAAGGCTACCGCAAGATAGCCGATACATACGGGAAGCCCGTCCTTTATTCCGTTTAAAAAATTTTTTGAATTCTGCATCTTGTTCGCCTTTTTCTGCATCATGTCCGTTTTTTATCTTTAAAATTATTATAACATAATTTAAAAAATCTTCAACTGTTTTTGAAATTCCGCTTATATTGGTTGATTTTGCATAATATTTTTCTAAAAAATGTTTTAAAACGATTTTCATTTGTAGAAAATATCTAAAATCGAGAACAAATTATATTATAATAAACACTTGCAAAATTACGCGGAATAATGTATTATAAGATAGTAAACAATATATAGGAAAAACATTCTTGATTTAGGGAGATGGAGATATGACTAATTATACAGCTGCAAAGCTTTCCGAAATGCTTGAAATTAAGCTTTCACACAATTTCGGAGTAACCCCCGATCAGGCTTCGGACGATATCTTTTACAAGGCTTGTGTTCTTGTTCTGCTTGATATAATGAGTGACAGAAAAGCCGCCTTTAAAAAGAAGGTCGACGAGCAGGGAGCAAAAACCGTTTATTATCTTAGCATGGAATTTCTTATGGGAAGATCGCTTAAGAACAATCTTTTCAATCTTGACCTTACAAACGCTATGGCTCAGGCTCTTAAAAAATATAATGTTAAGCTTGAAAAGCTTTATGATTTTGAACCCGACGCAGGACTCGGAAACGGCGGACTCGGAAGACTTGCCGCCTGCTTTTTGGACGCTTTGGCAACCGGCGGATACAGCGCTATGGGCTACTGCATCCGCTACGAGCTCGGAATTTTCAGGCAGAAGCTTGTTGACGGCTGGCAGACCGAAATGCCCGATTTCTGGCTTCCGGGCGGCGGAGTATGGCTCGAACAGCGTCCGTCTTCGGCAGTAGATGTTCATTTTGACGGATATATTGACGAATGGTGGGACGGAGAGTTTCATCATGTTGAGCATAAGGATTATACAAATGTCCGCGCTATGCCTTACGATTTGAAGGTTGCCGGAAAGGACGGCAAGACTGTAAGCGTTTTAAGACTTTGGAGCGCCGAATGCGAAGATTTCAACATGAGCGCCTTCAATCAGGGCGACTATGTAAGAGCGCTTGAAAAACGCGCGATGACAGAGGCTATTTCTAAGGTGCTTTATCCCGAGGATAATCATATCGAGGGTAAATCGCTCCGCTTAAGACAGCAGTATTTCTTAGTTTCGGCTTCAATTCAGGATATTTTGAGACGCCACACAAGAAAATACAACACACTTGAAAATCTTCCCGAGAAGATAGCCATTCATATAAACGATACCCACCCCACCCTTGCAATTCCCGAGCTTATGAGACTTTTGCTTGATGAATGCGGATATTCGTGGGAAAAATCATGGGATATCGTAACTAAGACCATGGCTTATACAAACCACACTATAATGAGTGAGGCCCTTGAGTGCTGGCAGGAAAGTCTCTTTAAGGAAAGACTTCCGAGAATTTATCAGATCGTTAAGGAAATCGACCGCAGATACCGCGAGCATATTATAAACCTCACGGGCGACTATGCGCTTGCCGAAAGAATTGCGATAATTCAAAACGGCGTTATAAGAATGGCAAACCTCTGCGTTGCAACCTGCCATACCGTAAACGGAGTTTCAAAGCTTCACAGCGATATTATCAAAAACGAGCTGTTTAACGATTATTATAAGCTTACTCCAGAGAAGTTTACCAATGTTACAAACGGTATCGCACACCGCAGATGGCTCTGTCAGGCTAACCCCGACCTTTCAAAGCTTATCACCGAGCTTATAGGCGACGGATTTATTGCTGACGCTTCAAAGCTTTCAAAGCTTAAGGACTTCCTTGACGATGAGACGGTTTTGAACAAGCTTGCCGATATCAAGCTTAAAAATAAGGTAAGACTTTCAAATTATATCAAATCGAATTATTCGATTGATATCGACCCGCATTCAATCGTTGATATGCAGGTAAAGCGTCTCCATGAATATAAGCGCCAGCACATGAACGCGCTTCATATTATAAGAGATTATCTCTTTATCAAGGAGCATCCTAACGCTCCTTTCACTCCGAAAACCTATATCTTCGGCGCAAAGGCGGCTTCGGGCTATCTGTTTGCAAAAGAAATCATTCAGATGATCTATAAGCTTTCAAAGGTTATAGACAATGACCCTGCAGTTAAGGGCAAAATGAAGGTCGTATTCCTTGAGGATTACAGAGTAACCCTCGCAGAGCTTATGATTCCCGCCGCAGAAATCAGCGAGCAGATCTCCCTTGCTTCAACCGAGGCGAGCGGAACCAGCAACATGAAATTCATGTTAAACGGCGCAATAACCTTAGGAACCGAAGACGGCGCAAATGTTGAAATCCATCAGGCTGTAGGCGATGATAGCATCATTATCTTCGGCATGCGCACACCAGAGGTTTTAAATCTGCAAAAGCGCGGATATAATCCTCAGATGTATTATAACAACAATCCTGAGCTCCGCCACGCTCTTGATTTCATCGGAAAGGGTATTGACGGCAAAAACTTCGATAATATCTACAACACACTTAAAAATGTCGACACCTATATGGCTCTCGGCGACTTTGCCGACTACTGCTGTGCGCAGGATAAAGCCTCAGAGCTTTATAAGGATAAGCTTAAATGGAATAAGATGTCGCTTATGAATATAGCAAGCTCCGGTATTTTCTCGGCAGACCGCTCAATTAAGGATTACGCAGAAAATATCTGGCACATAAAACCTGTAAAGTGAGAAAATGAATTATTACCCTTTTAACTCAAGCTTAGAAACCTATAAATCCGTAAAAGGCGCCTTAGCCGCAGGAAAAGACCTGCGGCTAAGGCTTTTGCTGCATAGCGACGCAAAGTGCAAACAGGCTTTTCTGATTTTAAAGGACGATAAAACAGGCTGTGATAATTACATACCCTTGCTTGCGACCGACGATTATCTTGAAGAATACAGATTTTATGAAACCACGCTGAATTTGGGCGAGGGGCTTTATTTTTATGCCTTTAAATACACAAGCGATTTCGGTGACTTTTTTATAACGAGAGAAAAAGAGGGACGCGGAATTGTTTGCAGAGAAAAGCCCAGATTTTGGCAGTTAACGGTTTATGAGGATGATAAATGCACACCCGACTGGCTAAGCGGCGGAATAATTTATCAGATTTTCCCCGACAGATTTAATTCTTCAGGAGAAGAAAAGGAAAATGTTCCGAGCGACAGATATATCGTTCATGACAAGAGCATATCCCCCGCTTTCAGACAGGACACCTATCCGAATTCTCTCGGAAACGATTATTTCTGCGGCGATCTTAAGGGAATTGAAAAAAAGCTTGATTACCTTAAAAGCCTTAATGTTACCTGCATTTATTTAAATCCGATTTTCGAGGCGCATTCAAATCATCGGTATAATACCGCCGATTATTTGAATATCGACCCGCTGCTCGGAAATAAAGAGGATTTCAAATCGCTTTGCAATGCCGCGCATAAAAAGGGAATACGGATTATACTTGACGGCGTTTTTTCCCACACGGGAGACGACAGCATTTATTTTAACCGAAATAAGCGCTACGGAACGGGAGGCGCTTATAACGATTATAATTCGCCTTACCGCGAGTGGTTTAAATTCAATTCCTATCCGGACGATTATTCGGCATGGTGGGGTGTTAAAACTCTTCCGGAAACCGATGAAAATTCCCCGTCTTTTACCGATTTTATAACGGGTGAAAACGGAGTTTTAAAATATTGGCAGTCGCTCGGAGCCGACGGCTGGCGCCTTGATGTTGCCGACGAGCTTCCCGATAATTTTCTTGATAACATAAGAAAAGCCGTTAAATCGGCAAATAAAAAATCATACCTTTTAGGCGAGGTATGGGAGGACGCTTCAAATAAAATCAGCTATGGCTCAAGAAGAAGATTTTTGCGCGGAAAACAGCTCGATTCCGTTATGAATTATCCCTTTGCGAACGCAATAATTGATTTTGTAAGAACGGGCAATTCGGACGCTTTAAAGGAAACTGTTTTTGAAATTCTTGAAAACTATCCCGAAAAAAGTATTCGTCTTATGATGAATCATATCGGCACCCATGACACCGCAAGGATTTTAACACGGCTTTCCGAAAATAACGACGATTTCGGAGACAGAGCCAAACAGTCTCAAATGAAATTAAGCGAAGAAAAATATAAATTCGCAAAGAAAAGACTCTTTGAGGCTGTTCTTTTGCAGTTCACTTTACCTGGGGTTCCATCGATTTATTACGGCGACGAGGCAGGTATGACCGGCGGCTTTGACCCATTTTGCAGAGGGTATTTTCCTTGGGGAAATGAAGATAAGGAAATAACCGAATTTTATAAAAAATTAGGGAAATTAAGAACTTCCTGCAAAGCTTTCTGCGGCGGAGAATATGTCCCGTGGCAGCTGCCGCAGGGTGTTTTCGGCTTTGAAAGAAAGAGCAAATCAGCAAAAGCGCTCACGGTTATCAACTGCTCTGAAAATGAGATGTCCGTAGATGTTCCCGAGGAATACAAAAAATCGAAATCGCACCTCGGAAAGAGTTTAAACGGAAAAACTCTTACTCTTAAGCCCCACGAATTCACATTGATTATCTTATAACAAAACTCTTCCCTGTTGCTTTCAGGGAAGAGTTTTTTATTCTAAATCGTTTTTAAAATCATTTTTAAAAGCACTTTTCTCCGCTTTTTTTCTTGCAATCGTCAACCTTGCCGCAACGGTAACACAGCTCATTTTGAGCGGAACCGTTTTTCTCAAGCTCAATAAGGTTATCAACCGTGGTCTGGGCGATATTTGAAAGCGCCTCTCGGGTTAAAAACGCTTGATGTGAGGTAACGATAACATTCGGCATTGAAATAAGTCTTGCGAGAACATCATCGTCAATAATATGACCCGACCTGTCCTCAAAGAATATATCGGACTCTTCTTCATAAACATCGAGGCATGCGGCGCCGACCTTTCTTGATTTAATTCCTTCAAGAAGAGCCTCCGCGTCAATCAAGGCTCCGCGCGAGGTATTGATTATCGCAACGCCTTTTTTCATTTTTTCAATAGCATTGCCGTCAATCATGTGCATTGTTTCTTTTGTAAGCGGACAGTGAAGAGAAATTATATCGCTCTCGGACAGAATTTCGTCTAACGAAACATATTTTGCACCCTCGATTTCAGACGGGAATTTATCATAGCAGATAACATTCATTCCGAAGCCCTTGCAGATATTTATAAATACCTTTCCTATCTTACCTGTTCCCACTACTCCGACGGTTTTTCCGTGAAGATCAAAGCCTGTAAGCCCGTTTAAACTGAAATTGTAGTCACGCGTTCTGATATAAGCCTTATGAATTCTTCTGATAGAAGTAAGAAGCATTGCCATGGCATGCTCGGCAACGGCATACGGCGAATACGCAGGAAC
>DBKZ01000074.1:24285-27345 GCA_002297415.1 Ruminococcaceae bacterium UBA737
AACTCTTACAACATGAATTTTATTATAAGCGTGCTTAATATCAACATTGTTATAGCCCGCACACCTTAAGGCTATTGTCTTAACGCCGAGCTCGCAGAGCCCGTCGATAACCTCTGCGTTTACCTCGTCATTTACGAAAACGCATACACCCTCACAGCCCGAAGCGAGCCTGACGGTATCGGAATTAAGCTTGGTTTCATAAAATTTAAGCTTAATGCCTGCATTTTTCGCAGGCTCCTCAAAAGCCTCTATATCATAGGGCTTTGCATCAAAAAAAGCTATTTTCATTTAAATTTCCTTCCTTTTTTAAATCAGTGCTCCTAAGACAGAAAATCCTCTATTGCTTCCTTTTCACGGTAACCGACAAAGCTGTCGACGATTTCTCCGTTTTTAATCAGAAAAACCGCGGGAATATTTTCAATTCCGAATTTTGCGGTAAGCTCGGGATTTTCGTCCACATTTGCCTTACAGACCTTAACCTTACCGTCAAACTCATCGGATATTTCTTCTATAACCGGAGAAAGCATAAGGCAGGGACCGCACCAATCGGCATAAAAGTCAATCAGCACAGGCATATCGCAGTTTGTAACCTCTTCTTCGAAATTATCATTATTTAAAATTATTTCCGACATTATATTTTTCTCCTTTTCTTTTTTTATTATTCTATCACATTCCGCTTTCTTTTACTATATTATTTTTATAATTTTTTTAAGAACGCGAAATATGTTGTTTTTTCTATAAAAAAGTAATATAATAATATTATTATATATTTTATTCTCGGAGGCTGAAAACCATTCAAAACAGAATTAAAAAAGATAATTCGCGTATGATACTCGGCTTTTTGCCTTTTTATATGCTTATTCCCATTCTTGCTTGGCTTATTGCAAACACCTTTACCTTTTACGGCTCCGCATTTATTCTCGGAGATATCAAAAGACTAAGCCTCAAAACCTTTATTGACGATTACATTCCGCTTTTTACGCCTTTTATTACCGTTTATATCGCGGCTTACCTGCAATGGGCGATATGCTTTATTGCGGTATCGAGAGACAGCAAGGACAGCTGTTATTCATTTTTCTCGGGCGAGATAACTGGAAAGCTTATTTCGGCGGTAATCTTCTTTATTCTGCCGACCTATATGGAAAGAGCGGTTATAACGGGAGACGGCGTTTTTGATAAAATCACTGCTTTTCTTTATCTAATTGATAAGCCTATAACGCTTTTCCCCTCTCTTCACTGCCTTGAAAGCTATGTTTGCGCAAGATATGTTTCAAAGCTTAAAGGCGTTAAAAAGCCGATTAAAATTCTCAACTGGATTTTTTCCTGCTTGGTGTTCGCTTCAACCGTGCTTGTCAAGCAGCACCTTTTCCTCGATATCCCCGCAGGAATACTTATAGGAGAAGCAGGCATATTTATTTCAAAAAAAGCAAATTTCAAAAATCTTTTTTATAAGGCTGAAAACGCAATTTATAAAAATCGGGAGGAAAGCAAATCATGATCGGAGTTTATGATTACACGGTATTGCTTACTTATCTTTCGCTTATTTCCTCAGCTTCGGGAATAATGCTGACCTTAAGCTCAAACGGAAGCCATCCTTATATTGGAATGTTTTTTCTGCTTGTTTGCGGTCTTTGCGACGCATTTGACGGAAAGGTTGCAAGGTCTAAAAAAGACCGAGGCGAATTCGAATGCAAATTCGGCATTCAGATAGATTCCTTGTGTGATCTTATTTCTTTCGGAATTCTGCCTGCTTGTATCGGTGCGGCGGCTCTTAGAAATTCCAAGATTTTAAATCATATAATAAGGGAATACGGCGCGCTCGGCTTTGGTGTTAAAACCCTCTGCTATGCGCTTTTGGTATTTTATGTACTTGCGGCGATGATAAGGCTTGCATATTTTAATGTTACCGAAGAGGAAAGACAGAAAACCGACTCCGACGCAAGAAAATATTATGTCGGTCTGCCTGTTACATCGGCGGCGCTTATCTTCCCGACAGTTCTTGTATGCAGATATATAACCGGAGCTTTTGATATAACTCCCCTTTATTTCCTTGCAATTGCCGCGACTGGCTATCTGTTCGTTTCAAAGGTCACGATTAAAAAGCCAACACTAAAAGGAATTCTTATAATGGTGGGTATCGGGCTTGTGGAATTTATTGTGCTCGTACTGTTTTACACCTTAGGTTCAAGATAAATGAAAGTTTCAGAAAACGAGAAATTTTTAAAATTTCTTTATGAAACAAGTATCGGAAGAATTTTTTTAAAGCTCCTTGCTTCAAAAGCGGTTTCCTGCGCTGCGGGGGCTTTTCTTTCTTCGCCCCTTTCAAAGCCGCTGATAAAGGGCTTTGTCAGAAAAAACAATATTGATTTAAGCAAATTTTACAGCGACGGTTTTAAATGCTTTAACGATTGCTTCTCAAGAAAAATTAAAGAAACCGAGCGAGAGACAGACATTACTCCCTCGCACCTTATCTCTCCGTGTGACGCTTATCTTACGGTTTACAGTATAAATTCTAAAACCGTTTTCCCTGTAAAGCAGGCTGAGTATGCTATTGAGTCCTTTTTAAATGACAAGGCACTTGCTGAAGAATTCAGGGACGGCATATGCTTTGTTTTCAGGCTTTGTGTTAACCATTACCACCGTTATTGCTTTATAGATTCGGGAAAGCTTATAAAAAGAAAATATATAGAAGGCAAGCTTCATACTGTTAGACCGATAGCCTTAAGAAATGTTCCCGTTTTCTGCGAAAACTGCCGCGAGATTTCTGTTCTTGAAACAAATAATTTCGGAAAAGTTATTCAGGCAGAGGTAGGCGCTATGCTTGTCGGGAAAATAAAAAATTATGATATCGACACCTTTTCAAGAGGACAGGAAAAAGGAATGTTCCTTTTCGGCGGAAGTACAATCGTTGTGCTTACAAAAAAGGATACCGTCAAAGCAGACGGCGAAATAGTGAAAAATTCCTCATTCGGGATTGAAACCGAGGTTAAATACGGGCAGAAAATAGGGATTAAATTTTAAATTCTTTATCCGAAATTAAAAAATCATAACTACCGGCTA
>DBKZ01000034.1 GCA_002297415.1 Ruminococcaceae bacterium UBA737
AAGTTTTTATCTTTATTATTTAAAAGAAAAAATCCGCTTTGTTAGGCGGATTTTTAAATAAACTGACTTAAATTTTGACTGCTATTCTTATTTCGGTATTTTTTCCATAAGCATTCTTTTTTGCTCTAAGGATGGGTGAATATAAAAGGACAAAGTAGTGCTGATATTTGAATGCCCCAGTATTTCAGAAAGGCTTTTGGCGTCAAATCCTTTTTCGGCGGCAAGGGTTGCAAAGGTGTGCCGAAGGCAATGAAAGGTGTGGTCCTTGATATTATTTTCTTTTAAAAGCTTTTTGTATTTCATATAAACTCGGTGCGGCTCGGTAGGGCTTATTGTTCCGCTGAGTATATAGCAATTCTCGGATTTTTGTGCTTTCTTTAGTTTTTCAATCAAAAAGTCTTGAATAGGTATCGTTCTGTAAGAGGTTCCGGTTTTAGGAGGACTGATAATTATCTTTGTCTTTTTATCCGCTGCTTCGTCGGGATTTTTTATCCTTTCAACGGTTCTTTTCACCGTTAATGTTCGGTCGGAAAAATTTATATCCTCCCATTTAAGCCCGCAAAGCTCGCCTATTCTGAGCCCGCTGTATACAGTAAGCAGTATCCCCGAATTAAGGCTGTCGGCTGAATTCCATAAAACCGCTTTGAGCCTTTCGAAATCCTGTTTATCAAATATTTCTGTTTGCTTTTTGTCTCTTTTCAGCGAAAAAATCAAATCGGTGTTAAAATCGGAAATTCCTTTTTGATTTGAAAATTTAATAATTTGCTTTAATATGCAGATTATATCGGATAAGGTTTTCGGAGCAAGCGAACCCTTGCCTTGCCCTTTTGAAAGCTTTGAAATTTTAAAATTTATATCCTCAGCCGACATATCTTTTAAATCAAGACCTCCGAAAAGCGGATAAAGATAATTTTTAAGACATAATTTGTATTTTGAATAGGTAGACTCCCTTACATAAAGCTCGGTGCTTTTTAACCATTCCTCACACACATTTAAAAACCGGTAATTTTCTTTACCGCAAATCATATCGCTTGATTTTTGATGCTCAAGCCTTTTTTGCTTTGCTTCGGTGTAGGTCCTGCCGTAAATAAACTTGTATTTCGCAATACCGTTTTCATAATGATGAATGTATCTTGCTTCCCATCTGCCGTCCTTTCTTTTAAATATGTTTTCCCCTTTTTTTGACATTTTAGCTTCTCCTTTTACTTTTGCTGACTGATCATCCGACTGCTTTAAGTTTAATTATTAACTTTTTTTGACTAAACTCTATTTGTGGCATTGTGCCTATTGACGAAACAGCCGAAATATATTATAATATTTAAGAATATAATAAATATAATTCGACATAAAAATACAGATAATAAAGATAAAAACTTTGTTACTTAAAAGGGGGCTGAAATATGGGTTTAGAGCTTTTTGAGCATAATAAAGCAGCTTATGTTTCAGTCGTCAATATGATGAAGAAAACAGGCAAAGCCGCAGTTGTTCACCCGACGGGAACGGGTAAATCCTTTATAGCCTTTAAGCTCAGCGAGGATAATAAGGATAAAAAAATCTGCTGGCTTGCACCGAGCGAATATATATTTAAAACCCAGCTTGAAAACCTTATAAGGGTATCGGGCGGATATGTCCCCGAAAATATTGTGTTTTTTACATATTCAAGACTTATGAATATGTCAGAAAATGAAATGCTTGCCGTTAATCCCGACTATATTGTTCTCGATGAATTTCACCGCTGCGGGGCAAGGCAATGGGGAAACGGAGTAAATAAATTTTTAAATCTTTATAAAACCGCTTCTGTTTTGGGTCTTACCGCAACCGATGTCAGATATCTTGACGGACAGAGAAATATGTCCTCAGAGCTGTTTGACGGAAATATTGCGTCATATATGACACTCGGCGAGGCGGTTGTAAGAGGAATACTTAATCCGCCGAAATATGTTATGGCGGTATTTTCATATCAAAAAGAGCTTGAAAAAACGGAAAACAGAATTAAATCGGCGAAAAATATCGCTGTAAAAAATGAGTGCGAAAGGTATTTAGAACAGCTTAGAAGAATTTTACAAAATGCCGACGGAATTGAAGAACTCTTTAAAAAGCACTTAACGGATAAATCTGGCAAATATATCGTTTTCTGCTCAAGCTATGAGCATTTAAGGGAAATGATAAAGGTTTCAAAAGAGTGGTTTAAGGAAATAGATGAAAGCCCACATATTTATGCCGCCTATTCAAGCGACCCTGAAACGAGTAACGAATTCGAAAGCTTTAAGGCGGATAATTCGCCTCATTTAAAGCTGCTTTATTGTATTGATATGCTAAACGAGGGAGTGCATGTAGAGGGCTTAAGCGGAGTAATTTTGCTTAGACCCACGGTTTCTCCGATTGTTTATAAACAGCAGATAGGAAGAGCATTAAGCTCAGGGGAAAATAAAACCCCTGTAATTTTCGATATTGTAATGAATATTGAAAATCTTTATTCTGTAGGCGAATTAGAAGATGAAATGCAGATAGCCTCAGCTTACTACCGTCAAAACGGAGAAAGCGAAAAAATCATAAACGGACATTTTAAAATTATCGGAGAGCTGCATGACTGTATAACCCTTTTTAAAAAGCTTAATGATACTTTAGGCTCCCCTTGGAACCTGATGTATGAAAAAGCAAAGGAATATTTTAATACTTACGGAAATCTTGAGGTCAAGAAAAGATATGTCTGCCCTGACGGAGCACCGCTCGGCGCTTGGCTTAATACTCAAAGAATGGTTTATTCGGGCAAGGCTATAGGAATGCTGACTGATATTCAAATTGAAAAGCTCAGCGAAATAGGTATGCGCTGGGAAAATATATCCGAGCTTAAATGGCAGAAAAATTTTGAGGCTGCAAAAAGTTATTTTGAGGAGCACGGAAATCTTAATATTCCTGTAAGCGATAGGGAATATTCAGGAGTAAAGCTCGGCAGGTGGTTAAACAGGCTTCGCCTTGAAAAGAAGACTTTAAGCGAAGAGCAGATTAAAGCGCTCGATGAAATCGGAATGGTTTGGAATGTAAAGGATAAAAACTTTGAAACCTTTTATAAGTCAGCAAAGCTTTATTATAAGCTCCATAAAAATCTCAATGTACCGATTAAATATACCGATACTTACGGCGTCCGCTTAGGCGCTTGGCTTAATTCGCTAAGAAAAAAGGGCAAAAAAAGCTTAGAGCCCGAGCAGGCGAAGGCGCTCGACAGGATAGGCATGAACTGGGAAGGAAATAAAAGAGTTTCTTGGAACGAATCTTTTAAGGCTGCAAAAAAATATGCTGCTCAGTTCGGCCACCTTAATATCCCTCCCGATTATGTTTCTCCCGATGGCTTAAGCTTAGGAATATGGCTTAAAAATCAGCGAAAAGCTTTTGATTCAACAATGAGCGAGGACAGAAGAAAAAAGCTTTTAAATATAGGCTTCATTCCCGAAACCGCCGACCCGTGGGACAGAAAAATGCGGCTTGTTGAGGAATATTTTGAGAAATTCGGAAATGTCAGTATTCCAAATAATTATGTAGCTTCAGGCACTTGGCTTGCAAGATGGCTTTCAAATCAGATAAGGCGGCTTAATGAAACCGATTTAACGGAAAAAAGGCTGTCGGAAGAGCAGATAAGAAGGCTTGAAGCGGTAGGTATTAAAAAGGGTGTTTCAAAAAGCGACGCCGCTTGGGATAAGCAATATGAGGCGGCAAAGCTTTTTTATGAAATAAACGGTCACCTTAATATCCCTAAAAAGTACTGCACTCCGAGCGGAAAGCATCTGGGGGCTTGGCTTGTAAATCAGCGCTCATATAAGAAAAAGGGAATTTTAGATAAAAACCGAGTAAATCAACTTAATAAAATCGGAATGATATGGAACTAAATTTTTAATGGGGAAAGATGTATGAAAATAGCAGTAGCAGGAACAGGATATGTCGGGTTGTCGTTGTCGGTTCTGTTGTCGCAGAACGATGATGTAACCGCAGTCGATATTATCGAAGAAAAAGTAGATATGATAAATAACAGGCGCTCGCCTATTGCGGATAAGGAAATAGAAGAGTATCTGTCAGACCGTAAGCTGTCCTTAACGGCAACTACCGACGGCGAGAGCGCTTATAAGGACGCTGAAATTGTTATTATCGCAACGCCTACCAATTATGACCCTGAAAAGAATTATTTTGACACAAGCTCTGTTGAAAGTGTTATCAAGCAGGTGCTGGGCGTTAATAAAAAAGCGGTAATGGTTATTAAATCTACTGTTCCCGTCGGCTTCACAGAGGAAATGCAGAAAAAGTTTTCATGCGAAAATATTATTTTCAGCCCCGAATTTTTAAGAGAGGGTAAAGCGCTTTATGATAATCTGTATCCTTCTAGAATTATAGTCGGAGTAAATGACGAAAACACTGAAGTGAAAAAAGCCGCCGAAAAATTCGTTGAGCTTTTAAAAAACGGAGCCGAAAAAGAAAATATCGAAGTGCGCTTCATGCACCCGACCGAGGCGGAGGCTGTAAAGCTTTTTGCGAATACATATCTTGCTCTCAGAGTGGCCTATTTTAATGAGCTTGACACATATGCACAGCTGAGACATCTTGATACAAAATCAATTATAGAAGGCGTAGGACTGGACCCGAGAATAGGAAATCACTATAATAATCCTTCTTTCGGCTACGGCGGCTATTGTCTTCCTAAAGATACAAAACAGCTTCTTGCAAATTATAACGATGTTCCTCAGAATATCATTTCCGCTATTGTCGAGGCAAACAAAACAAGAAAGGACTTTGTTGCCGAACAAATTCTTCTTAAAAATCCCAAGGTTGTCGGTATTTACAGACTGACAATGAAGTCGGGCAGCGACAATTTCCGTCAAAGCTCGATTCAGGGGGTTATGAAAAGGATAAAAGCTAAGGGGATTGAAGTCGTTGTTTTTGAGCCTGCTCTTAGGGAAGAAAGCTTTTTTAACAGCCGAGTTATTAAGGATATTTCCGAATTCAAAAGGATAAGCGATGTTATCGTAGCAAACAGATATAACGACGAAATAAAGGATGTTTTAGATAAGGTCTATACAAGAGATCTTTATTTCAGAGATTAAAGAGGTTATAAAAATT
Organism: Ruminococcaceae bacterium UBA737; assembly: GCA_002297415.1. Lineage (GTDB taxonomy): Bacteria > Bacillota > Clostridia > Oscillospirales > Acutalibacteraceae > UBA737. The sequence continues at coordinate 5,107 of DBKZ01000034.1, forward strand.
GGAAAAGTTCAGTAAAAAAATATGGCTTTCATCACCGACAATGCATGGTGACGAAATAAAATTCGTAAAGGAAGCCTATGACACAAATTGGATGTCAACTGTAGGAGCAAATATAAATGAGGCGGAAAAACAAATCGCCGAAACAGTAGGGATAAAATATGCCGCAGCTCTTTCCTGCGGAACGGCGGCTCTGCATCTCGCAATCCGCTTGGCAGGAGAAAAGCTATACGGCACCCATAGAGGAAATATCGGCTCGCTTTGCGGCAAAAAGGTCTTTGCAAGCGATATGACCTTTGACGCTACAGTAAACCCAATAGCTTATGAGGGCGGAGAAGCGGTGTTTATAGATACCGAAAGAGATACTTGGAATATGGACCCGAAGGCTCTTAAAAAAGCTTTTGAAATCTATCCCGATGTTAAGCTTGTCGTTGTCGCCCATCTTTACGGAACACCCTGCAAAATCGACGAAATCAAAGAAATATGCTCAGAACACGGCGCAATAATGGTTGAGGACGCCGCCGAGTCCTTCGGAGCCACATATAAGGGCAGAGAAACCGGCACATTCGGTACATACAACGCAATCAGCTTTAACGGAAATAAAATAATAACCGGCTCTTCGGGCGGAATGTTTTTAACCGACAGCCTTGAAGACGCCGAAAAGATAAGAAAATGGTCTACCCAGTCAAGGGAAAGCGCCGCTTGGTATCAGCATGAGGAATTAGGCTATAACTACAGAATGAGCAATGTTATTGCAGGTGTTGTAAGAGGTCAGATTCCTTATTTGTACGAACATATCGCTCAGAAAAAAGCTATTTATCAAAGATATAAAGAGGGCTTTAAGGATCTTCCCGTTTCAATGAATCCTTATGATGAATTGAACAGCGAGCCTAATTTCTGGCTTTCTTGTATGCTGATAGATAAATCTGCTATGTGTAAGCAGGTAAGAAGCGATAAAAGCTCGCTTTATATTAAGGAAAAGGGCAAAACCTGCCCTACTGAAATTCTTGAAGCCTTAGCTTACTTTAATGCCGAGGGCAGACCTATTTGGAAGCCTATGCACGCTCAGCCGGTTTATATGAATAATCCTTTCATAACCGAAAACGGAACGGGCAGAGCAAGGACAAACGCTTATATTGCAGGGGAAACAGAGGATATAGGAATGGATATCTTCGAGCGCGGACTTTGTCTGCCGAGCGATAATAAAATGACAGAGGAAGAACAGACAAAGGTGATAGAAATCATCAGGAGTTGCTTTGGTTAAACCTGTCGGGGAGTTAAATATATGTACGCGAAGTTTTTGAAAAGATTCTTCGATTTCACACTGTCTTTGCTGGCACTGATTGTGTTGTCGCCTGTTTTTTTGATTCTGACCGCGGTC
>DBKZ01000006.1:0-12461 GCA_002297415.1 Ruminococcaceae bacterium UBA737
AGGCAGAATATAATTATGAAATGTCCTTTTTGCAGTTATGAAGAAAGTAAGGTTATAGACTCCCGCCCTACAGACGAGGGGGAGCGGATAAGAAGAAGGCGCGAATGCTTAAAATGCGGAAAAAGGTTTACAACCTATGAAATGATTGAAAGCCTTCCGATTATCGTTATAAAGAAGGACAGCTCGCGCGAGCCGTTTAACAGAGAAAAGCTTTTAAACGGAATGATCCGCGCCTGCGAAAAAAGGCAGGTTTCGCTCGAAACCTTAGAAAAAGCTATTGACGATATCGAGCAGACAATTCAGAACTCTATGGACAGAGAGGTCAGCAGTGATAAAATAGGCGAGCTTGTTATGGAAAAGCTTAAGGGAATTGACGAGGTCGCTTATGTAAGATTTGCTTCTGTTTACCGACAGTTCAAGGATATCAATACCTTTATGAATGAGCTTAACAAGCTTCTTGAAAAAAGCTGAGGAGAATTTTAAAATTATGAATGAAAACGAAATGCTGGCAGAGCTTCTTCTGCCCGATATTGACAAGGACCCGACATACTGCGAGGCTCTTTATCCCAAAAGACAGCTTAAAGAGGGTGCAAAGGTGACAAGAATTGCCCCTAGCCCTACGGGATATCTGCATTTAGGCACGCTTTTCACAGCGCTTATTAACCGAATTACAGCCTCTGTTTCTGACGGGGTGTTTTTCACAAGAATTGAGGACACGGACAAAAAGCGCGAGGTTGAGGGCGGAATTTCCGATATTATTGACGGGCTTAAAAGATTCGGCATTGAAATTGACGAGGGCTTTATAAGCGGAGACGAGGAATCAGGAAATTACGGACCCTATCAGCAGTCAAAGCGAGCGGAAATTTATCAGATTTATGCTAAAGACCTTATAAAAAGAGGTCTTGCTTACCCATGCTTCTGCACAGCAGAAGAGCTTGAAAAGGTAAGAGAAGAGCAGGAAAAGCAGAAAATCAGAACCGGATATCACGGTAAATGGGCAAAGCACAGAGATATAACCTTAGAAGAGGTAAAAAAAGAATTAAGCAAAAACAAGCCTTTTGTTATAAGGCTTAAATCTCAGGGCAGCGAGGATAAAAGGATTGCCTTTGACGATGTCATAAAGGGCAGAATAGAAATGCCCGAAAACGATGAGGATTTTGTTATATTGAAATCGGACGGAATTCCCACCTATCATTTTGCGCACGCTGTTGACGACCACCTTATGCGCACAACTCATGTTCTCCGCGGAGACGAATGGATATCCTCTGTTCCGAAGCACCTTGAGCTGTTCAGACTTTTAGGCTTTAAGCCTGTTAAATACGGGCACATCTCCCCTATTATGAAATCCGAAAACGGCGCTAAAAGAAAAATTTCAAAAAGAAAAGACCCTGAGGCTGCCGTTAAGTATTTCGCGCAGGAGGGATATGAGGCAAGCAGTGTTATAGAATATTTAATGACTATAGCCGCCTCCGATTTTGAGGACTGGCGCAAGGCTAATCCCGCGGAGGATTACCGCAAATTCAAATTCAACCTTAAAAAGATGAGTGTTTCGGGCGCGCTGTTTGACTCGGACAAGCTTAACGATGTCAGCAAAACCGAAATATCAAAACTCAAAAGCAAAGAGGTTTACGAAAAGCTGACCGCTTGGGCAAAGGAATTCGACCCTGAATTTTTTGAGCTTTTAACGCAGGACTCTGAATTTAGTGTTAATATGCTTGCCATTGACCGAGATAACGCTAACAAGCCGAGAAAGGACCTCGCAAAATGGTCTCAGGCAAAGGATTATTACGCTTACTTTTTCGATTCTCTTTATATCCCCTGCCATGAAATACCCGAAAATATTTCAAAAGAGGACGCAAAGGAATTTTTAAAGGAATACAAAGAAATTTACAACTCTTCCGATGACCGACAGCAATGGTTTGACAAAATTAAATCGCTTTGTCCCCGCCTTAATTTTGCCGCAGACACAAAGGAATACAAGAAAAATCCTGAAAACTACAAGGGAAGCGCGGGCGATTTAAGCACCGTGCTGAGAATTGCCGTTACAGGCAGAAGAAACACTCCGGATCTTTGCAGCATAATGCAGGTTTTAGGCAAGGAACAAAGCTTAAAACGTATTGACGAAATGATAAATTCACTTTAAAAGAGGTTAAACCCAATGGAAGAAAATAAAGAATTAGAAAAAAATAATGAAAATACACCGTCAAACTTTATTCTTGACTTTATTGACGAGGATTTGAAGGAAGGCGTTTATGATCATGTTCAGACCCGTTTCCCGCCCGAGCCGAACGGATATCTTCATATCGGCCACGCAAAGGCTATTTGCATTGATTTCGGAACTGCCGAAAAATACGGCGGAAAGTGCAATTTAAGGCTTGACGATACAAATCCCACAAAAGAGGATGTAGAATATGTTGACGCTATTAAGGAAGATATAAAATGGCTCGGCTTTAACTGGGACAATATTTATTATGCTTCCGACTATTTTGATTATATTTATGACTGCGCTTTATATCTCATAGACAAGGGTCTTGCTTTTGTTGACGAAAGCTCACCAGAAAAAATAAGAGAAATGCGCGGAACGCTTACTCAGGCAGGAACCGAAAGCCCCTACCGCAACCGTCCGATTGAAGAAAACAGGGATTTATTCGCGAAAATGACCGCAGGCGAATTCGAAGAAGGCTCTATGGTATTAAGAGCTAAAATAGATATGTCATCGCCTAACCTCAATATGCGCGACCCGATAATTTACAGAATTTTAAAGGCTTCTCATCACCGCACGGGCGACAAATGGTGCGTTTATCCGATGTACGATTTCGCGCACCCGCTCAGCGACGCGAAAGAGGGCGTCACCCATTCGTTATGCTCGCTTGAATTTGAAAACCACCGTCCGCTTTATGACTGGGTATTAAAAGCCGCGGATATTAAAAATCCGCCGAGACAGATTGAGTTTGCGAGAATGAATGTTAACTACACTCTTACGAGCAAGCGCAAATGCTTAAAGCTTGTAAACGATAAGCTTGTCAGCGGCTGGGACGACCCGAGAATGGCTACAATATGCGGAATAAGAAGGCGCGGTTATCCTGCCGAAGCGGTAAGAGCCTTTGTCGATAAAATCGGAGTTTCCAAGGCTTACAGCGTTATCGACTATGCTTTGCTCGAATCCTGCGTAAGAGATTATTTAAACGAGCATGCTGACAGAGCCATGGCGGTTTTAGAGCCTCTTAAGGTTATAATAGATAACTATGACGAGTCAAAAACCGAAGAAATTGAATTTGACAAAAATCCTAACGCTCCGGAAAAAGGAAAAAGCACCGTTACATTTTCAAAGGAAATCTATATTGAAAAAAGCGACTTTATGCTTGATCCGCCGAAGAAATATTTCAGGCTCTGCCCCGAAAAGGAAGTCCGTCTTAAAGGCGCATATTATATTAAATACGCTTCTCATGAGACTGACGAAAACGGAAATATAACCGCAGTTCACTGCACATACGATCCCGAAAGCCGTGGCGGAGATACTGCGGACGGAAGAAAGGTAAAAGGAACGCTTCACTGGGTAAGCGCAAAGTCCGCCGAGGAGATAACCGTAAGACTTTATGACAGGCTTTTCAATGTTGAAAACCCGAGCGACGAAGAGGGCGTTTCCTCTTTTGCGGACAACCTTAACCCCGATTCATTAAAGGAAATAACCGACTGCAAGGTTGACCGCTCGCTTTTAAGCGCAAAGGTCGGCGATACTTTCCAGTTTATGAGACAGGGATATTTCTGCGTAGATAAGGATTCTGACGAAAACAGGCTTGTTTTTAACCGCACAGTAGCCCTTAAGGACTCGTTTACACCGAAAAAATGATTAAGATAAAAGATATTTATAAATTTTTAGACACTCTCTGCCCTTTTTCCTCCGCATGTGATTTTGATAATGCGGGCTTGCTTATAGGAGACGAAAATGCCGAGGTAAAAAAAGCGCTTGTAACATTAGACTGCACGCTTGAGTCTGTAAAAAAGGCGAGGGAGCTTGATTGCAGACTTATAATTACACATCATCCCGTTATATTCGACCCGATTAAAAGCGTTACCGCAGGCTCGGTTATTTATGAGCTTTTAAGGTCTGATATAAGCGTGATTTCATGCCATACGAATTTAGACCAAGCCGAATTCGGCGTTAATTATGAGCTTTGCAGGACTTTAGGTCTTAAAAATATTAAGCCGTTTACGGCGTCTGACGGATTTGTTTTAATGAGCGCAAATACAGTTAAGCCCTGCTCCGCTTTTGAGTTTGCAAAAAATGCGAAAGCCGCTCTTAACACCTCAGTAAGGTATGTTTCATCAAACAGGGAAATAAAAAATGTTCTTGTTTGCTCAGGCTCTGGCGGCGGATATTTAAGCGAAGCGATTTCAAGCGGATTTGACGCTTTTCTTACCGCCGATATCAAGCACAATGTTTTCATTGACGCTTTAAACTCAGGTTTCCCGCTTTTTGACGCAGGCCACTATCAGACCGAAAACATAATCGTCAGACCGCTCTGCGAAAAATTAAAAAGGGAATTTTCAAAGACGGAATTTATTCCGTTTGATAATGCGGATATTTTATTCTTATAATTTTTGTAATTCATATCATGCGGCAGTCCCCTGTAAATTGACATTTATCAATTTACAGGGGACTTGTTTTGTTTACAGCTCGAAGCTGAATCTTATTTCGTTATCCTCTATAGCGGCTTCTTTAAAAGTTTCAATAATTTTCATAACATTTTCGTTTAATGCTTCTGCAGCCTTGGTTTCAGGTTTGAAAATTACAGTTAGTGTGACAGGTGTTTCTATAAAACCTGTCAACATATCCCATAAAGCATCTAAATTATTTCCATACCATTCGGGTAATTCTAATTTTTCTTTAATTTCACTGTGTAAATCCATCGGGTATTTGCATTTCGAAAAATTTATAACAACAGTTTTCATATTGTTCTCCTAGTGTGACAGGACTCAAATCTACAAGCCAAAAGACTGTATTCACCGACATAATTATATTATAATTTTAAAAATTTATCAATGAAAAAAGCTCAATATAATAATATAGTACAAACACCCCCGCATATAAAATACTGAGGTGTATTATATGAAATTACTTTTATTAACAAAAAAGCAGATTATGCTCGGACTCGGTATAATTTTAAGCGCGGTGCTTATAATCATCGGCTCAACTGCTGTTTTTGCCGACAAGGAGCGAAAGCTTCCGATATACTGCGTTGAAACCGAAAAGAAGCAGGTCGCCTTAAGCTTTGACGCGGCATGGGGCAATGATGACACCGAAACGCTTATAAAAATATTAAAGGAATATAACGCGCCCGCAACATTCTTTGTTGTAGGCAGTTGGGTCGATAAATACCCCGAATCCGTCGAGGCGCTGAGCAAGGCGGGCTTTCAAATTCAAAATCATTCGAACACCCACCCTCACATGACACAGCTTTCAATGCAGCAGATGAAAAATGAAATAGAAGCCTGCAATAAAAAAATTGAAAGCATTACGGGCGTCTGCCCTAACCTTTTAAGACCGCCCTACGGCGACTATGACAACTGCGTTGTCGAGGCGGTTGAAAATGAAAGAATGTATGCGATTCAATGGTCAGTTGACAGTCTTGACTGGCAGGACAGCGCAACACCGCAAAGCATATACAAAAGGGTTACGGATAAGGTTGAAAACGGAAGTATAGTTCTTTTTCATAATGACGCAGACCACACTCCCGAAGCGCTTCCTATGATTTTAAAAAACCTAAAGGAAAAGGGCTTTGAATTCGTATTTATCTCCGACCTTATAATGAAAGAAAATTATCATATCGATTCAACAGGCAAGCAGTGCAGAACAAAAGACGGTGAATAAATGCTATTAAAAAAACCTCTCACGCCGAAAAGCGTGATGTCCTTAAAGGAGATTATACAAAACCGGATGGGATACACAAACCAAGGCGACAGCACCCGAAAGGGGGCTGTCGCCTTGGTTTATTTAATGGGTTGCTGAAATTATATACAAACACATTCGTTCGTGGTATAATAATCACAGCCTTTAGGCTTGCTTAAGTGCTATGCAGTACAATAGTGTAAACCATACGAGAAAATTACCTCAAAGGGAGGATAGATATATATGCGATTACTGATTGCCGAGGATGATGCGCTGCTGCTGAAATCGCTCATGCACATTTTCAAGACGAACAATTATGCGGTCGACGGTGTGGACAACGGCAATGATGCCCTCGAATATGCCCTGTCCGGCGAATATGACGGACTGATATTTGACATTATGATGCCCGGGTGCGACGGGATCAAGGTGTTAAAAGTGCTTCGTAAAAACCGCATTACCACACCGACCTTATTTCTTACCGCACGAACGGAAATATCGCAGCGTGTAGAGGGATTGGACGCCGGTGCGGACGATTATTTGCCCAAACCTTTTTCGACAACCGAGTTGCTTGCCCGTGTCCGTGCCATGCTCAGAAGAAAGGACAACTTTACACCTGACATATTAGAGCATAACGGGCTTAACTTAAACCGTTCCACTTATGAGCTGTCTTTCGGCGGCAGAACCTGTTCTCTCAGCGGTAAAGAATTTCAAATTATAGAGCTGATGATGCAGCGGCCGCACAGCATTGTTTCCACGGAGCAGTTGATCACCGGGATATGGGGCTGGGAAACGGATGTGGATATGAATGTGGTGTGGGTACATATATCCAATTTAAGAAAGAAGATCGCCGCCCTTGACGCTCCCGTTGAGATACGCTTTGTTCGGGGTGCCGGATATCTGCTGGAGGACAAAGCATGATCTACAAGCTGAGAAAAAAATTTATTCTCATATCGGCGCTTTCCGTAGCGGTCGTGTTTGCTATAATTTTTGGTGTGGTCTATTTTGTGAACACCTCCCGTTTGAACAGCACAATGGACAGACTGACCGACGTCATTTCAAGCAACGACGGTAATTTTCCGACGGTGAACGGATCGGATAACAACATTCCGAGACCCGGTGGTTTTTCCGCCGATTTCCCTTTCACACCCGACACACCGTTCAGCACACGCTTTTTTACGGTATGGCTGGATGAGGACAATACCGTAATTCAGGCAAATATCGAAAAGATCTCCTCGGTATCCGAGACACAGGCGAAGGACTATGCGATAGAAGTCATAAACCGTTCCGAAACCCGCGGATGGCTTTCCGATTTCCGATATAAGATTTGTGATACGGATTACGGTCATTCGATAGTATTTGTCAACGCCGAGGTGAACCGCAGCACGGCAAACGGGCTTTTGTATACGGTTCTTTTTACAATGATCGGCAGTTTTTTCATTATCCTGCTGCTGATCGTCCTTATATCCAAGCGGGCTGTCAAGCCGACGGCGGAAAGCTATGAAAAGCAGAAGCAGTTTGTTACGGATGCCAACCATGAGTTGAAAACGCCGCTCACCTTGATTCTGTCCAATGTGGATATCGTGGAATCCGAAGTGGGCAAAAACGAATGGCTTGATGATATTCGCAGCGAGGGCGAGCGAATGAGTGAACTGATCCGCCAGCTCGGTACTCTGTCCCGTATGGATGAAGATACCGCAAGCTTGTCTGCCGATACATTTGATTTAAGCGCTGCAGCGTTGGATGTCCTATCGGAATTTGAAGGGCTTGCTGCCCTTAAAAACAAAAGTCTGTTTTCTTCGGTCGAACCGTCCGTTTCATATAAAGGCGACGAGGAGTTGATCCGCAAGCTCCTTTCTATATTGCTGGACAATGCGATAAAATACTGTGACTACGGCGGACAGATCAGCATCACGCTGGCCGAAAGAGGTCAGCATCCGGTCATCACGGTTGAAAACACTTATGAAGCGATCGACACATTGGAGCTCGACCGATTGTTTGACCGCTTTTACCGTTCGGATAAGTCCCGCACCTACAGCGGTAGCTTTGGCATCGGATTATCCATTGCGCAAAGCATCGTAAAGCGGCACAAGGGCGAGATCACTGCATATAAAAAGGATGCGTCCCACATTGGTTTTCGTGTGTATCTGAAATAATCCTATAGAAACAAGTACGGGCAAGGTATGCGATTTTGCATACCTTGCTTTTTTCACACTCTGTTCACAGCCGTCTTTAGTGCCACTTAAGTGCACGGTGATAAGATAAATATGTGCTGAGTCGGAAAGGATGCGTGACACTGTGGACTATGAGCTGTACTATAAAATCAAAAAAGGAAATATGAAAGCGTTTCAGGCGTTATGCCGTGAGGAGCTGAACCGATCGTGGTTTATCTGCTTTACCGCAACGCAGGATACGGGAAAGGCAGCCGCTTTACTGCTGGGCGCTTGGAAAGAAACCGTATGCACATTGCTTTGCGAGGAGAGCCTGCCGGATGGCAGCGCCAGAGTACTCATTTCTCGAAATATTCTTAAAACGGCACTTGAGGGGTTTGAAAAGGATGAGGATTTCGACGCTGTATCGCCGCCGCAGCTTTCCTCGCTATATGAGCCGTTTGTAAGAGGTATAGCGGCATTGCCGTATGAGGAACGGTGCGTCTATCTCGTCAATGTGTTCGGAGGACTGGATACCAAAACCGTTTCGGAACAGATCGGAAAGAGCTTTGAGGAAACCAAGAGCCTGCTTTCGCAGCTTTCCACACAGGCACAGGACACAGATGAGATCAAAAAAATGGATTTTGCCATAAAAATCCGACTGTCAACTGCGTTCAGGAATCCGAGCGGAACGCAGTTTGAAAAAATAGAAGCACCGCCTTTTTTACTCACGGCTTTGGAGCATGAATATCAATCACTTGTCGGCAAACAAGGAGATCCATCGAAAAAATCAAACAGCAGAAAGGAAACCGCCATAATGAAACAAACCGCAAAGACGGCTGTAAAGCCGTCACAGAAGAAAACCGGAGCAAAATACAAAAAGCCCATTATCATAGGCTCTGTCGTGCTTGCGGCTGTAATCGCAGCCGTGATCATTCTGCCGAAGCTTATCGGCTCCGGCAACAAATTAACAAGGGTGACGACCTACAGCATTGAAAAGATCACCTACGGCAATGTTACGCAAACCATCAGCGGTACAGGCACATTAACCCCGATCACAAAGGAAACCGTGACCTCCTCCAAGGGCGGAGAGGTTGAAAAGGTGAATTACAAGGTCGGAGATTCTGTCAAGGAAGACGCTGTGATCGCTGTCATAAACAGCGAGGATATTACCGCTCCGTGCGACGGCATTTTGATCGAGCTGCCGATAAAGTCCGGAGACGAAGTGGCTGTGGGCGGCTCGGTCGCCATGGTGATGGGAACCGACGGTTTTACGATGAATATTGCCGTTGACGAAACCGAAATTTCTTCTGTGGCGCTCGATCAGGAGGTCAGCTTTACCGTGGATGCCGTGAACGGCGACTATACCGGAAAGGTCACGAATATATCGTATAACGGCTCCTCAAACGGCGGTACGACCGCTTTCCAGATCACCGCAACAGTAGACTATGCAGAGGGGATTTACCCCGGTATGAGTGCATCGGCAAAAATCGTTATTGAGGACAGCGGCGAAGGACTGCTGGTTCCCGTGGATGCCGTTAAAACTTCCGGCGACGACAGCTATGTGTATTTAGCCCCGTCCGGAGCGGAGGAAGGCACCGTTTACGAGGAGGATGAGCTGGATGTCAGCAGCCTGACGAAAGTTACGGTAGAAACCGGCATGTCGGACGGCAGCTATATGATCGTTAAGAGTGACGAGCTGTCCGAGGGTACGCTGATCGTGCTCACCAAGGTGACCTCCACACAAACCGGCTCCGATAATGACAGCAATCAGGGCAATTTCCCCGGCGGAGGAAGCGGTTTCCCCGGCGGCATGGATTTCGGTGACTTCGATTTCGGTGACTTCGACCCCAGCCAAATGCCGCAGGGCGGCGGTAACTTCTTCGGCAGGGGCAACTGAGGAGGTGAACCGCAGCTATGATCAAGCTAAAGCATATCTATAAATCCTACGCCCTCGGCGACTCGGCTGTGCCGGTATTAAAGGATGTCAATCTTCATGTAAGACCGCATGAATTTGTATCCATTCTCGGCCCATCGGGCAGCGGAAAATCCACGCTGATGAATATCATCGGCTGTCTGGATATTCCCGACAGCGGCGACTATATTCTCGACGGCGAATATGTGGACAGCTGTACCGAGGATGAACTCAGCGAGATACGGGGACGGAAGATCGGTTTTATCTTTCAGCAGTTTAATCTGCTGCCCGACCTGACCGCCTATGAGAATGTGGAAATGCCGCTTCTGTACCACAAAATATCCCCTGCCGAGCGCCATGAACGGGTCATTCGAACATTACAGCAGGTCGGTCTTAAGGAGCGTATGCATCATAAGCCGTCCCAGCTTTCCGGCGGTCAGCAGCAGAGGGTAGCTATTGCCCGTGTCTTAGCAAGCGAGCCGTCCATTATCCTGGCGGATGAACCCACCGGCAATCTCGACTCGGTCTCCGGCAAGGAGATCATGGGCATTATCAAGGGGCTGTGGAAGGACGGGCACACCATCGTGCTGATCACCCACGATATTCATGTGGCAGAGCAGGCAGAGCGACGGGTATATGTTCACGACGGGATACTGAGCGATAAGGAGGTGTGCTAAATGACATTGAAGATCATCAAGCTCTCCTTAAAGGCGATATTCAATAACAAAATGCGCTCTTTTCTGACCATGCTCGGTATCATTATCGGCGTCATGGCGGTCGTGATATTGGTTTCCATCACACAGGGTGCCACAAGTGGGATCACCGACAGCATTTCCTCTATGGGCTCTCAGCAGATCGCCGCTACGATAACCGATGAGGATGTGTCGGTCTCGGCAGACTCTGTTGAAAGTCTCACCGCCTATCCCGCAATAGACAGCGTGGCGCCGATCATCACGACCAATAAGACGGTCAAGAAAAACAGCAGCTCCGGCAATTATTCCATCGTCGGTGTGACACCCTCGTATTTTACCGTGCAGGACACGGATATTCAAAGAGGACGGAAGATCGCACAGTCGGACATTGACTGGAACACCAAGGTCTGCGTGATCGGAACCGAGGTGGCGACCGATCTGTTCGGCACATGGGATGCTGTTGACGGCACGGTTATCATAGGCGACACGATCTACACAGTTGTCGGTGTTTTGGAGGAGCAAGGCTCCAGCCTTGCCGGAAGCGACGACAGCAAGATACTGATCCCATATTCGACCGCCTCCCGTTTGACGGGGCAGACCGGCGTTACGAGCTTTTATATCAAAGCTGCCAGCGAAAAGACGGTCGATACGGCGATCAGCAGCGTGGAAATGTTTCTGCTCCAAGCCACCCGTGATGAGGACACCTATACCGTAAGCAACCAGTCGCAGGTACTTGACACCATGGACGATGTGACCAATACCATGTCGCTGTTGCTAGCAGGCATTGCGGCGATCTCCCTACTGGTGGGCGGCATCGGTATTATGAACATCATGCTCGTTTCCGTCACCGAAAGAACACGGGAGATCGGTATTCGCAAGGCAGTCGGAGCCAAACGGCGGCACATTATGCTGCAATTTCTTTGCGAGGCGTGCATTCTGTCGGTGCTTGGAGGGCTTATCGGACTGCTGTTTTCCATCGGTGTGGTCGAAATCTATAACATGGCATCCGCAACGGCTGTCGCTTTGAACTGGTCGGTGGCATTCGCCGCAATCGCCTTTTGCGCCGTGATCGGCGTGTTGTTCGGCGGTTATCCGGCAGCGAAAGCTTCACGCCTACAGCCGATCGACGCACTGCATACTGCGTAGGCTCTTGTTCCGGCCGAGTGCAAATCAAACAATTAGCATCCCCATTTCTCCCCCGGAATATGCACCGCCGGCTGCAAAAACTTGACAAAGCCTTTGTGGTATGTTAAAATTATCTTGCAATTAAATATTGTGCAGAATCATTCTGCAGACAGCGGTCTTGAATTTCAGAGCCGATACATAGTTCACCAAAACGAGAGCTTTCTCGTATTTGGTGTGCTGTGTGTCGGCTCTTTTTGGCGTTGACAATTGAATGACCGTCTGAATGGGATATGACCTTGCGATGAGCTCATCGGCAAAGAGGGAGCGAGGCGACGCTGCGGCTGTTTTCCGGGGCAGGCAAACAAAAACGGTATTCAGATGAAACGGCAAACGCAAACAACAGTAAGGAGGAAAAATGACGAATAGGTTTTCCATGATTTCCGAACATATCGGCGAATACCGATTAAAACCGAGAGATCACGCCGTCTACTGTTGCCTTGTGAAGCACAGCGATAAAAACGGTGTTTGCTTTCCGTCACGGCAGCTGATTGCCGAGGAATGCTGTATTGACAAAAAGACGGTGGACGCAGCGATCCGAAGTCTTGAAAAAGCGGGGCTTGTGAAAAAGAAAAAGCGCCACAGACAGGACGGTCCAAACACAAGCAACGCCTACACGGTCAAGTTATTTCGGT
>DBKZ01000006.1:12546-37814 GCA_002297415.1 Ruminococcaceae bacterium UBA737
CTGAGTATATATTACAGCAGAAAAAAGAAATAAGACGGCAAACTCTTTCTCTGCCGAAACAGCCGCAGAAAACGCCTTGTATGCAGAACAAGCGGATAACCGAGTAAACACCCGACCGAGCTGCACAAAGGCAAAATACTGCGCTGTAAACGGCGTGTACGCCCCCTTTTTCTTTTCTGCCGTAAGACCGTGTTTCCTGCGAAAACAAAGAGCCGTTTTGCACGGCTTGCACTTTATTCTGCAAAAATCGGCAGCGGTACGAAAATAAGCAGGAGAAAGCCGAGGGGTTGCACTGCTTCCCCTCGGCGGCTCACAGCGGACGGCAACGCCGACCGCACAAGGGTTTGTACGACTTTTGCGGACAGTTTGCAAAACGGCAACTTAGGGGTTGCCCGAATTTTGACCTCGCCGATTTAGGGGTTGCAGTTTTTACGGCAAAAACTGCGGAAAAAAGAAAAATTCCGTTCCCCCACGGGAGCGGAAAGTATCGAAAGGAGAATTTTTATGGAGAAAAACATAGACTTTAATCTATTGCGAAAGCGCCGGGAACAAGTATTGGAAATAAGAAAAACACTTAAACTCCACAGTGAACAGCAGATCGGTCTTGCGTATTTTGAAAAGATCGGCAGTCAGTCCTACCCGGTGCTTGCTTTCTTCCCTGTAAGCAGTCAAGATGAGGCGGCACAGGATAAGCTCCGTTACCTCATAGACGGAGAAAAACGGTAAAGATATTTCGGCGGTTTCGCTGGACTTCCAAGCCGAATAGTGGTATGTTGTGGATGTATCCTATTCGGTTTGGTTTACAGAGCCGCACATGGCTCGGAAAGGAAAAAAGAAAATGAAATCAACCGAAAATACAAACCATTTGATCACCGCACTTTACTGCCGTCTGTCTCAAGAGGATATGCTGCAAGGTGAGTCAAACTCCATAACCAATCAGCGGCTTATGCTGCAAACCTACGCTGACGGTCATGGCTTTCACAACTGTCATTTTTATGTGGATGACGGATACTCCGGTGCCGACTTCAACCGTCCCGCTTACAAGCAGATGATGCGGGACATTGAATGCGGCAAAGTGGGAACAGTCATCGTTAAGGATCAGTCAAGGCTCGGCAGAGATTATCTTCAGACCGGAATGCTGATGGAAATCATTTTTCCGCAATACGATGTGCGCTTTATCGCCGTGAATGACGGTGTGGACAGCGACAACGGTATCAGTGATTTCTCGGGCATAAAGAATTATTTCAACGATTTTTATGCACGTGACACCAGCCGAAAAATCCGAGCCGTACTGAAAGCCAAAGGTGAACGGGGCGAACGGGTCGGGACCACCGTGCCTTATGGATATATAAAATCGCCGGACGATCCGAAACTGTATATTCCAGATCCGCAAACTGCACCGATCGTGAAACGGATCTTTGACATGAGTGCCGCCGGACTCGGTGTTCAAAAGATCTGTGATACACTGAGCGAGGAAAGGATCATCAACCCCGGTGTGTATGCATTTCAGAAAACAGGCAGTCGTTCCGGTTCTCCAAACTTAGGCAAGCCCTATCACTGGGCGCAGACGACCGTCCGAAGGATGCTGGAAAACCGTGCTTACTGCGGAGATACGGTAAATTTCAAGACCTATTCGAAATCCAACAAGCTGAAAAAGCGGATTCGGAATGCCCCGGAAAATGTGCGTGTTTTTGAAAATACGCACGAGGCTATTGTGAGCCGAAGGATATTTGACCTTGTGCAAAAGCATTATGAGGGACGAAAACGGCCGGATGTGCAGGGCGAAACGGACAAATACGCCGGATACCTTTATTGCGGCGAATGCGGCTCCAAGCTATATCTCCACCGAGGGAAAACCGTAAAACCGGAAGCAAACAATTTTCAGTGCGGAGGATTTCAAAGGAGAACGACCGACTGTACCGCACACTATATCCGTGAGCAAGTGCTGGATCGCATTGTGCTGAATAACCTTAAGACGGTGACAGCTTATGCAAGGGATAATCCGGAGGGATTCTATGCGATGGCGACAAGGAACGGGGAAGCTGAAGCAAAAAAGCTTTGCGAGACCGCCACTCGTGAAAAGGAGCAGATCGAAAAGCGTATCCGAGAATTGGATAATATTATCCGCTGTCTGTATGAGGACCGTGTCAGCGGCAGGATATCGCCGGAACGATATGATGCTATGTCCGGCGGTTATGAACAGGAACAGGCAGAGCTTCGACAGAAGCTGAGAACTATTTCGGAAAAGCTGGCCGACATGAATATGCGGGAGACCTGCATACGGGAGTTTATAAAGAGGGCAATGGAATATGTGGAGATGCCAACACTCACGCCGGAGCTTTTACGGGTGTTTATCCGACGAATCGAGGTTTATGAGAAGCCGATAAAGTACTCACGCACCTGCGGCAACCCGATTGCGATCTACTATACCTTCCGCCTGCCGGAACAAGACGGAGTACCGCTGATCGAACAGGCGGCACCGAAAGAACTGCAGGATCGGCTGATTGCCCAAACCGCATAGAACTGCATAAATAGCAGTAACCGGAAGGTTTTCACACCTTCCGGTTACATACCACCCACCAATTCTCCGTTAAGAACAACACGCCAAGGTGTGAGAGGTTTTGTTATCATTCTGCGGCTTCCTGCACATCATCGCCGTATAACGCAAGATAGCTTACGGCGGCGTCCAACGTCTTTTTGCGCTGAACATAATTGATGCCTACAAAAATAACCGGTACAAATAATAGTCCCATAATTGCAAAGAATAAGCATGCAAGCGCAATAAGAATATCGGCAGGAAAAACCGGAATTAAAAACCAACCTATTTTTGTTATTTTCCAAGCGACCTTTAAAGCGTTTAAAATGCCGCCGCCTATAATATAGGAAGGAAGTGCAAGAAGAATAGAGAGAGTTATAAAGGTATCCTTATTATCCGGATTCCCCCAGATTGCAAGAGCGGTGAAAACAATAGCAATAAGTGAAATTACAAAGCCTATTAAAATTCGAATTTGATTGAATTTAGCCATCTTAACTTCTCTTTTTGCTCTTTCGATGTCCTGAAACTGAACCTCCTCAAATAATTTTTCTTTTTGTCTTTGTTTTTTTGCCATGATTAGTCCCCTTTTAATTTATTGCAGCTTACAAAGCCGCTTTACGACATTATACTACCGATTTTTTAAAAAGTCAACTACTTAGTATAATTATTTAAAAATAATTTCACCATTTGTAAAATTATAATAGTTAGAATAAATGTAGAATTGAGGTGTACGGTATGGTAGAATTCGGTGAAAGACTAAGAAAGCTGCGCAAGGAAAGAAATCTGACACAAAGGGGCCTTGCAAGCCTTATAGGTGTAAAAAACAGCGTTATCAGCTTTTATGAGGTCGGGGACAGAACGCCCTCTCTCGAAGTTCTGATAAAGCTTTCAAAGGCGCTCCATATCAGCACGGATGTTTTACTCGGTCTTGAAAAACGCGAAACTGTCGATATTTCGGGGCTCTCGGAAAATGACAGACAGTATGTGCAGGATCTGATAGACAGACTCAGAAAGTAAGAATATAATAATTACGGCTCTCTTTGGTTTACCGCTTTTTAAAACCGAGAGAGCCTTTTTAATATCATAAATTTACTTGTAAACGGACTTGTTTTGTAGTATTATATAGTTATATAACTATTAACGGAGGGAAAGCGATGAAAGCACCGGAAAGCATACTTTCGCCGGTAAAGAGATTCCGCGGCGGAACGGAGCTTGAGCATAACAAGAACACGGAAAATTTTGAAACCGTTACAATGCCCGTAAGCGAAAGCGTATGTATTCCTCTTTTACAGCATATCGGAGCGCCTTGCGAGCCGATTGTAAAAAAAGGCGATAAGGTTTTTGTCGGAACTAAAATCGCTCAGAGTGAAAAGGCGGTGTCAGCCTCTATTCATTCAAGCTGTTCGGGCGAGGTTTCGGATATTAAGGATATTGATATCAACGGCAAAAGTGTTAAATGTATAATAATAAAATCCGACGGCGAAATGGCGCCTGACCCAAATCTTAAGCCCTTTAAGGTGAAATCGGCTGAGGATCTTGAAAAAGCGGCATTTGAAAGCGGACTTGTCGGCTTAGGCGGAGCAGGTTTTCCGACATATATAAAATTCAAGGCGGAAACCGCCGTTAAAATAGACACGCTTATTGTTAACGCCGCCGAATGCGAGCCTTATATCACTTCGGACTACAGAGAAAGCCTTGAAAACTTCAACGATATAATTGAGGGAGTTTATTTAATCAAAGAAATTCTGCATTTGCAGAAGGTTATAATCTGCGTTGAAAGCAATAAGCCGAAGGCTATAGACAAGCTTATGCTTGTTGCCGCAGACCACCGCGACGCGGACGATACCGTTAAGCTTATGAGGCTTCCCGATAAATATCCTCAGGGAGCGGAAAAGCTTATTGTCTACTCTGCTACCGGAAGAAAAATACCTATAGGAAAGCTGCCGAGCGATGTCGGATGTATAGTTTCAAATATCACCACAATAGGAACGCTTTACAGGTTTATAACAACGGGAATGCCGCTCGTAACAAAAAGAATCACGGTTGACGGAACGGCAATAAAAGAGCCTAAAAACCTGCAAATTCCTATCGGAACATCTATTAAGGATATAGAAAGCTTTATAAGCGATGATGAAATCGACGCGGATAAAATAATCCTCGGCGGACCGATGATGGGTACAGCCGTTGCTGATGAAAACGCAGTCATAGAAAAGCGGACGAACGCGGTTTTATTTATGAAGCCGAAAGCCGCAAAGAAAACTACCGGTTGTATTCACTGCGGAAGATGCGCCAAAGCCTGTCCGATGAAGCTATACCCTGCAAGCGTTGAAGCGGCGCTGAATGCCGGTTTGCATGACAGACTTGAAAATTTAAACACCGCTTACTGTATCGAATGCGGCTGCTGCTCTTATGTATGTCCGGCATCCCGTCCGCTTACACAGGCAATGCGCACCGCAAAAGCAGAACTCAGGAGGAATAAAAAATGAAAGAAATTTTAAAGGCTTCCTCTTCACCTCATATCCGCCACCCCGAAACCACGCGCGGAATTATGGCAGATGTTGTAATAGCTTTGTTGCCGGCGGCGGTTTTCGGATGTATTCTTTTCGGAATTCATGCAGTGCTTGTGCTTTTAATATGCGTTGCTGTATCGGTTTTATCTGAATTTTTATGGAACTTAATTCTTAAAAAGCCTAATTCTGTCGGCGATTTTTCGGCAGTGGTTACAGGACTTCTTTTAGGAATGAATTTAAGTCCTAAAATTCCGTTATGGATGGCGGCAATAGGCTCATTTGCGGCAATTATAATTGTCAAGCAGATGTTCGGAGGATTAGGTCACAATTTTGTTAACCCTGCGATAGCCGCAAGAATTATTCTTATGGTTTCTTTCCCGTCTGCAATGAACAGATTTATAGACCCGATTTTTTCGACCGGAAAAACCGCGGGAATTATCACAAGCGCAACGCCTTTAAGCGACCCGAGCGCGGGTATAAGCCTTAAATATGCGTTTTTCGGCCTTTACAGAGGATGTATCGGAGAAACAAGCGCATTTCTTCTTTTAATCGGCGGAGCATATCTTGTTATCAGAAAGATTATCTCCCCCGCAATTCCTTTATCATTTTTAGGAACGGTCGCTGTACTCAGCCTGCTTACCGGAGCGAACGCTCCCATGCAGCTTTTCACGGGCGGCTTAATGCTCGGAGCAATATTCATGGCTACCGATTATACTACATCGCCTACAAGCCTGCTCGGTAAAATAATTTTCGGAATAGGCTGCGGCGCTATAACATTCGCTATAAGGAAATACGGAAGTCTGCCCGAGGGAGTTTCTTATTCGATAATTCTTATGAATATTGCAACTCCGCTTATCAACAGATTTACTTTAAGAAAGCCTTTCGGTTTTGTTAAGGAGGTTAAAGCAGATGAGTGAGAAAAAGATAAACTTTAAATCCGACCTGCTGTTTCCTACGCTTACGCTTGTTTGCATCTGTCTTGTTGTGACCTTAGCGCTCAGCGGAACAAATATGCTGACTAAGAAAAAAATCGAAAAGCTTACTAAGGACAATCAAAACAAATCCATGAGCGAGCTTATTCCGGCAGACGAATATGTTGAGTTTCCCGTTTCAGGCGAGGATATCGACGGGTCATATAAAGCCGTTAAGGACGGAGAAGAGATAGGATATATTTTTATTACCTCTTCAAAGGGCTACGGCGGAGATGTTTCGGTTATGACGGCTGTAAACCCCGACAAAACGGTTAAAGCCATAAAAATCCTCTCTGCCGACGATGAAACCCCCGGGCTTGGACAAAATGTCCTTAAATCCGATTTTGCAAAGCAATATTCGGGGCTTAAAAACGAAATAACCGTTGTTAAAAACGGCGCGGACGGAAATAAAAACGAAGTAAACGCGGTTA
The DNA here is from genome assembly GCA_002297415.1 of Ruminococcaceae bacterium UBA737. Taxonomy (GTDB): domain Bacteria; phylum Bacillota; class Clostridia; order Oscillospirales; family Acutalibacteraceae; genus UBA737. The sequence continues at coordinate 18,995 of DBKZ01000006.1, forward strand.
CGGGAGCCACAAGAAGCTCAAGAGCTGTTACAAATGCCGTAAACAAGGCTCTTAAAGCCGCACAAGGAACGGAGGGCGACGGTACAGATGAATAAGAATGTTAAGGTTTTGACAAACGGACTTATAAAAGAAAACCCCGTTTTAAGGCTTGTACTCGGCACCTGTCCTACCCTTGCCGTTACAACCTCTGCAAAAAACGGCCTCGGAATGGGAATTGCCGCAACTGCCGTTTTAATATGCTCAAATCTTGTTATTTCTCTGCTTAGAAAGGTAATCCCGGACAGGGTAAGAATTCCTGCTTTTATCACGATTATCGCAGGCTTTGTAAGCGTAGTTCAGCTTCTTGTAAAGGCTTATGCGCCGGCAATTGACAAATCGCTCGGAATATTTTTGCCTCTTATAGTCGTAAACTGCATTATACTTGCGAGAGCCGAAATGTTTGCCTCTAAAAATCCCGTTTTGCCGAGCGTGCTTGACGGTCTCGGAATGGGAATAGGCTTTACGGCGACCCTGACTTTAATGGGAATAATCAGGGAATTTTTAGGCGCGGGAACATTCTTTGCCCTGCCTGTAACCTCAAAGGTTATAAGCCCGATGGTTATTTTCCTTTTACCGCCCGGAGGATTCTTTGTTTTCGGAATTCTTGTCGCGGTATCAAACGCATTGGCTAAAAAGTCAGGCAAAAAGCCGATAGAAGAAATGAACTGCAAAAACTGTCCTTCAAAAGGGATTTGCTCAAAAGTTAAAGCCGAGGAGGAATGTGCGAAATGAACACTTATGTAATGCTCGCTTCCATTCTTCTTGCGGGAATACTCAGCAACAACATGGTGCTTTCGAAGTTTTTGGGTATTTGCTCCTTCTTAGGCGTTTCCAAAAAAACTTCCACGGCTGTTTCCATGAGCCTTGCGGTTATTCTTGTTATGATTATTTCAACCGCTGTCACCTACCCTATTTATTATTTCATATTAAGGGATAAATACGAATATCTGCTTACGGTTGTTTTCATTCTTGTTATAGCGGCGGTTGTTCAGCTGCTCGAAATTCTTATGAAGAAATTCATGAGACCGCTTTATCTGGCGCTCGGAATTTATCTTCCGCTTATAACGACCAACTGCGCCGTGCTTGGAATAACCATGCTCAACACCACCGATTTTGACGCAAAGGCTTATTCTTTTTCAAAGCTCTATCTTTTCTCGCTTACAAATACATTTGCGGCAGGAGCAGGCTTTTTGCTCGCAATGCTTTTATTCTCAGGAGTCCGTGAAAGACTTGAAACCGCCGATGTTCCCGAATTTTTAAAGGGACTTCCGATTACTCTTATTGCGGCGGCGCTTGTTTCCCTTTCATTCTTGGGCTTCGCAGGAATCGGAGGTTAAATTATGAGTGCTGTAATTATACCGGTTCTGTTTGTCACGGGAATAGGAATTATCGCGGGAATAGGGCTTTCCTTAGCAACGGTGTTTTTCGGAGTTAAAGCCGATGAAAAGCAGGAAAAAATCAGGGAATGTCTCCCCGGAGCCAACTGCGGCTCCTGCGGCTATTCGGGGTGTGACGGATATGCCGCCGCGATAGCCTCTGGCGAAGCCGCTCCTGATAAATGTACCCCCGGGGGAAAAGAGACCGCAGAAAAGCTTTCAGAAATTTTAGGAGTTAAAATAACAGCCAAGCCGAAAGCGGCATTTATCGCCTGCGGAGGCGACTGTGAAAAAACAAAGCCTTTATATGAGTATGAAGGAATAAAAAGCTGTCTTTCAGCGTCTCTTGTTTTAAACGGACCTAAAGCCTGCGCCTACGGATGTATCGGCTTCGGAGATTGCATTAAAGCCTGCAATTTCGGCGCTATTACTATGGAAAACGGAAAGCCTGTCGTTTGTGAGGACCTTTGCAAGGGCTGCGGAGAATGTCAGGCGGTATGTCCTAAGTCTCTTATAGAGCTTGTTCCCCAAAAAGCCAAAGCACATGTTGCCTGCAATAATAAGGACAAGGGTCCGAAGGTTGCAAAAAACTGCTCGGTTTCCTGCGTCGGGTGCGGAGCATGCGAAAGAGCGTGCCGTTTCGGGGCAATCAAGGTTACCGATAATGTTGCTGTTATTGATTACGAAAAATGCAAAAACTGCAAGGCATGCGTTAAGGCTTGCAACCGAGGTGTAATCAAATAATATGGCTACAAGCAAGGACTATATAGAATTTGTTTCGGAGCAGGTAAAAGATTTCGGCGATGTATCTTTCAGAAAAATGTTCGGAGAATATATGGTGTATTTTTCTTCAAAGCCGATTTTACTCGTTTGCGATAACACTGTATTTATAAAAATTCTGCCCGAAATCTCAAAAGCAATGGAAAACGCCGAGCGCGGCTTTCCTTATGACGGGGCAAAGGAGCATTATATTCTCGATATTGAAAACAGAGAGCTTTTAGAAAAAATAATCCCTGTTTTAATTGAAATCACTCCTCTGCCGAAAAGAAAGCGAAAAGCTTAAAAAAAGCGTGTATGTCTAAAACATACACGCTTAATTTTTATTATAATTTTATTCAGCAGCGGTTTCTGTCTCTGCTGCTTCTTCGGCTGCGGGTTCCTCAGCCTTTGACTCTTCCGCTTCTGCTTCCTCAGCAGGAGCAAGCAAAGCACGGATAGAAAGGCTTACGCGCTTTTTCTCCTGATCTATTGCGATTATTTTAGCCTTTACCTCATCGCCGACGGAAAGCTCATCCTGCGGCTTCTCAACATGCTTATCGGCAATCTGAGAAATATGAATAAGTCCGTCAACACCGGGGAGAATTCTTGCAAACGCACCGTAAGAAGTAATGCTTACTATCTTAACATCCGCAACATCGCCTACGGCAAACTTATTGTTGAATATGGTCCAAGGATTGTCCTCTTCCTTCTTGTAGCCGAGAGAAATTTTTCTCTTCTCGGGGTCAAGAGCCTTGACATAAACCTCAACGGTATCGCCGACAGAAAGAATTTCAGCCGGATTCTTGATACGCTGCCATGAAAGCTCCGAAATGTGAACCATTCCGTCAACTCCGCCGATATCTACAAATGCGCCGTAAGAAGTAAGTGACTTAACAACGCCTGTAAATCTGTCGCCGACAGCGATATCAGCCCAAACCTTATCCTCAGCCGCCTTGCGCTGTTCGCGGAGAACGCTGCGGATAGAGCCGACTGCTCTTCTGCCTCTTCCGATTTCAATAATTCTGAACTGAACCGTCTTGCCCTTTAAATCCTCAAGAGGCTCGTTTCTCGAAAGAGTTGCCTGAGAAGCAGGAATAAAGATACGGATATTGTTAGAATAAATCTGAACGCCGCCCTTAATGATGTCCTTAACGACTCCGGTAAGGATCTCTCCGGACTCTTTAGCGGCAACTATATTGTCCCAACCGGCAATAGCATCATAACGACGCTTTGAAAGCATTGCGGTTCCTTCCTGATCGTTTGTCTTCATAATGATAAGATCAAGCTTATCACCGACTTTTACTTCGTCCTCAAGCTTAACATTGGGGTCTAAAGAATATTCGTCAGCTGATATGTAGCCTGCAAGGCCTCTTCCGATATCAACCTGAATTTCGGTGGGGCTTACTGCAAGAACAGTACCCGTTACCTTCTGGTCTCCCGTTAAGTTGCTGAGCGAAACCTCAAATGCTTCCTCATCTGTCATTTCCTCGAAGCTTTTTTGAACAGTTACATTTCCCTCCGTCTGTTCATCAACCGGTTGTAAAATTTCCGACATGGTTTTAATAACCTCCCTTATAATACCCGCGGGTGTGGATGCACCTGCGACGACTCCGACGCTCTCGCAATCCGAAAAGAAATCCTTCCGCAATTCTTTTGCGGTTTCAATCAAAACGGTTTTTTCGCAAACAGCTCGGCATACATCATAAAGCTTTGATGTATTGGACCTGTGCCTACCGCCGATAACAACCATACAGTCATTAACGCCCGCAAGCTTTTGCGCTTCGCTCTGACGCATCGAAGTAGCATTACATATTGTATCAAATATTTTCGCATTTGTACATAGTTTTTTTAAAAAAATTTGAGCTTTTTCCCATTTTTTTGCGTTAAAAGTGGTTTGGCTGACCGCAGTGAGCGGTTTTTTTATAAGATTTTCGTTATTTTTGAAAATTTCTTCCAAATCTTCAAGGGAAGAGAACACAAAATAATCGCCCTTAATGTGCCCGATTATTCCCTTGACCTCCTGATGCTCCCTGTCGCCTGCAATCAGAATTGTATCGCCTAAAGCGCTTCTTTCTTTTACGATTTTATGTATCTTCGCAACAAACGGGCAGGTTGCGTCGCAGACCTGCAGATTTAAGCTTTCCGCCCGTTTGTAAATATCCTCTTCCACTCCGTGAGAGCGGATAACCAGCGTATACCCTTCTAAGACATCCTCGGGTCTGTCAACAACTATAACGCCCTTGCTTTTAAGCTCGTTTACAAGCTGGTCGTTATGAATTATCTGCCCTAAGGTAGCAACCTTTTTATTTTCTTCTAAAAGTCCGTAAACCGTCTGAACCGCTCGGTCTACCCCGAAGCAGAAGCCGGCGGTTTTTGCAAGGGTAATTCTCATAATTCGGCTCCGAGCTTATCTTTTATGATTTTAACTACCATCTGTGCCGACTCTTCGAGAGTATTTCCCGTAGTATCCGCAAGGACAGAGTCCTCTGCAGGCTTTAAGGGGGCGATTTCACGGTGCGAATCGTTATAATCCCTTGTCTTAATATCCTCTTCAATTTCTGAAAGCTCTACCTTCATTCCCTTTTCGGTAAGCTCCCTGTATCTTCTTAAGGCTCTTTCATGAACAGAGGCGGTAAGGAAAATTTTAACCTGAGCGTTCGGCAGGACAACCGTGCCGATATCCCTTCCGTCCATAATAACATTATTCTTTCTTGCAAGTTCTCTTTGCATTTCAAGTAAAAATGCTCTGACCTCAGGCTTTGAGGAAACAGCTGAAGCCATCATTGAAGCCTCGGGGGTACGGATAAGAGACGAAACATCCTTTCCGTCAAGATAAACATGCTGTTCTCCGTCTGCAAAAGCAATATCAATTTTTGTTCCGCCGAGAATGCTGTCTGTCGGCATATCGCTGTCGCGGTCATAACCGCACTCCGTAAATTTAAGCCCTATAGCCCTGTAAAGAGCGCCTGTATCGACATATATAAAGCCGAGCTTTTCGGCGGCGGCTTTAGCCACCGTGCTTTTGCCTGCTCCGGCAGGTCCGTCAATTGCTACAGAAATCATTTTTATCAATTCTCCGTTTCCGATATGCTTTTTCCTGCCAAAAAGCCGGTGGAAAAAGCTATCTGTAAATTAAAACCGCCCGTAAAAGCGTCCACATCTATTATTTCCCCGCAAAAGTATAAATTTTCAAATTTTTTCGATTGCATTGTCTTGGGATTTATTTCCTTGATATCAATTCCGCCCGAGGTGACAATTGCCTCCTCTATCGGTCTTAACCGGTCGACATTTAGGGTAAGGTTTTTAAGCGCAAAGCATAAATTCTGCCTTTCTTTTTTGCTTATCTGATTGACCTTTGTTTTACCGTCAATATGAGAAAGCTTTATAATAACCGGAATAAGGCTCTTTGGTACAAGCTTTGATAAGGAATTTGAAAAATTAAGGTTCGGCTCCGCCGAAAAATCCCTTAAAATCCTTGCGTCAAGCATTTCGGGATTTAAAGCAGGCTTTAAATCTATAACCGCCTTATAGCTTGCTCCCTTTTTTCTCATTCTTGCAGAGGCGCTGAGCACCAAGGGACCGGAAATTCCGAAATGTGTAAACAAAAGCTCCCCCATTTCCTCAAAAACAGGCTTTTTAGACTCATTTTCAAACACAGAAAGCTTTATGTTTTTTAAAGTAAGCCCCGAAAGGTGAGAGCAAAAGCCTTCCTTGCACTCAAAGGGCACAAGAGAAGGAATAAGCTCTGTTACCTTAATTCCGAGCTTATCCGCCATTTTATATCCGTCCCCTGCAGAGCCTGTAAGCGGATAGGAAAGTCCACCCGTTGCAAGGACGATATAATCGGCTTTTATCTTTTCTCCGTTACTTAAAACCGCTTCGTATACAAGACCGTTTTCGGCTTTTATTTCTTTCACCGTTCCCTTAAGAATTTTACATTTCTCTTTTTTTACGGCGTTAACCAAAGCGTCCACAATATCCGAGGACTTATCGGAGCAAGGAAAAACGCGGTTTCCTCTTTCGGTTTTTAAAGGTACTCCGAGTGTTTTAAAAAGCTCCATTGTATCAGAGCTTGAAAAGGAAGAAAAAGCCGAATATAAAAATTTTTCATTTTTTGTAACATTATCAAGAAGCGTTCTTAAATCGCAGTTATTCGTTACATTGCATCTTCCCTTACCCGTTATCATAAGCTTTCTTGCGGGACGGTCGTTTTTCTCGATAAGAGTAACACTGACATTTTTATTTTTTGCGGCAAAATAAGCCGCGGTAAGCCCCGAAGCGCCTGCGCCTATTATAATTGCGTTTTTCATTTTCCCACCTCTTTTTAAGCAAAGCCGACAAGTTCGAACCCGATTTTAAGGGTCAAATTTTCGTCTTTGCATTGTTAAAATACTCGTTAATCCGACAGGATTAACTGCGTTTTTGCCTCGCAAATCCCCAAAATTTTCCGCCTTAAAATTCTTCGACCTGAAACGGAAAGAATTTTGAGTAGTTTTTGGTGCGGAGGAAGACGCAAGGCTGTCGCCTTGCTATGACGACAAGCCGAAAAATGCCGAAATTACTCTGTTTCAGGCAAGTTCGAACTTGTCGGCTTTGCTTAACCTATTTATTTTACTATATTTTAAAATAAAAGTAAACAGCAAAAAACGGACAAATGAAATTGTCCGTTTTTTAATTTACATTTTAAATATTTTTTTGACCTTCGGATGGATTTTAAGCATATAAACCGCCGCAAGCCGTGAAAAAGCTATATCATATACAATAAATACAACATTTGCAAGCGCCCAGAAAACATATATTCCCCACTTCATCATATCTCCGACATCGTCAAACGATACTCCGAAAAGCTTTGTAAGAAGGATATAATAAATAAAAGCGCAGATATTAAAGGCGGCGATTTTAAGCGCCCATTCTCCTAAACGGTTTCTTATTCGCTCAATTAAAGCTTTAAGAAGCGGATAAAAGCCGAGAAAGCAGATATACAAAAGCTTTGATTCATTATCGGGATAAAAGGCCACGATAAGCGAGCTTATAAGATATGTTGCAAACGCAAATCTGTAATCTGTTTCAATAAGCGCGACAGCGACAAACAGCCCCGAAACCGCAGGAACGGCATAGGTTAAATACGGGAAAAGCCCGAACAGCATCATAACTGCGCTCAGTGCCGCTAAAACCGCGCAAAGAGTTAAACATTTCGTCTTTTTCATAATTCTTTAACAGCAGGGTATCAGGTCTCCGCCCATACATTCACAGCAGCAATCGGCACATATAAGACCCTGACAGACATCGCATGCGTCACATCCGCCGCCGTAATTATGAGAGGCATAAGGATTATTCTGCTGTCTGCCCATCTGCCTTTGTGCATTCATAACCGCACTGCGGTACTCATTATTTGACGGATCCATACGCGAAGCGGTAACAAAGCTTGTATAAGCCTGATCAAACCAGCCTCTTCTGTAAAGCACGGTGCCGTTTAAGAAATACCACTCGGCATTGCGGTCGGTAGGCGAAACGCCGTCCAAAAGCTCAAGCGCCTGTTCAAGTCTGCCTTGAGAAATAAGCGAACGGATTTCCGGAAAAGAGGACTGCCCCGAACCCGAATAGGAAGAGTTCGTTCCGTTATTATCGTTTGTACCCTTAGACCTGCGGGAGTTCATAATCGAATCATAAGCCTCGTTTATCTCCTGCATTTTTTCGCTTGCGAGATCCGAAAGAGGGTTATCCGAATAATTATCGGGGTGATACTTTTTCGCAAGATTTCTGTAGGCATTTTTTACTTCTTCGTCTGTAGCAGTAGGTGAAACGCCCAGCACCTCATAAGGATTTTTCATTTTTTAGCTCCTTTAAATATACATCTTCAAGCCCGAGATAAATTATATTACCCAAAATCGGCTTAAACTTCTTTATTTCAAGCAATTCGAAAGCCTTTGCCGCCTCGTTTATGCAAAAATAAATCTGCGGCTCGGTTTTTAAAACCGTATCTTCCTTTATATTGCCCTCTTTTACATATTTTTTTAAAACATTAAAGCTTCCGCTTTTAATATCTTTTTCAATATCACAGCCTGCATCCATAAGATAAATATATCTTCCGAGGCAATAGCCGAGCCTCTCTAAAACACGCTTTTGCGAGGGGTCGTCACTGCAAAGCGGAAGAAGCTTTGACAGCGCCTTTGCCGTCGGGTCGCAAACGCTGTCAAGCGTGCAGTTATCATCGCTTTCGGCAAGGCTCTGACCTTCGATATATTCCGCAACCGTTTCTTCGATAAACGGGTATTTTTTCGCCGCTTTTTTATGAGCGCCCGAAAAAATCGGTTTTAAAAGCAAAAAGCCCAGTTTTTTAAAACCCTTTTCATCCTTTATATTGTCAAGAATTTTATAATAGAGCATTATCATTGCCGCGGCAGACGGCATATCAAGCTCGCCTGACGATTTGCAGTAATTACATTTTTTAAGCGGATTAAAGGCACAGCGCTTTCTTTCAAAGGAAACACATCCGCTTTTAAGGGAAATATTGAGCAGAGATAAAAAAGCGAAATCATAGCTTAAGGTAAGTCTTGATAAAATCCCATAGCTCTTACCGAGCTTTTTGCAAAGCGAGCAATACACGGCTTTATAGACCTCAAAATTCTTAATTTTAAGCTCTTCTTTTTTAACCCTTATATAGCCGAACACCTTTTCCCCTCCCTTTTATGAATATTATCTTACACCCAAATTTGAATTTATTGGTGAATAGAGTGTAAATATTTATTAAGTTTGGTATTTTTTGAAAATTTTGAGGAAAGATACTAAAAACAAATTCAGGGAGGAACCTCTAATGAGTAAAAAAACAGCATCGCTTTTACTTTGTCTTATTATGCTTATTATTCCGTTCACGCTTGCGGGATGCGGAAGCAAAAACAGCAAAAACGAAGTGTACTTCTTTAATTTTAAGCCCGAATCGGCGGAAATTTATAAGGAAATCGCAAAAAAATATGAGGAAGAAAAGGGCGTTAAGGTAAAGGTTGTAACAGCTGCGGCAAACACCTACGAGCAGACCCTTAAATCGGAAATTGCCAAATCCTCCGCACCGACGATTTTTCAGGTAAACGGTCCTATAGGCTATGAAACATGGAAGGATTACTGCCTTGACATCAAGGACAGCAAGCTTTATTCCTATCTTTCGGACGACAGTCTTGCAATAAAGGATAAAAACGGCGGAGTTTATGCGCTTGCCTATGTTGTTGAGGGCTACGGTATTATTTATAATGAAGAAATAACCGACAAGTATTTCGCCTTAAGCGATAAGAAAACCGATTATAAATCCATGAGCGAGATTAAGAACTTTGACGCACTTAAAAGTGTTGTCGAGGATATGACAGCTCACAAAAAGGAATTAGGACTCGAAGGCGTTTTTGCTTCGACATCACTTGCCTCGGGCGAGGACTGGCGCTGGCAGACCCACCTTTTAAATGTTCCGCTTTATTATGAGTTCAAGGACAGCACCGATTATGACGACCCGACCATAGCAGGTCTTAACTCAAAAGAAATAGCTTTCAGATATTCAGACGCTTATAAAAACACCTTTGACCTTTACACCGAAAACTCTATTACAGAGAAAAACCTGCTCGGTTCAAAATCAACCGCGGATTCAATGGCTGAATTTGCTCAGGGGAAGGTCGCCTTTGTACAGAACGGCAACTGGGCATGGTCGCAGATAAGCGATGTCAAGGGCAACACCGTTAAAAAAGACAAAATCAAGTTCTTACCTCTTTATACAGGAATAAAGGGCGAGGAATCGCAGGGACTTTGTATCGGAACAGAAAATTATATCGCAATAAACAAAAAGGCAACAAAAGAACAGCAACAGGCTTCTCTTGATTTTCTTGACTGGCTGTTTTCAAGCAAGACCGGAAAAGACTATGTAACAAACAAGCTTAAATTCATCACTCCTTTTAACACATTTACCGACGATGAGCTTCCCGACGATCCGCTCGCAAAAGAGGTTGTCCGTTATATGAGAGACGATTCCTTAACAACCGTTCCGTGGATATTCACTTCCTTCCCGAGCGAGACATTCAAAAAGGAAGTCGGAAACGCGCTTCTTGAATATGTTCAGGGAAGCAAAAAATGGGACGATGTTAAAAACACCGTTACAGAAAAATGGAAGAGTGAAAGATAAAAATGCAGATCGGTTTAAAACGCTGGTCGCCGTTATTCGTACTGCCGACGCTCGCGGCTTTCACAGTAGCCTTTATAGTTCCCTTTTTAATGGGACTGTATCTTTCCTTTTGTGATTTCCGCACCGTAACCGACGCAACCTTTGTGGGGCTGAAAAATTATATGAACATTTTCAGCCCCGACGATACCTTTTTTAAGTCGCTTTTGCTTACGGCACGCTTTGCGATAATATCAGTTATAACAATAAATGTATTTGCATTTCTGTTAGCGCTTATGTTAACAAAAGGTATCAAGGGAACGAATTTTTTCAGAACGGTATTCTTTATGCCTAATCTTATAGGCGGTATCGTGCTGGGTTATATCTGGCAGGTTATAATTAACGGCGTACTTTATAAATACGGATACGCAATTACAAGCAAAGCGGAATTCGGAATAGCAGGTCTTATCATTATGATGAACTGGCAAATGATAGGATATATGATGGTAATTTATATCGCAGGAATTCAAAATGTTCCCGACGATATTTTAGAGGCGGCAAGGGTTGACGGAGCAGGAAAATTCAGAACGCTTTTTTCAATCATAATCCCCTCTGTAATGCCTTCTGTTACAATTTGCCTGTTTTTAACCATAACAAATTCCTTCAAGCTTTTCGATCAGAACCTCGCTCTTACTGCCGGCGCTCCCGCAAAGCAAACACAGCTTGCGGCACTTGATATTTACAACACCTTTTACGGAAGAACGGGGTTTGAGGGAACGGGTCAGGCAAAAGCGGTTATATTCTTTATAATCGTTGCGATTATCGCGCTTTTGCAATTAAAGCTTACGAGCAGCAAAGAGGTTGAGAGCTGATAATGAAAAAAGGCAGAATTTTAATTTTTATATTACTTTGCGTTTTGGCAGTTATATTTATTGCCCCTGTTTTTATAATTCTGATGAATTCCTTCAAGACGAAATTTTCTATCAGCCAGACGCCCTTTATGCTTTTTGACAAAACAACCTTTGTCGGTCTTGAAAATTATACCACGGGGCTTGCAAACACGGGCTTTATTACCGCGTTTTTTATGTCCCTTTTTATAACCGTTTTCGCGGTATTCGCAATTGTGCTTTTCACTTCAATGACGGCATGGTATATAGTAAGAGAAAAAACGAAATTCACTAAATTTCTTTACACCCTTTTTGTTTTTTCAATGATAGTACCCTTTCAGATGGTTATGTTTACGATGTCGAAAACCGCAAACATTTTAAGGCTTGACAATCCTATAGGAATAGTTTTTATTTATCTCGGCTTCGGAGCGGGTCTTGCGGTATTCATTTTCAGCGGCTTTGTCAAATCAATTCCGTTCGGAATTGAAGAGGCGGCTACAATTGACGGCTGCACTCCCCCTCAGACCTTTTTTAAAATCGTTTTTCCGATGATGAAGCCGACGCTTATAACCGTCGCAATTTTAAATACAATGTGGATCTGGAACGATTATCTTCTTCCGGCGCTTGTAATAGGAAGCGATTACAAAACCATTCCTATAGCAATTCAGTATTTAAAAGGCGGATACGGCTCGATAGATATGGGAGCGCTTATGGCAATGCTGGTGCTTGCGGTACTGCCTGTTATAATTTTTTATCTGTTTTGTCAGAAATATATTATAAAGGGAGTTGCGGCAGGTGCGCTTAAGGGATAAAAAAAGAGGAATTTTAATGCCTCTTGCAAGTCTGCCGTCGGACTTCGGAATAGGAGATTTGGGTCAGTCCTCATTTGAATTTATTGATTTCTTATCAAATTCCGGTATAGACTGCTGGCAGCTTCTTCCGCTTGTTCCGTTAGGAAAGGGCAATTCCCCCTATTATTCGGTAAGCTGTTATGCAGGCGAACCGTTATATATTGATTTAAAGGAGCTTGCAAAGGACGGATTGCTGAGTATTTCGGATATAGATTATAAGTACAGCAAGGACTATATCGACTATGACGAAGTAAGAGAAAAGAAATATTATTATCTTTTTAAGGCTTTTAAACGCTTTAACATCGAAGACAGGGAATTTATAAAGTTTCAAAAGGAAAACGGGCTCTGGCTTGAAGATTATGCTGTATTCTGTACCGCCGCAGAAGAATACGGACATCTTAAGTATTTTGACGACGGACTGAAATACCGCCTTTTTGACCGATTAAACGAATTCAAAGCCATAAACTCTGAAAAAATAAGCTTTTACAAGGTACTGCAGTTTTTCTTTTACCGTCAGTTTTTCAAAATGAAAGCCTATGCCGAGAAAAAAGGAATAAAGCTTATAGGAGATATACCGTTTTATATTTCCGACAACAGCGCCGAGCTATGGCAAAATCCGCAGTATTTTAAGCTTAACAGGGACTTAACACCTTCATTTATAGCTGGCGTTCCGCCCGATATTTTTTCAAAAACAGGTCAGCTTTGGGGAAATCCCGTTTATGATTTTGCGGTCATGAAAAGGGACGGCTATTTATGGTGGAAAAACAGAATTGAGCATCAAAAAAAGCTCTACGATATAATAAGAATAGACCATTTCAGAGCCTTTGCAAATTATTATGAAATTTCAGCAGCCGAAGAAACCGCGCTTAACGGGAAATGGGTAAAGGGCCCTGCGGAGGACTTTTTTAAAACCTTAAATAAAAGCATTAAGCTTCCGCACGTTATAGCCGAGGATCTAGGCGGAGAGGACGACAGCGATGTCGAAAGGCTTTTAAAAAACACAGGGTATCCCGGGATGAAGGTTTTGGAATTTTGCTTTGAAAAAATAAATGACCCGAAATCCGTTCCGAAAAGCTTTCCTTATAACTGCGTCTGTTACACGGGGACTCATGACAACGATACTTTCTTAGGCTGGTTTAATAAGCTTTCTCCTAAGCAAAGAGTGCTTGCAGGAAGATATATTGATATAAATTCGTCCGTCCCCGTCACCGAACAGGTTATAAAATATGCCAATTCTCTTAACATTAAAATGGTTATAATTCCTCTTCAGGATTATTTAAATCTCGATTCCGGAGCGAGAATAAATACCCCCGGGACGTCTACGGGAAACTGGATGTGGAGAGCCAAAGAAGAATATTTATCGAAATCCGTTTCGGATAAAATAAAAAGATTGATAAAACTATAAAAAATGAGCCGTGCTTTTGCACGGCTCAAAATTAAATTATTAGATATTAAAATCAATCGTTTGAATAAGGAAGCAAAGCTACCTGACGCGCACGCTTGATAGCGGTGGTAAGCTCGCGCTGATGCTTAGCGCAGGTACCGGTTGCACGGCGGGGTAAAATCTTAGCACGCTCTGAAACGAACTTGCGAAGACGGGCCACATCCTTATAATCGATTTCTTCAACACGATCGGCACAGAAATGGCAAACCTTTTTACGGGGCTTTCTCTGAAACGGTCTATCTGTCTTTTCCATCGAAAAGTTCCTCCTTAAATTTATAAGAGCTTAAAACGGAAGATCGGTATCGCCGTCATCACTCATATCGGTGAAATCATCAGCTGACGCATTCGAATAAGAAGCCGCAGGAGCTTCACCCGATACGGGAGCGGAGCCGCCGTCCCTTTTAGACTCGACAAACTGGGCATTATTAACTACAACCTCAAAGGCTGTTCTGTTATTGCCGTTCTTATCGGTATATCTTCTGGTCTGAATAGAGCCTTCAATACCGATCATATTGCCCTTTTTGAAATATTTTGTGATAAACTCAGCGCTCTGACGCCATGCAACAATGTTGATGAAATCAGTTAACTGCTCTTCGCCTGAACGGTAACGGCGACTTACGGCTATGGAAAAAGAAGTCACGGGAATACCGTTAGGTGTGGTCTTAAGCTCAGGGTCCGCAGTAAGGCGGCCTGTTAAAACAACAAAATTAAACATATCTTTTTCCTCCGTTACTTTTTAATTACCATTGCGCGAAGAACGCCGTCGGTAATGCCGGCAACACGCTCAAGCTCTGCCGGAAAATCAGGCTCTGAAGTGAATGTAGTGAATACATAGTAGCCTTCGTTTTCATCGTTGATAGGATAAGCAAGACGGCGCTTTCCCCAATCATCAACGTTTTCGACTGTGCCGTGCTTTGCGATAAGGTCGTTAAACTTAGTCTTTAAAGCTTCTACGGCTTCTTCCGAACCGGTTACAGAAAATACTACTGCAGCCTCGTACTTGTTAGTCATAATTCGTTGCACCTCCTTCTGGACTTTTGGCCATAAATCTTATGGCAAGGAAGCTAAAATGATATTTTTTCACATTAGCAAATAGTATTATATCAGCTTTTATCCCTTTAGTCAACAGTTTTTTTACTTGATTTTGATTATGAATTATTATATAATACACTTAAAATAAAGTTAAAGGAATAAATTATGTTACTTGCGATTGATATAGGAAACACTAATATTACTCTCGGCACATTTGAGGACGATGTTTTAAGCTGCACCGCCCGTCTTTCTACAGACAGGAAGAAAACCTCGGACCAGTATGCTGTGGATATTAAAAATGTTTTATCGCTTCACGGAGCAGACTGCAAAGCCGTTGAAGACTGCATTATATCGTCTGTAGTCCCCGAAACCGGAAACGCGATAGCCTCGGCTGTTGCGCTTTTATGCGATGTTGTTCCTTTAGAATTGGGTCCGGGGGTCAAAACAGGCCTTAATATCAGAATTGACAACCCCGCTCAGCTCGGTGCGGATCTTGCGGCAGGGGCAGTGGGCGCGATTGCGGAATACAAGCTTCCCTGCATAGTTATAGATATGGGAACGGCTTCAACGCTCAGCGTTATAGACAGTGACGGAAAATTCTTAGGCGGAGCCATTGCGGCAGGCGTAAGGCTCACGCTGAAGGCATTATGCGAAAACACCGCTCAGCTTCCTGCAATCTCGCTTACGGCTCCCGAGTCTGTTATAGGTTCAAACACCGCCGACTGCATGCGTTCGGGACTTATTTTCGGAACCGCCGCAATGCTTGACGGAATGATTGACAGAATTTCCGAGGAACTCGGAGTCAAGCCCACCGTCGTCGCAACGGGCGGACTTTCAAAACAAATAATATCCTACTGCAAAAACGATATAATATTTAATGAAAACCTGCTGCTTGAGGGATTAAAGGAAATCTACGAGCGCAATAAATAACCGTTAACACTGTTACAGTGACAGTGTCGGAATATAGAACTGTACCGTATTTGCGGACAGTATCGGAGGTAAAAAATTATGTCAGAAAAGAAATCATTCAAGGTTGCGGTTTTAGGAATATTTACCGCCGTAACCGCAGTCCTGCAGACAATAAGCTACTTTATCAAAATCGGAAATTTCAATCTTTCGCTTGTTCTTGTTCCGATTATAATCGCGGCTTGTCTGTATAAGCCTTCCTACAGCGCTTATTTAGGCGCGGTATTCGGTCTGATGACCGTTATCGGCTGCTTAACGGGTGCTGATATGGGAGGAAATATTCTTTTGAATTCAAATGCCGTTATGACCGTCATAACCTGCATGCTTAAAGGTACGCTTTGCGGACTTCTTTGCGGACTTACGGCACGGGCGCTTAAGAAAAAAGGCGGACTTATTTCGGTTGTAATTCCCGCGATTGTCGCTCCCGTAGTAAACACGGGAATATTCGTTGCGATGATGTTCATTTTCTTTAAGGATATTCTTTATTCTTGGGCAGGCGGCACCAACGCAGTCACCTATGTGATAACAGGTCTTGTCGGCGTTAATTTCTTAATTGAACTTGTAATAAATATGGTTCTTGCTCCCGCAATGCTCAGAATTATAAAAGCAGTAAAAAAACAGTAAATTCAAATTTCCGTATTTTTTTAAAAAAACTCTTTATTTTTAAAGGTTTTTTTGATATAATGAATTAGATACTCAATAAAGTTGGGTTCTTTTCAGTTAATCAGGATTAAAAATCCGCAAATTTTTTAGGAGGTTGATTCAAAACATGAGTCACAAGTATGTTTACCTTTTCAGCGAAGGCAACGCAAAGATGCGTGAGCTTCTCGGCGGTAAGGGTGCTAACCTTGCAGAAATGACCGGTCTCGGTCTTCCCGTTCCGCAGGGCTTCACCATTTCAACCGAGGCATGCACTCAGTACTATGAGGACGGCCAGAAGATCAATGATGAAATTCAGGCTCAGATCATGGAGTACATCGAGAAGATGGAGGAAATCACCGGCAAGAAGTTCGGCGATAAGGAAAATCCGCTCCTCGTTTCGGTTCGTTCAGGTGCCCGTGCTTCAATGCCCGGCATGATGGACACTATTCTTAACCTCGGACTTAACGAAGAAGTTGTCAATGTAATCGCAGAAAAATCCAATAACCCCCGTTGGGCTTGGGACTGCTACAGAAGATTTATTCAGATGTATTCCGATGTTGTTATGGAAGTCGGCAAAAAGTACTTCGAGCAGCTTATTGACGCTATGAAGGAAAAGAGAGGCGTTACTCAGGACGTTGAGCTTACCGCTGACGATCTTAAGGAGCTTGCTTCTCAGTTCAAGGCTGAATACAAATCAAAAATCGGCGCAGAGTTCCCGACTGATCCTAAGGAGCAGTTAATGGGCGCTATAAAGGCTGTTTTCCGCTCATGGGACAACCCCCGTGCTAATGTTTACCGCCGTGATAACGATATCCCGTATTCTTGGGGTACCGCTGTTAACGTTCAGATGATGGCATTCGGTAACATGGGTGACGATTGCGGAACAGGCGTTGCGTTTACCCGTGACCCTGCTACAGGCGCTAAGGGTCTCTTCGGTGAGTTCCTTACAAACGCTCAGGGCGAGGATGTTGTTGCAGGCGTTCGTACTCCTATGCACATCTCCGAAATGGAAGAAAAGTTCCCCGAGGCATTCAAGCAGTTCAAGGATGTTTGCCAGCGTCTTGAAAATCATTACCGCGACATGCAGGACATGGAGTTCACCGTTGAGCACGGAAAGCTCTTCATGCTCCAGACACGTAACGGTAAGAGAACCGCTCAGGCAGCTCTTAAGATTGCCTGCGATCTCGTTGACGAGGGTATGATTACTGACGAGGAAGCTGTTCTTATGATAGATCCCCGTAACCTTGATACTCTTCTTCATCCGCAGTTTGACGCTAAGGCGTTAAAGGCTGCTACTCCTATCGGAAAGGCTCTCCCCGCTTCCCCCGGCGCTGCTTGCGGTAAAATCGTTTTCACCGCTGAAGACGCTAAGAACTGGGGCGCTAAGGGCGAAAAGGTAGTTCTCGTCCGTCTCGAAACTTCACCTGAAGATATCGAAGGCATGAAAGCCGCTCAGGGTATTCTCACCGTTCGCGGCGGTATGACCTCACACGCTGCCGTTGTTGCGCGCGGTATGGGTACATGCTGTGTTTCCGGCTGCACCGCTATCAATATGGACGAGGAAAACAAGCAGTTTACTCTCTCCGGCAAGACCTATCATGAGGGCGACTTCATTTCTCTTGACGGTTCTACCGGTAATATTTACGACGGAATTATCCCGACTGTTGACGCTTCTATCGCAGGCGAATTCGGAAGAATCATGGGCTGGGCGGACAAGTACCGCAAGCTCGGCGTTCGCACAAATGCGGACACTCCGCGCGACGCTAAGAAGGCTGCAGAGCTCGGCGCTGAGGGAATCGGTCTTTGCCGTACAGAGCACATGTTCTTTGAGGGCAACAGAATTGATTACTTCCGTCAGATGATTTGTTCTTCAACTGTTGAAGAGCGTGAAAAGGCTCTTGAAAACATTATCCCCTTCCAGCAGGGTGACTTTGAGAAGCTTTATGAGGCTCTTGAAGGAAAGCCGGTAACCATCCGCTTCCTCGATCCTCCGCTTCATGAGTTCGTTCCTACAGAAGAGGCTGACATCAAGAAGCTTGCTGACGCACAGGGCAAGAGCGTTGAAGATATCAAGGCTATCATCGCTTCTCTCCATGAGGCTAACCCGATGATGGGTCACCGCGGCTGCCGTCTTGCAGTTACCTATCCGGAAATTGCGAAGATGCAGACAACTGCCGTTATCCGTGCAGCTATCAATGTTAAGAAGGCTCATGCTGACTGGAACATCGTTCCTGAAATCATGATTCCGCTCGTAGGCGATGTCAAAGAGCTTAAATATGTTAAGAAGACCGTTGTTGAGACTGCAGACGCTGAAATCGCAGCTGCAGGAATCGACCTTAAGTATGAAGTAGGTACCATGATTGAAATTCCGCGTGCGGCTCTCACTGCAGACGAAATTGCCAAGGAAGCTGAGTTCTTCTGCTTCGGTACCAACGACCTTACCCAGATGACTTACGGCTTCAGCCGTGACGACGCAGGTAAATTCCTTGACGCTTATTATGACGCTAAGATTTTCGAAAACGATCCGTTTGCGAAGCTTGATCAGGTAGGCGTTGGCAAGCTTATGGAAATGGCTGTTAAGCTCGGTAAGGGCGTAAGAAAAGACCTCCACTGCGGTATCTGCGGAGAGCACGGCGGCGACCCGTCCTCTGTTGAGTTCTGCCACAAGATCGGCCTTGATTATGTTTCCT
>DBKZ01000006.1:37825-44457 GCA_002297415.1 Ruminococcaceae bacterium UBA737
CGTTCCGTGTTCCGATTGCACGCCTCGCAGCAGCTCAGGCAGCTATCAAGGAAAGCAAGGCTTAATCATTTATATTTTTAAAGAAAATATGAAATAATTTATTCGTGTGAAGTATATTAAAAATACTTCACACGAATTTTTTAAGAACTGATATTTAAGGTTTGTTTTCCGATTATATAAAATATCATTTAAAAAATCAGGCGGTGAAAAAATGGGTCTTACTTATTTTGCAATAACGGCTTTTATCGTTATAATTACAGTCATTTTAATTATTGCACTGGTTAAAATCCGCGAGAATGAGACTTCGGAGGACTCTAAAAGGCTTGCCGGAAGGCTCGGAGAAGAAAAAGCCGTATCGGTTATAAGAAGTGTGCTGAAAGAGGAAGACCTGCTTTTTACGAATGTCAGCTTTGTTTATGACGGCAGACCGGCTGAAACCGACTGTATAATTGTAAACAAATTCGGTGTGTTTATAATAGAGGTTAAAAATTATGTCGGGAAAATAATCGGCAGCGAAAAGGATTTTGAGTGGACGAAATACAAGCTTACCGAGCGCGGAAATGTTTACGAAAAGACTGTTAAAAATCCCGTCAGGCAGGTAAAAAGGCAAATTTATCTCTTAGCAAAATATCTTGATTATCACGGTGTAAGGGTCTGGGTAAAGGGGTATGCTCTGTTTATTCTCGGCAACAGTCCGATTAAAAGTGAAAGCATTTTATGCAGCGCACACGAAATTGATAAAGCGATACATACAAAAGACAGAGAATTTTNNNNTTTATCTTATCAAACAATTGAAAAAATAAAAAAATTATTGGATTAAAGGCATTTTCATTAAATTTACAAGGATTTATAAGTTGAAATAAATATTACGGTGTGATAAAATAAGCTTAACAAATCAAAGCTTTAAAAGAGGTTAAAAAAATGAAAAAATTCAGAACTGTTTCATCAGTAATTATCATGGTTATTGCCGCTGTTATCGGTCTGTTTGCAGGGTCGGCACTGTCGGACGATTCTCCTCTTACCGGAGCGGTTTTATTTTCAATGATTGCGGGAATAGCCTGCATTATATACTGTTTAGACAACCGCGGAGAATAATTTTTTTAATACTTGATTACTGTCCGTAAATATGATAAAATATTTATATAGGGAATGAAGTCCTCCCTCGGCTCGAAGCCGAAACCGCTTAATTATCAGCTGATGACTTCTGCATTTTATTTGCAGAGGGCATCGGCTTTTCTGCACTTAGGAGAATTTCTTATGTTAACATCTTTATCTCTCATTTTTCTTGTCGGTCTTTCGCTTGCTTCGATCTTCGAAAGAATCCGTCTTCCTAGAATTATAGGATTGCTTGGAACAGGTATAGTACTGGGACCTTTCGTGCTCGGCCTGCTTGACCCTCAAATTCTCGGTATCTCATCCGAATTGCGGCAAATAGCGCTTATCATAATTTTGATTAAAGCAGGACTGTCACTCAACTTATCTGACCTTAAAAGGGTCGGCAGACCGGCGGTGCTGATGTCATTTTTGCCTGCAAGCTTTGAAATCATCGGGTATGTTCTTTTTGCACCCTTGCTTTTGAAAATCTCCCATATCGAAGCCGCCGTGATGGGAGCAGTGTTAGGCGCGGTTTCTCCGGCAGTTGTAGTGCCGAGAATGCTTAAGCTAATGGAAGAAAAGCGCGGAACTGACAAAAGTATTCCGCAAATGATTATGGCAGGGGCATCATGTGACGATATTTTTGTAATCGTGCTTTTTACCACTTTTGTGAGTATGGCACAGGGAGGGAAAGCAAGACTGCTTGATTTTATAAATATCCCTTTTTCGATTTTGCTCGGCATTATCTTAGGCGCGGCTTTCGGATTTATTTTGTCTTTAGTTTTTAAAATGTCATTTTCACACGATCACCCTATCCGAAACAGCGTAAAAGTGATTATAATATTAAGTGTTTCATTTCTTTTAATCGCTATAGAATCATTTGCAAAAAAACGGATTGCCGTTTCGGGGCTGCTTGCAGTGGTAAGTATGGCATGCGTTTTAAAAATCAAAAACCCGAAAGCTGTAACAACGCGCCTTTCGGAAAAATTTGGAAAGCTTTGGCTTGCGGCAGAAGTGGTTTTATTTGTTATGGTCGGAGCGGCAGTGGATATTCGCTATACATTTAATGCAGGAATTGCCGCTGTAGGAATGATCTTTGCGGCTCTGTTATTCCGTGCAATCGGCGTTGTGCTTTGCCTTATCGGAACTACTCTTTCATTTAAAGAGCGGTTTTTTTGCGTTATTGCTTATCTGCCTAAAGCAACGGTTCAGGCTGCAATCGGTTCTGTTCCGTTAAGCATGGGACTGCCATGCGGCACTATCGTTCTGACAATAGCCGTGCTTGGAATTCTTATAACCGCACCTCTCGGAGCAATCGGAATAGACCTAAGCTATAAAAAGCTGTTGAAAATTGAGAAAAAGCATTTATAATATTCTTATAGAATAAATTTGAGGTTTTAAAATGGTTTATACATATGAATATTCATCCCCGCTAGGAATGATAACGCTCGCAAGCGACGAGAATTATATCTTAGGTCTTTGGTTTAACGGGCAAAAGCATTTCGGAAATGTGTTGCCCGAAAAAGCAGAGCAAAAAGAGCTTCCGATATTTAAAGACGCAAAGCACTGGCTTGACATTTATTTTTCAGGCCGAAATCCTGATTTTCTTCCGCCGCTTAAATATGATTCCACTCCGTTTCGAAAAACGGTCTGCAACATAATGCTAACTATCCCCTACGGACAAACCGTGACCTACGGCGAAATTGCGGAAAAAATTGCAAGTGACAGGGGTATTAAAAAAATGTCCGCACAGGCAGTCGGCGGAGCGGTAGGCCACAATCCCATATCCCTTATGATTCCGTGCCACAGAGTAGTCGGAACAAGCGGAAGTCTTACGGGCTACGGCGGCGGTATTAACAGGAAATTAAAGCTGCTTGAGCTTGAGAAAACCGAAATAAAAAAGTTTTTTATCCCCAAAAGGGGCACGGCATTATGAGCGAAAATTCAAAGCCTGCAATTTCTGCTGTAATTCAAAAAATGATTGAATTTTACAACGGCAATCTTCATGATATCGACCACTTTTTAAAGGTTTGGGCATTTGCAAAAACTATCGGCGAGCTTGAAAGGCTTGACGGTCATACTCTTTATATCCTTGAGCTTGCGGCGATTACGCATGATATTGCCTGCCCTCTCTGCCGAGAGAAATACAATAATACAAACGGGAAAAATCAGGAGCTTGAAAGTTTGCCTCTTTTAGAAGAATTCTTTGATGAATTTTCTCCTTGCGAAGAGGAAAAAAGCCGTATTTTCCGGATTGTTTCACATCATCACACATATTTTGAGGTTGACGGTCCCGATTATCAAATTTTACTCGAAGCCGATTTTATTGTAAACGCAGGCGAAAGCGGATTTTCAAAAAATGCGATTGAAAATGCCTTAAATAAAATTTTTCGCACCTATTCAGGTAAAAAAATTCTTAGTGATATCTTTCTAAAAGCATGATATAACATCTTAAAGCACTGAAAGTCATGAAACTAAATAGCCGTTCTGTTAGAATGTAATCGCAGAAAGAGAGTGAGAGTATGGACTGGATTCAGGGAATACAAAGTGCCATTGATTACATAGAAGAGAATATCACCGAAGATATTGATTTCGAAGAAGCCGCAAAGCGGGCTTATTCCTCTCCGTTTCATTTTCAAAGGGTATTCGGAATTCTGTGCGGTCTGTCTCTCGGCGATTATATCCGAATGCGAAGGCTTTCCTTGGCAGGAGAAGAGCTTTCAAAGGGCGATGCAAAAATCATTGATATTGCCTTTAAATACGGCTATGATTCTCCCGAAAGCTTTTCAAGAGCCTTTACACGGTTTCACGGGATCGCCCCGAGCGCCGCAAAGCACGGCGGCAAGGTAAGAATTTTTACTCCTCTTTCTGTAAAATTAACTCTAACAGGAGGCAGTAAAATGGATTACAGAATTGAAAAAAGAGACGCATTTAAGGTTGTTTGCAAGCGTAAGAGGGTCGGAAAGCCTCTGTCTGCCAATGCGACCGAGGACATTACCGCGATGTGGCAGGAATTTTCTAAAGACGGAACAATAAATAAGCTTATTTCCTGTTTACCCGAAAATCCCGTCATGAAAGGCTTGCTCGGAATTTGCTTTTCATCAGAGCTTAACTCAAAGCAGTTTCCTTACGGAATAGGCGTTGAATATGACGGAAGAGAAGTTGACAAGAATTTGAAAATCGTCACAATTCCGAAGAACACCTATGCTGTATTTACAAGCAAGGGAAAAATGCCCGACGCATTTATTGATACCTATAACAGAATTGTGACCGAGTTCTTTCCGACGAGTTTACAGTATGAATACGCCGAAAATGTTGAGTTCGAGGTTTATTCCTCGGCGGACACTTCCGACCCGAATTACAAATGCGAAATCTGGATTGCGGTAAAAGAAAAGGCATAACAAAAACACAGGCTGAAGCGTTTAAGCCTCAGCCTGTGTTTTTGTTTTTTAATATACAACTGCGTCGTCTGCGGTAAATCCGCCGAGAGAATTTTCTTTAACCTGAATACATACAAAGGTTATTCCCTCATTTTCGGACGCCGAAAACTGTCTTTTTGCGGACGGTGCAACTCTAAGCCAATCGCCCTCTTTTAAAGCGATCTCTTCGCAGTCAATTAAAGCCTTGCCATTTCCCGAAATAACGCCGTAAATTTCCTCGTTGCTCTTATGAGAATGAACAAAGGGAACTCCTGCGCCTGCAGGGAGACGGTTTATGCTTATTTCCGCACCGGTAAGACCCAAAGCCTCGTGAAGCTCTGTTCTGCCTTCGTTTCCGATATTGGTTTTTGAATAGTTTTTCATAATGTTTTACCTCCGTGAAATTTCGGCAATTTTCTTTGCCTGAATAAAGATTAACACTTTACACATTCAAAAACAAGTACGCACCTTTTTATAACTGTTAAAAAAACAATCGCACTGTACTTTTTTAAAGATGTGTGATATTATAAATAAAGAGGTGAAAGCTTATGAAAACCAAAGAAGAGCTTCCTGCATGCCCTGTCGCGACGGCAGTAGCTTTAATAGGCGGGAAATGGAAGCTTTTGATATTAAGAAATTTGAAAACGCGTCCTTGGAGATTCAACGAATTACAAAGAGATTTAGATGGAATTTCTCAAAAGGTTTTAACCGACAGCTTAAGGCAAATGATTGACGACGGTCTTGCATTCAGGCACGATTATAACGAAATGCCGCCTAAGGTTGAATACGGGCTTACCGACTTAGGAAAGCAGATGCTTCCTATTATCGACGCTCTTGCGGATTTCGGAAATTATTATAAATCGGTGATATAATTAATTATTAAAAAACTCGCCTGACGGCGAGTTCAAATCAACAAAGCATGACGGGATAGGTCTCGGTACCCGTTCTGTAAAAAGCATAGCGGAGAAATACGGCGGAACATGCCGATTTGAGGCTGAAAACGGGCTTTTCTGCGCTTCCTTGTTATTAAAATTATCATAGATTTAAACATTGAATATATTATAAATTATTTGATTATTTATAACATATTTTTACCCACTGCTTTAAAAACTCTGTTTGCTCTTTTGTGTGAAACCGATGCTCGCCATTATTCATTACGGAGGCAATCGATAATAAATCCCTATAAAATTAAGTCTCCGAAGCGTTTCCGCCCTTACCGTGAACATAGATAACAAGATCTCTCATTTTTATCTCCTCTTTTGGAAAATAGGTATTGACTTAAAGTTAACTTTAAGTATTATAATATTTATGAATTAAAAAAGAAAGGTGATTTTTTATGAAAAAGGTAACTCAAACGGCAGGCAGAAACGCACTCGGCGAATTCGCCCCTGAGTTTGCGCATTTTAATGACGATGTGCTTTTCGGCGAGAACTGGAACAATGAGGACATTGATTTAAAAACGAGAAGTATAATAACCGTAGTCGCTCTTATGGCTTCGGGTGTTACCGATTCCTCGCTTAAATTCCATTTGCAGAATGCTAAGGCGCACGGCGTTACTCAAGAGGAAATCGCCGCGATTATTACCCATACGGCATTTTATGCCGGCTGGCCTAAGGGCTGGACTGTTTTTAACCTTGCAAAAGAGGTTTGGAAAGTCGGCGAGGGAGATTTGCCCTATAAAGACGAGGCTATGCGCGCCCATGCAAGGGAAATGATTTTCCCGATAGGCGAGCCTAACGACGGATTTGCGGAATACTTTTCGGGCAAGAGCTATCTTGCGCCTGTTTCAAAAGAGCAGGTCGGAATTTTCAATGTTACATTCGAGCCTGCTTGCAGAAACAACTGGCACATTCATCACGCAAAAAGCGGCGGACAAATTCTTATCTGCGTTGCCGGCAGAGGCTATTATGCGGAAGAAAACAAAGAGCCTGTTGAAATGAAAGCAGGAGACTGCATAAACATTCCCGCAAATGTTAAGCACTGGCACGGCGCCGCTAAGGACAGCTGGTTCAGCCACCTTGCAATCGAGGTCGGCGGCGAAGAGACAAGCAACGAATGGCTAGAGCCTGTAAGCGACGAAGAATATAATAAGCTTAAATAAAAACAAAATCCTCGGCA
>DBKZ01000006.1:44472-46880 GCA_002297415.1 Ruminococcaceae bacterium UBA737
TGCCGAGGATTTTGTTTTTATTATGTTTATCTCTGAACTCTTCCCGAGCCGTCGCCCAAAGCAAGCTTTTCAACCTCTGCAACGCTTACGCGGTTAAAGTCTCCCTCAACCGAATGCTTAAGAGCAGAAGCGGCAACCGCAAATTCAACGGCTTCCTGCGTGTTTTTACCGCTGACAAGCGAATAGATAAGACCTGCTCCGAAGCTGTCTCCTCCGCCTACACGGTCAACTATTCTTAAGTGATATTCCTTAGAGAAGCAATAATCCTTTCCGTCATACAGCATAGCCGCCCAATCATTATCGCTGGCGCTGATAGATGTGCGGAGCGTTATTGCGACCTTTTCAAATCCGAATTTATCGGCAAGCTGTTTTGCAACGCTCTTATAGCCCTCTTTATTGAGCTTTCCGCCGTAAATATCGGTGTTCTCTGCCTCAATTCCGAAAACATCCTTTGCGTCCTCTTCATTTGAAATGCAGACATCTACATATTTGCAAAGCTCACTCATAGCCGCTCTCGCCTGCTCTCTTGTCCAGAGCTTGCCGCGGTAATTAAGGTCACAGCTGACCTTTACGCCGTGCTTTTTCGCGGCAATACAAGCTTCCTTGCAGATTTCAACAAGATTTTCGCCTAAAGCGGGAGTAATCCCCGTAAAATGGAACCACTCGGCACCCTCGAAGATTTTATCCCAATTGAAATCATTTTTATCTGCCTTTTGAATTGCGGAGCCTGCGCGGTCATAAATACAAACGCTGCCGCGCTGAGAAGCACCCTTTTCAAGATAATAAATACCTACTCTGTCTCCTCCGCGGACGATATCCTTTGTATCAACGCCGAAATATCTTAAGGAATTGACAGCCGCCTGACCGATAGCATGTGTCGGGAGCTTTGTTACAAATGACGCGTCAAGCCCGAAATTGGCAAGAGATACCGCAACATTTGCTTCTCCTCCGCCGAATGTTGCCTGAAGCTGATCGTTTTGAAAAAATCTGTAATATCCGTTAGGCGCAAGCCTTAACATTATTTCTCCGAAGGTTACTATCTTACCCATTGTTTCTTATCTCCTTTAAAAGCTCTACTGCGGCGGCTGTAAGCTCTTCAATAGCCTTGAAGTCGCCAGACGCGATTTTATCCGAAGGAACCATCCAGCTGCCTCCGCAGGCAAATATTGCCTTGCAGCTTAAATATTCCTTAAGATTTGAGGTGTTAATTCCGCCTGTCGGCATGAATTTAACCATTGTATACGGGGCGGACATTGCCTTTATCATTTTAACTCCGCCTGCCGCCTCAGCAGGGAAAAATTTAAGATATTTAAGACCCATTGAAAGCGCCTTTTCAACCTCTGTAGGAGTGCAGACACCCGGGATTACCGGATAGCCCTTTTCTATACAGTGGCTTACAACATCAGGATTAAGTCCCGGGCTTACTATAAAGCTTGCTCCTGCCGCCATTGCCTTATCCGCCTGAGAACATGTAAGAACCGTTCCCGCGGCAATAAGCATATCGGGGAATTCCTTTGAAATAAGCTTTATCGCCTCTTCGGCAGCCGCAGTTCTGAATGTGATTTCAGCACAGTTTATTCCGCCGTTTCTTAAAGCCTTGGCAAGATTTACGGCGTCCTCAGCGTCGTCAATCTTAACTACCGGCACAACACCGGTGTCACTGATTTTTTTAATTAAATCTTCCATAATATTGCTCCTTGTTACGCATAGTGAAACCGCGTTTCGCAATATGAAACACTGTTTCCTTTTTCCGAAACTATTATAACACTGACAGAAAAAAAGTCAAGGAGTAATTGAAAAACAAACCGAAATATGATAAAATTTTAAAATATAAAGGAGTGATATGCTTGTCTGAAAACTCATCTGTACAATCGGTATCAAGAACTTTTTCCTTGATAGAACTGATTTGTACCCACGGACCGCTCGGAATAACCGAGCTTTCGGTGCTGTCAGGACTGAATAAGACTACTGTATTCAGGCTCCTTTCTACCCTTTGCGAGCTTTCCTATGTAAGAAAAAACGAAAAAACGGAAAAATATGAATTAACCTTAAAATTCTTAAAGCTTTCTTCGAAAACTCTGTGCTCGATAGATATAAGGCGGTATGCCCGCCCGCACCTTGAAAGGCTTTCGGATCTTACGGGGGAAACGGTGCATCTGGTTGAAAGAAACGAAAACGAAATAATCTATATCGACAAATACGAATCAATGCAGAATTCCGTGCGAATGGTTTCAAGAATCGGACTTTCTCTGCCAATGGTTTATACGGCGGTCGGCAAGGCAATAATGGCAAGACTTCCCGTACCCGAAACAAAAAGTATATGGAATTCAACACGGATTGAAAAGAAAACACCCTTTACCGTCACCGATTACGAGGAATTTTTAAAGGAGCTTGAAAGCATAAAAAAA
>DBKZ01000092.1:0-1418 GCA_002297415.1 Ruminococcaceae bacterium UBA737
TCTTAAGAAGTCTCATTTTTTAAACTTCTTCCTTTGCAAAATCGGTTGATTTTCTTATTATAAGACTGTGACCGACGCTAATATGCTGTATTGCATTTGCTCGGTTGAATATTTTGTCATAAAGCAGTTTAACGGCCGTTTCAGCCTCTTCCTTCTCAAAGATATGAACAGAAGTAAGAGGAATCAATGAATATTCGGACATAGGGATATCGTTAATTCCTACAACACTGATTTTTTTCGGAATTTCTATTCCCTTTTCCGTAAGTCTTTTTATAAGCGCCAAAGCAATTTCGTCATAAGCACAAATAATTGCCGTGGGCAACTCATTTCTTTTCAGTAATTCCTCAGCGGCTGTATAGCCAATTGATTCAAAACGTTCGTTTATTATATAAATATTTTCAGGGTCAACTGTGAGATTATATTTAGATAGGGATTTTTTATATGCTTCAAGCTTTGCGGCGGTATGTTTTTCTCCTATAAAAGCAATTTCTTTATGTCCTAAATTCTTTAAATAATTTATTATATCATCAAAATAACCGTTTATATCGCAGTATACTGTATCATAATCTGCCCTAAATCGGTCAATTCCGACAATAGGAATTGATGACTTTACTTCTGAAGGAAAAGCTCCGAAAAGTATTATACCGTCGGCACGCTTTCCAACATTTATACTCTCTATAATACTTTTAAGCTTTTCTGAATTAAAATCATAAATATAAACCGAGACAACAGCGCCTTTTAATTCCAATTCGTTTTTAATTGCGCTTATTTCTCCTGCATAGGCAATGCTTATAATTTCAGGACAAACTATGGCTACAGCTACTGATTTTTCGGACGAATATTCAATTTTTCGCTTGCTTTTTTGAGCAAAATATCCCTCATCCATTGCTATTTTAACAATGCTTTCCTTTAATTCCTCGCTGATTTCCTTGCTGTCAGATAAGGCTTTTGAAACAGTCGAGGGCGAAACATGAGCGATTTCCGCTATTTTTTTGTGCGTTATATTAGTCATAAATTTCTCCGTGATTATTTTAATTTCAAAATTATTATATAATTATTTTCTTACAACATCAAGTGATATGAATACGAATTAAATTCGAAAAAAATAAAAAAGTTCCGAAAAAATATCGGAACTTTTCTATTTTTTAAAGAGTAATTTTAATAACTGACTTTTTACCTTTTTTAAGAATAAAGTCATTTTTAAATTCATCGGCATTAAATGTTTTTTTAGGGTCGCTTATCTTTTCATCGTTAACGCTTACCCCGCCCTGTATAACAAGCCTTCTTGCCTCGCCGTTTGAAGCGGCAAATCCGGCTTTTGTTAGCAAGGTAAGAATTCCTATTTGGGACTCATTAAAATCGGAGCTTTCGAGCTTAACACTCGGCATATCGGCATGTGAGCCTTTTCCCGAGAAAAT
>DBKZ01000092.1:1450-18222 GCA_002297415.1 Ruminococcaceae bacterium UBA737
TCGCCGTGAACAAGCTTTGTAAGCTCATAAGCCAAAATTTCTTTAGCGGTATTAAGCTGACTTCCCTCCCACTTATCCATCTTGTCGATTTCTTCAAGCGGCAGGAATGTGAGCATTCTTATACATTTTAATACATCTGCGTCAGCAACATTGCGCCAGTACTGATAAAATTCATAAGGAGAGGTTTTTTCAGGGTCGAGCCATACGGCACCGCCGACGGTCTTGCCCATCTTTTTGCCCTCGGAATTAAGCAAAAGAGTAATAGTCATGGCATAAGCGTCCTTGCCGAGCTTTTTCCTTATAAGCTCTGTACCGCCGAGCATATTAGACCACTGATCGTCTCCGCCGAACTGCATATTACAGCCGTATTCCTTAAAAAGATGATAAAAGTCATAACTTTGCATTATCATATAGTTGAATTCAAGAAAGCTCAGTCCCTTTTCCATTCTTTGCTTATAGCATTCGGCTCTGAGCATATTGTTTACAGAAAAGCAAGCGCCGACATCTCTTAACAAATCAATATAATTAAGCTTTAAAAGCCAGTCGGCATTATTTACCATCATGGCTTTTCCCTCGCCGAATTCAATAAACCTGCTCATTTGCTTTTTAAAGCAGTCGCAGTTGTGCTGAATTTGCTCGGGCGTCATCATTGAACGCATATCGGTTCTTCCCGAAGGATCGCCTATATAGCCTGTTCCGCCGCCTATCAGCGCAACGGGGCGGTTGCCTGCCATCTGAAGCCTTTTCATAAGGCAAAGCGCCATAAAATGACCTACATGCAGACTGTCGGCAGTGGGGTCAAAGCCTATATAAAAGGTTGCTTTTCCGTTATTTATAAGCTCCTTGATTTCCTCTTCGTCGGTCACCTGAGCTATAAGTCCTCTTGCAACCAGTTCTTCATAAATCTTCATTTTCCTTACTCCTGTCAAGTAGTTCTTTTGCTGAATTATATAAACTGTCCGTTAAGCTATCGCCGGACATAATTCTTGCTATTTCTTTTATTCGTTCCTCATACGAAAGCAGAGAAACTTTTGTATATGTTTTATTGCCTTTGACTGTTTTTTCAATCAAATACTGATTATCTGCATTTGCCGCTATCTGAGCAAGATGAGTTACGCACAGCACCTGCTTATCGGCGGATGCCTTTTTAAGCTGAATTCCGACCTTGCCTGCCGCTCTTCCGCTGATGCCAGAGTCGATTTCGTCAAAAATCAGGGTATCAATTCCGTCCTTGTCGGAAAGAACGCTTTTTATGGCAAGCATTATTCTTGAAAGCTCACCGCCCGAAGCAATTCTATGAAGCGGCTTCATGGCTTCGCCGGCATTGGTACAAATCATAAACTCAATTGTGTCGCAGCCGAGCTTTGTGTATCTTCCCTTTTCATGCTTCATTTGAAAAGTTACATTGGGCATATCAAGGAATTTTAAAACCGAGGTTACTTCCTTGCAAAACTTATCTCCTGCTTTTATCCTCGACTGCGAAAGCTTATCGCCGAGAGTGATAAGCCTTTCTGTCGATAATTCAAGCTCATCTGACAGCTTTTCGATTTTTTCATCAGCGGTGTCAATGCTCATAAGCTCGTCTTGCAGATTTTCAAGCTTTAAAAGCATTTGCGCCTCGTCGCCGTTATATTTAACCGAAAGTCTTCGAAGTAAATCAAGTCTTTGGTTTATTGCCTCAATATCAAGCGTTCCGTATTCTTCATTATGTGTTACAGTTCTGATATCCGAGCATATTTCTTCGAGAACGGAGAGAATATCCGTTGTCTTTGAAATGCTGTCGGACATTTCCTCGCAATCCGAAGAAATCAGGCTTTTTTGAGCGTTTTTGATAAGTGACACGGCTCCGTCAAAATCGTCGCCGCCGTTAAGATAAGAATAAGCCTCGTTTAAAGAGGATATCATTTTTGAGTAGTTTTCCGCTATTTTCTGCTTTTTTCTTAAATTTTCCGTTTCGCCGATTTTTATATCAGCACCCGAAAGCTCGTTTATTTCAAACTCAATTAGGTTTTTTCTGCGCTTTTTTTCTTCTAAATCCGAGGATAATTTCGCTATTTCTTTTCTTATAGCGTTTAATTTATGAAACTCGCTGTAATAGTCGCTTTTAAGCTTTTCGTTTTCTGCGAGCCTATCGATATAAATATAGTGGTTCTCGGGATCGAGCAAGTTCTGATTGTCATGCTGACCGTGAATATTTATTAAATCCATGCCGATGCTTTTTAGAATTGATACCGTTGCAGGTCTGCCGTTAATTCTGGTACTTCCGTTTCCTTTAAGCGAAAGCGTGCGGTCTATAATAAGCGTTCCGTCTTCTTCTAAATCATAACCTGCCGATGTTACCGCATTTTTTGAAATATCCGAAAGTTTACAGAACTGTGCCGTAACATTTGCCGAATCGCAACCGTTTCTTATAAGCTCCTTTGAAGTTCTTTCGCCTAAAATCGCGTTTATAGCGTCAATAATTATGGATTTTCCGGCTCCCGTTTCACCTGTAAGGGCTGAAAGACCTTCGAAAAACTCAATATCGGTTTTTTCGATAACGGCGATATTTTCGATATGTAAAAATTTAAGCATTTTTCTTACCGCCGTTAAATTATATTTTTAATTTCCGCCGCAAGCTCGTCCGCTTTTTCTATGCTTTTGGTGATAATAAAAATCGTATCGTCCCCCGCAACGCTTCCGAGCATATCCTCGTTGAAAAGACTGTCTATTGCAACGGCGGCGCTTGATGCCATACCAGTACGGCATTTTATAACAATATCATTCATAGCACTTTCAACGCTGATAATTGAGCTTTTAAGCAGATCATGGTATTTTCCGCCGTTTTCGCCGTTTGAAACAGGAGCAATCGAAATATATCTGTATACCCCGTTTTCATCGTGACCTTTTATTATTTTTAATTCCTTTATATCTCTTGAAACTGTCGACTGAGTTACATTGAAACCTAATAAATTGAGTTCCTTCTGAATTTCGTCCTGCGTTAAAACAAACTTTTCGGAAATAATATCCAAAATCTTTTTTTGTCTGTTATCTTTCATGGCTCATACCTCTTGATTCTGAAAATTTTAAGGAGAGAGTTTTATAAAACGAACGGTCATTAAGTCTAACAAGCTGAACATGCTTATCAGACCGCGAAATATAAATTTCAGTGTAAGGCTTTATATTCGCGGCTTTTCTGCCGTCGACCGTTAAATAAATATCGGTTCTTTTTTTAGAATAGGCTTTTAATTTTATTTCTCTTTCGCTTCCGAGAATAATCGGCTTTGCGGAAAGCGAGTGAGAACATATAGGCGTTATACAAACGCATTCGCTGAGCGGGTCAATAATCGGGCCGCCCGCGGAAAGCGAGTAAGCGGTAGAACCGGTAGGCGTAGAAACAATCAGACCGTCCGCAAGATAGTTTATTTTATCCTTACCTATAAAGGATGAAATATCAATTATTCTTGAAATATATCCGCTTGTTATTACCGAATCGTTAAGCGCTTCAAAAGATGATACGGTTTTTCCGTTTTCACAGACGCGGATGCTTAGCATCATTCTTTTTTCAATTGAATACTCTTTAGTTTTAAGCTTTGATAACAGCCTGTATTCGCTTTGCTCGATATCGGCAAGATATCCAAGCCTGCCTGCATTTATTCCTAAGATAGGTTTGTTATCTGCCGCGGCACGCTTAGCATAACGGATAATTGTTCCGTCTCCGCCGACGGTTATTATAACATCGGCAATTTTATAAAGCTCATCCTCAGGCGCAAATTTATAGCCCTCACAGCAGATACTGTTAGGAAGATAGGCCTCTATTCCGTTTGAAGAAAGAAAAACGCCTATCTTTTCCACCATATCCGATGAACCGCGTTTATCAAGATTTGGAATTAACGCAACCTTCATTTTGCTCTCCGTTTCGTAATTATTTATTAAGCTCGGCATAGGATTGCTCTACAACCTCTTTGGCTGAAATACTGCAAAGATTTTCGCTGTTTTCGCTTTTTTCAATACAGCATAAATATTCTATATTGCCCTTAGGACCTTTTATCGGCGAGTAATCGAGGTTTAAAAGAGAAAATCCGTTTTTTAATACGATTTCAATAATCTTTTCTATGACCGCAATATGCACCGTTTTTTCTCTGACAACTCCGTTTTTGCCGACATTTTCTCTCCCTGCCTCAAACTGCGGCTTAATAAGGCAAACTGCCTTTGCATTATCCTTTAAAAGCGGATTTAAAACCGGCAAAATAAGCGAAAGAGAAATAAATGAAACATCAACCGAAGCAAAATCAAGCGTGTCAGGAATTTGCTCGCTTGTAACATTTCTGAAATTCGTATTTTCAAGGTTAATTACTCTTTCGTCGTTTCTTAAGCTCCATGCAAGCTGTCCGTAGCCTACATCTACCGAGTAAACCTTAACGGCCCCGTTTTGAAGCATGCAATCGGTAAATCCGCCTGTCGACGCCCCGATATCCGCACAAATACAGCCCTTTAAATCAATATCAAAGCTCGCCATTGCCTTTTCAAGCTTTAAACCGCCGCGGCTTACATATTTTAAAGTTTTACCCCTTACTTCAACCGTATCCTCGGGCTTTACGAATGTTCCCGCCTTATCGCATTTTTGATTATTGACAAAAACTATACCCTCCATAATAAGCGCCTTTGCTCTTTCTCTTGAGGGAGCAAGACCCTTTTCAACCAACACTATATCAATTCGCTCTTTATTCTGCATTATTTTTAAAAGCTTTAATTATGCTTTCGGAGTCAAGACCGTAATTCTTTAACAGCTCCTCGGTTTTGCCTGACGGAACAAAGCTGTTATCAATCGCCTTGATTTTATACATTCCTTTAAATCCGTTTTCCGAAAGCATATTGCCGATATGTTCGGCAATTCCGCCGCTCTTAATTCCCTCCTCAAAAAATGTAATGTTTTTATAATCTGAAATGATTTCTATCACTTTTTGCGATATAGGATGTATTTTATTAAGCTTAAGTACGCTGAAATCCTTGTTCGCCCCAAAAGCCTTATAAACCTCGTTGAATTCCCGTCCGTAGGTCACGGCTAAGGAATTTTTATTACCTTTAAATAAATTGTATTCGGCTTTATAATCAAAGTCATAATCATCATCGAAACAGCCGCGCGGATAACGGATTGCGCAAAGCTCCTTATTTTCCGCGGTTTCTTCAATTCTGTATATAAGCTCAGAGTAAAAGGACGGCGAATAGACATTCATATTCGGTATTTCGCTTAAAAATGCCGCGTCAAACAAGCCTTGATGAGTCTCTCCGTCCTCCCCGACTATTCCCGCTCTGTCAACAAGAAGCTTTACAGGAACTTTTGCAATAGCAAGGTCATGAATTATCTGGTCGTATCCTCTTTGCAAAAATGTGGAGTAGACCGCAAAAAAAGGAATCATTCCTCCTCTTGCGAGTCCTGCGCAAAAGGTTACTGCATGCTCCTCAGCAATTCCGACATCGAAAAATCTTTCCTTGAATTTTTTTGAAAATTCCGCAAGCCCCGTGCCCTCTGCCATAGCCGCAGTTACGGCGCAGATCCTTTTATTCTTTTCGGCAAGATTACATAAGGTTTCTCCCGCAACACTTGAAAAATCATGCTTTGCGCAATCTAAAGATCCCTCGTCTATATCAAACGGCGAAACGCCGTGATAATCATTGGGTTTTGTTTCGGCAAACTGATAGCCTTTTCCTTTTTTTGTTACAACATGGATAACGCTCGGTCTGTCATAGTCCTTAGCAACCCTGAAAAGCTCCTCCATAAGGGCGATATTATGTCCGTCCACCGGACCTAAATAATTAAATCCGAGATTTGCAAAAATATTGTCCTTATAAACCGCCGATTTTATACCTTCCTTAATTTTAAAAAGAAAGTTTGCAATGCTTTTTCCGAAAGGAAGCTTTAAAAGAAATTTTGTAAAAGCGGCTTTAAAGCTATGGTAAGCGGCTTTGTTTCTTAAATGCGTAAAGGTTCTGGCAACCGCTCCGACATTTTTTGAAATAGACATTTTATTGTCATTTAAAATAACTATAAAATTGCCCTTTGCGCCTCCTGCATTATTTATGGCTTCATAAGCCATTCCGCCTGTCATGGCACCGTCTCCGATAACTGCCACGGCTGTTCCCTTTTCGCCTCTTAGCCTTTTGGCTTTAAAAATTCCGTAAGCAGCGGAAATCGAATTACTGCTATGCCCCGTTACAACAGGGTCATGCTCGCTCTCATCAGGTCTCATAAATCCGGAAATTCCGCCGGAAGTTCTTATATTTTTAAAATCCTCATATCTGCCCGTTAAAAGCTTATGCGTATAAGCCTGATGTCCGACATCGAAAATTATTGCGTCCTCAGGCGAATTGAAAACTCTATGTATAGCAACCGTTAATTCAACAGTTCCGAGATTTGAAGCAAGATGTCCTCCGTTTTGTGAAACCGTTGAAATGATTTTATCCCTTATTTCGGCACAAAGTCTGCTTAAATCCATAGGATAGACATTTTTCACATCATCGGGTTTTTTTATATTTTCAAGAATTTCATATTTCAAGAAATAACATTCCTTTTAAAATCAAAACTTTCTTTTTAAGAGCATATCGGTAAGCTCTTTGAGAATTTCGGTATCTCCGTCAAAAACCTCAAGAATTTCATCCGCTCTTTTTGTAAGCTCAACGGCTGTTTTCATTGCCTCGTCTTCGCCGAGTGCGCGCAGCAATGTCTTTTTATCATTTTTCTCATCACTGCCTACAGGCTTACCGAAAATATCTTCGTTTGCGTTTTTATCGAGAAAGTCGTCAATTATCTGAAACGCTATTCCTACGCATTCTCCGTACTCGGAGCATTTTTTTAAATTCTCCTCGTCCGCTCCTGCCAAAATTGCTCCGCAAACGCATGCGGCCTTTATAAGAGCCGCCGTTTTTAAGGAATACATCTCTTTTATAAGGTCACAAGCGGTATAATCGGAATTTTTAAGGTCAATTACCTGTCCGCCTATCATTCCGTTTATTCCGGCATAAGAAGAAAGCTGAATCAAAGCGTTAACAATTCTGTCGGCGCTGATCCCATTTGTTTTAGCCGCGGCAGAAAAAGCCTCTGTTAAAAGCGCGTCTCCCGCAAGCAAAGCCATATCCTCTCCGAACGCCTTGTGGCATGAGGGCTTTCCTCTGCGCATATCGTCATTATCCATACAAGGAAGATCGTCATGAATAAGCGAATAGGTGTGAATCATTTCAAGCGCGCAGGCAAAATTATAAGCGCAGTCGTCGTCACCGCCGAAAAGCTTGTAAAATTCAAGAAGAATAATCGGTCTTATCCGCTTTCCGCCCGAAAGGAGACTGTGGCGCATTGCTTCGTTTACAGCGTCATAATGCTGACCCGTAGGCATTGTAAGAATATCAAGTCTTGCATTTATTTTAGTCTGATATTCTTTTATAATGTTATCAATCATTTTTTACGGTCTCTCCTTCATAATCCGAAAGCGAAATTATTTTTTGCTTGGCATTATTTAAAATTTCAGAGCAAGTTTTAGAATATTTCATACCCTCTTCAAAAAGCGTGATAGATTCTTCAAGGGTCGTATCCTTATTTTCAAGCTTTTCCGCAATTTCCTCAAGCTTTTTAAGGCTTTCTTCAAAGCTTATATTCTCTTTCATTTTGCGCTCCTTTCAAAAAGCTCGGTAACTATGCAATTTGCTTTTCCGTCCGAAAGGCAAATTGATAATTCATCGTCTTTTTTAAGCTCACTTATACTGTTTATTTTCTTTCCGTCCTTTTTAATCTCGCCGTAGCCTCTTGCAAGGGTTTTTAAGGGACTTAACGCGTCAATTTTTACTATAACGGAATTAAGCTTCTGAGCAGTCATTTCAATTTTTGATTTTGTTATATTTAAAATTCTGTCGCTGAGCATATCAGCCGTAAGCGATTTTTGGGCGATTACTTTTTCGGGGTTCATAAGATTTGCCCGAGCCGATGCCTTTTGATATTTAACTTCATTTGAATTGCAAGCAGAAACCGCACAGGATGCAATATTTTTAGAAATTCTTTTTATTCTAAGTAACAACTCCGAAATATCAGGAACCGCAAGCTCTGCCGCGGCAGACGGTGTCGGCGCGCGCAAATCCGCAACAAAATCCGAAATTGAAAAATCGGTTTCATGTCCCACCGCGGAAATTACGGGAACGGGAGATTCATAAATCTTTCTTGCAAGCATTTCATCATTAAATGCGCTTAAATCCTCGGCGCTTCCGCCGCCACGGCCGATAATGATTAAGTCAATTTCATCGGTTTTATAAACCCTTTCGAGCATGCTTATCATTTCGCCTGCTGCACTTTCCCCCTGAACGCTTACGGGGCATA
Source organism: Ruminococcaceae bacterium UBA737 (assembly GCA_002297415.1). Classification (GTDB taxonomy): domain Bacteria; phylum Bacillota; class Clostridia; order Oscillospirales; family Acutalibacteraceae; genus UBA737. The sequence goes on from DBKZ01000092.1 coordinate 9,792, forward strand.
AAACAAGGCGGCAAAGCGGAAATCTCCGAGATGTTATATTGATAATATCCTGTATTGCCGCACCTGAGGCAGAGGTTATAACGGCGATATTTTTCGGAAATGAGGGAAGTCTTCTTTTAGAGCCAGTATCAAAAAGCCCTTCTTTTTCAAGCTTTTCTTTGGTCCTGTTAAAGGCGGCAATTAAATCGCCCTCTCCGCATAAAGACATTTCCTCTGCATAGAACTGATAATTGCCCTCTTTTTCATAAAGCGAAACCCTGCCCGATAAAATCACCTCGGTGCCGTCCGTAATTCGAGCCTTAACACGAATATTGGCATTTTTAAACATCACGCATTTTATTGCGGCAGATGAATCCTTTAAAGTAAAATACCAATGTCCGCTTGAAAAATGATTTTTAAAGTTCGATATTTCGCCCCTGACGCTAATATAAGAAAGCCTGCTGTCGCTTTCAAGCAGGGACTTGACATACAGATTAAGCTGAGAAACGCTTACTGTCTCAGGCATTTGCTTTTACAACCGATGAAAGAATTCCGTTTACAAAAGACGCGTCGCTTTCGGTAGCATATTTTTTGCAAAGCTCAACCGCTTCGTTTATCGAAACCGAAACAGGAATACTTTCCATGAATTTTATTTCGTATATCGCAAGTCTCATTATGCAAAGAGAGGTTTTTGAAATTCTTTTTATCGACCAGCCGTTCGAATATTCGGAAATGAGACTGTCCGTCACATCAAGATGTGAATAAACTCCGCAAAATACCTCACGGACATAATCGTCCGGTTTAATCTCCCTCACCTGCTCTGCAAGCTCTAAAATGCTTTCACAGCTGTCGTCATTGAAGCATTTTTCAAAGATAAGAATAAAAGCTTCCTCTCGTGCTTGTTTTCGGGTCATGCCGCACCAACTTTCATAATAATACAGATAAATTATACTACACTGCCTTTGATATTTCAAGAATAAAGGTGCAAAAATATTCAAATTTTTTTGAATATATGCAGATATCGGTAAAATATCATTTATATCTACATTTAATTGACAAAATCCGCTTATAATGATAAAATATATAAGTTATTTAAATATTGTTACAGGAGAATGATAATGAATAATAATCATGACGCGTACAATTCGCCTTTTTCTTCAAGATATGCAAGCAAGGAAATGCAATATATCTTTTCCGATAATTTCAAATTCAGAACTTGGCGCAAGCTTTGGATATCGCTTGCGGAGGCTGAAAAAGAACAGGGTATTAATATAACGGACGAGCAAATAGCGGAATTAAAGGCTCATGCCGATGACATAAACTATGAGGTAGCCAAGGCAAGAGAAAAAGAAGTCCGCCATGATGTTATGAGCCATGTTTATGCCTACGGCGTTCAGTGTCCCAAAGCCGAGCCTATTATTCATTTAGGTGCGACAAGCTGTTATGTAGGAGATAACACTGATATTATAACCATGCGCGAGGCAGGACAATTAGTTCTTAAAAAAACTGCCGCTGTTCTTCAAAATCTTAAGGAATTCGCACTTAAATATAAGGCTCTTCCCTGCCTTGCTTACACCCATCTCCAGCCGGCTCAGCTTACTACAGTCGGAAAAAGAGCGGCGCTATGGATGAACGAATTATGCGGCGATGTTAAAAATCTTGAGTTTCAGCTTTCCTGCCTTAAGCTTTTAGGCTCTAAGGGCACAACCGGAACTCAGGCAAGCTTTATGGAGCTTTTCGGGAATGATGAAAGCAAGGTTGACGCCGTTGAAAACAAAATCGCAAAGGATTTCGGATTTAAAGAGTGTGTTCCTGTTTCAGGACAGACATATTCAAGAAAAACCGACTATTTTATTTTAAGCGCATTATCGGGTATTGCGCAGAGCGCTTATAAATTCGCAAATGATATGAGACTTTTACAGTCCTTTGAGGAATTGGAAGAGCCTTTCGGTACAAAACAAATCGGTTCCTCCGCAATGCCTTATAAGAGAAATCCCATGAGATGCGAAAGAATTTGTGCGCTTGCAAGATACATAATATGCGACCTGCAAAATCCTTCCTTTACAGCTCCCGTTCAGTGGCTTGAAAGAACGCTTGATGACAGCGCAAACAAGAGAATTTCCGTAGCGGAAGCATTCCTTGCTACCGACGCGGTGCTGAATGTTTTTATAAATGTTACCGACGGAATCGTGGTCTACGATAAGGTTATCGAAAAGCGCGTAATGGAAAAACTCCCCTTTATGGCAACCGAAAATATTATGATGGAATCTGTAAAACGGGGCGGAGACAGACAGGAGCTTCATGAAATAATCCGTGAGCTTTCTCATAAAGCCACAAAGCAAATCAAGCTTGAAGGCAAGAAAAATCCGCTTATTGATATGATTGCCGAGGATAAAAGAATTCCGCTTACAAAAGAAGAAATAACCGCGGAGCTTAAGCCTGAAAAATTCATCGGAAGATGCGTAAGTCAGGTTGAAAGCTTTGTAAGCTCAAATGTTGACCCCATACTTGAAAAATACGCTGGCGAAGATATTAAAATCGAGCTTAATGTTTAAATTTTAAGGAGAATTAGTTATGATATGGCACAGTTCTTCTGCCGAAGAAGTTTTAAAAGAGCTTAAAACCGATAAGGATAACGGTCTTGCAAACGGAATTGCGACCGAAAGAATAAATAAATTCGGTAAAAATGTTTTGAATGATGAAAATAAAAAATTCTTTTTAAAGGAATTCTTATCTCAGCTTAACAACAAATTCGTTTATATCCTTTTTGTTATAGCCATTCTTTCCTTTGCTTTTTCTGTTTATTATAAAAGCAATGATTTTGTATCTCCCCTGCTTATAATCGCTATCGTTGTTTTAAACGCACTTATTTCGGCTTTTTATTTAAGCCGCGGAAAAGCAATGCTTGAAAGGCTTAAAAAGACAACAGACCCCAAAGCCACCGTAATCAGAGAAGGAATTAAAAAATATATTGATTCATCAGAGCTTGTTGTCGGAGATATTATCCTTTTAAGCGAGGGAGATTATATTTCCGCCGACGCAAGACTTATAGATGCGGTTTCTTTAAGGTGCAACGAATCAAGCCTTACCGGCGAAAGCATACCGGTTGAAAAAAATCCTCAGGAGATTTATCCCGATATTACACCCTTAAGCCAAAGAAAAAATATGGTTTACTGCGGATCAAGCGTTATTCACGGAAGCGCCAAAGCCGTTGTTGTAGGAACGGGTATAAATACCGAAATCGGAAAAACCGATATTATCGAAAAGCAGACCGGTAAAAATACAATTCCTTTGCAAGAGTCTCTTGACTATACGGGAAAGGTCGCAAACATCGCAATTCTTATTATTTGCGCCGCGGTTTTTACGGCAGAATTTTTAATCACCTTAAAAAACGGCTCGGGAAATCACTTCGCTTATCTGACGGTTAAAACGTTTTTAAACGCGGCAGCACTCGCGGTCGCCGCAATTCCCGAGGGCTTGCCCGCAATTTCAACTATTGTTGTGGCTTTAGGAATGCAGCGGCTTTTAAAGGACGGCATAATCGTTAAAAGAATAAAGGCGCTCGAAACCATAGGAAATACCACGGTAATCTGCGCCGACAAGACAGGAATTTTAACCCACAACAAAATGCAGGTCAAAAAGATATTCAACGGAAATGAAATCACCGAGGATATTTCGCCGTCTGCGGGAGCTAAAAACTCAATGGTTTTAAGGCTTGCCGCTTCCTGTTCGACGCTTGTAAACGACCCGACGGAGACCGCAATAGAAAACGCTTGCTTTGAAATGAACGGCGTTAAAAAATCCGACATAGAAAAGCTCTATCCGAGGCTTTGCACCGTTCCATTTGACAGCGTAAGAAAGACGATGACAAGCGTCAATATGATTAACGGCCACCCCGTAGCCATTACAAAGGGCGCGCCCGAAATTATTGCCGAAAAATGCGTCGGCGAGGACAATGAAAAAATTGTCAAGGTAAACGAAGCCTTTGCCGAGGAATCATTAAGAGTGGTTGCAATCGCAATAAGACAGCTTGATGAAATCCCTGCCAATCCTAATGCGGACGACATAGAAAAGGATATGATTTTTGTCGGTCTTATCGGTCTTGAGGATCCGCCGAGAACTGACAGTGTTTCAAGTATTTCTGATTTTTCGGATGCAGGTATCAGAACAGTTATGATAACGGGCGACAATGTTATAACCGCAAAAGCTGTTGCGCGCAGAATAGGAATTCTCAAGGATGATATGATTGCGCTGACAGGCAAAGAGCTTGAAAATATGAGCGACGAAGAGCTTTATGAAAAAATTGACAGCGTTGCCGTTTTTGCAAGAATTTCACCCGATGATAAATTAAGAATAATCAATATTTTAAAGAAAAAGGGCGAATGTGTTACCGTTACCGGTGACAGCATTTCAGACAGCGAGGCTCTTGCCGCCGCTGATACAGGCTGTGTAATGGGTAAAATGGGAACCGATGTCGCAAAGGGCAAAGCCGATATAATTGACGAGCATTATAATCTTGGAAGTCTGAAAAAAGCCATAAAGGAAAGCAGAGCTGTTTTTGAAAATATTCAAAAATGCGTTCATTATCTTTTAAGCTGTAATTTTGCGGAATTGCTTATTTACTTTATAGGTCTGCTGATTTTCAAAATTCCGCCTCTTGCGGCAGTTCAGTTACTTTGGATAAACCTTATTACCGACTGTACGCCTGCAATATCGCTCGGTATGGAACCGATAACCTCGCAGGCTCCCCTAAAGCAAGGAAAAAGAAAAACTCACAGACTTATTTCAAAAAGCTTTCTTATACAAATTCCCGTTGATATTATATTTATAACCGCAATGTCGCTTATTTCTTACAGCATAGGAATAAAATCGGGAACAGCCGTTGCGGCATCAATGCTTTTTGTAACCTTAAGTTCAATTCAGATTTTACATTCATATAATCTCAGAAGCTCCAAATCAATTTTCGGAATTTCTGCTGTTTCGAATGAGTTTATGCTGCTTTCTTCCCTGATTGCTTTATTTATAGTATTTTTCCTTGTGCTTTCTCCCGCAGGTGCGGTATTCGGTTTAAAGATACTTGAATTCAAAAATTTTGCATATTCTGTTTTGCTTGCGCTTTCGATTATACCCTACAGTGAAATTTTTAAATATATTTTAAGAAAGAACGGTAAAGCTTAAAAATGGAAATAAATCCTATAGCCTTTATAAATACGCCGTTCACTCAGAAATTCGGTATACCCCGTCAAAGCTTAAGAGCGGAATCTGCCGAAGGAATAATTTCGGTTTTACCCGAATTTTGTGACGAAAACGCTTTTTGCGGGCTGGAAAATTTCTCTCATATCTGGCTTATATTTGATTTTTCAAAGGCGCACAGAGAAAAATGGTCTCCGACGGTCCGTCCGCCGAGGCTCGGAGGAAATAAACGGATAGGCGTTTTCGCAACCCGTTCACCTTTCAGACCGAATAATTTAGGGCTTACTGTTTGCAGGCTTTTAAAAATCTATAAGGAAAACGGCAAAATTCTACTCAAAGTAAACGGAATAGATTTGCTAAGCGGAACTCCGATTTATGACATCAAGCCTTATATTCCCTATGCCGACAGCATTCCCGAAGCTGAGGGAAGCTATGCGGAAGCGGAAAAATCGCACAGGCTTAATGTTTTTATAGACGAAGGGCTTAAATCTCAGGTTCCCGATAATATTATCAGCATTGCGGCTGAATGTCTCAGCGAAGACCCTAGACCTTCATATCAGTCGGACGGAAAAGAATATACTATGCGAATTTATGACTATGATTTTACTTTTTTCGTGGAAAAGGAAAATCTTACTGTTGAAAAAATCGAAAAAATAAAGGAGTGATTCGGTGCAGAATAAAAAAACGGCTCTTATTGCCATGAGCGGCGGCGTTGACAGCAGTGTTGCGGCTTATTTAATGGTAAAAAAAGGCTATGAATGTATGGGAACGACCATGCGGCTTTACAGAAATGAGGATATCGGACTTTGCAATTTTCATACCTGTTGCTCGCAAAAGGATATTGACGATGCCGCCGAGGTTGCTTTCAACCTTGACATTCCGTATGAAGTGCTGGATTTCACCTTTGACTTTAAGGACAAAATAATAGATAAGNNCCCATTATGTATTCAATTTCAAGGAACAGTTCCGCCGCGATGTTATTGAGCCGTTCATAAGCGAATATCGCGTCGGCAGAACGCCTAATCCCTGTATAGACTGCAACAGATTTATGAAATTCGATAAGCTGATGCAGTTTGCAAAGGAAAAACAGCTTGACTTTGTTGTAACCGGGCATTATGCGAGAATTGAAAATAAAAACGGCAGATTTTTGCTTAAAAAAGCCCGTGATTTATCAAAAGACCAAAGCTATGTTCTCTATTCTCTTACTCAGGAGCAATTAGCTCACACTCTTTTTCCGCTTGGCGATTATGAAAAATCCGAAACAAGAAAAATTGCGGAAGAAAACGGATTTGTCAATTCAAAAAAGCCTGACAGTCAGGATATCTGCTTTGTTCCCGACGGTGACTATGTAAAATTCATGGAGAATTACACCGGTAAGCATTATGAAAGAGGCAATTACCTTGATAAGGATGGAAATGTTATCGGAACGCATGAGGGCGCCGTTCACTATACAATAGGTCAAAGAAAGGGTCTTAAAATTGCCTTAGGCGAGCCTGTATATGTTTTCGATAAAAATATGGCTGATAATACCGTTTCAATAGGCGAGGAAAAGCTTTTATTTAAAAAGCATCTCATTGCCGACGAAATGAACTGGATTGCTTTTGATAAGCTTACTTCGGACATAAGAGTCAAGGCAAAAACAAGATACAGGCAAAAGGAACAATGGGCAACCGTCTCCCCTCTTGATAACTGCGAAATAAGTCTAACCTTTGATGAACCGCAAAGAGCGATGACAGTCGGACAGGCGGTTGTTTTATATGATGAAGATACCGTCGTAGGCGGCGGAACAATTAAAAAAGTTTATTAGTTAAGGTGTAATAAATGCTTAATCAGTTTTCAAGAACCGAAATACTTTTAGGCTCTGACGCTATGGATAAATTGAATAGTTCAAGGGTAGCCGTGTTCGGGATAGGCGGAGTCGGTAGCTATGCGGCAGAAGCGCTTGTAAGGGCAGGAATAGGCACTCTTGATTTGATTGACGGCGATAAGGTTTGTCTTACAAATATCAACCGTCAGCTTTTCGCAACCCATTTAACGCTGGATATTTATAAAACCGACGCGGCTGTTAAAAGGCTCAGAGAAATAAATCCCGATATAAAAATAAATGCCTTTAACAGCTATTATAATTCTCAAAATGCCGAACAGTTCAGCTTTACTGATTACGATTATATTATAGACGCAATAGATATGGTTTCCTCAAAGCTGTTGCTTGCAGAAAATGCTTATAAATCGGGCGTTCCGATTATCAGCTCCATGGGCGCGGGAAATAAGCTTGACCCTACCGCATTTGAAGTAACCAATATTTATAAAACCTCGGTTTGTCCCCTTGCAAAGGTTATGAGAACGGAGCTTAAAAAAAGGAAGATAAAAAAGCTTAAGGTGGTCTATTCAAAAGAGCTTCCGCTAAAGCCTATGGAAAGCGAAGAAAAAAATGAAAACCGCAGACAAATTCCAGGAAGCGTTTCTTTTGTACCGCCCGCCGTCGGACTCATTATCGCAGGCGAGGTTATAAAGGATCTGACAAAAATCAAAGGCAGAGGAATAGGCGCATGATATATCTTGATTATTCGGCAAATACACCTGCCGACGAAAGCGTTCTTAACACATTTATAAAAACTGAACACGAATTTATTTCAAATCCGAATTCAAATCATGATGGCGGAATAAAAGCACGTGAAAAAATGTCTCGGACGGTTGAAAAAACTGCAGAATTACTTAATGTTTTGCCTTCAGAAATAATTTTTACTTCTGGCGCAAGCGAGGCTAATAATACCGCAATCAAGGGAATTGCAAGGGCAACAAGGCATATCGGTAAGCATATTATAACCTCTCCTCTTGAGCATTCCTCGGTAAGCGGAAGTCTTACCTATCTTCAGGAAACCGGTTATGAAATTGATATTTTAAAAATCAATTCGGACGGTAAAATTGATTTAGACAACTTAAAAGAGTTACTAAATAAAAATACAGTTCTTTTGGCAATTACCGCGGTTGACAGCGAGCTTGGAGTTATTCAGCCGATTGAAGAAATAAAAGAAATTTTAAAGGATTTTCCCGATTGCAGACTTCATGTCGACGCAACTCAGGCAATAGGCAAAATAAAATTCAGCTTTACAGGAATTGATACCGCCGCTTTTGCTCCGCATAAATTTTACGGACTAAACGGCGTGGGAGTTCTTTATAAAAAGAACAAGCTTATTTTAGAGCCCTTAATTCACGGGGGCGCAAGCACAACCGTTTACAGAAGCGGCACCCCTGCCCT
>DBKZ01000092.1:18234-19564 GCA_002297415.1 Ruminococcaceae bacterium UBA737
CCCTGTCTCTTGCGGTTTCCGCCGAAACGGCGCTAAGTCTCGCAACAGAGAATTTTGACAAGAGATTTGAAAGAGTTAAAAAGTTAAATAAGGATTTAAGAGAGTTCTTTTCGGGATTTGACTGCGTTACTGTAAACAGCCCTGCGGACGCCGTTCCTCATATTCTTAATATCAGCGTTAACGGTGTTAAAGCGACTGTATTTCAAAGAATGTTGAGTGAAAAAGGCGTTTATGTTTCTGTTAAATCCGCATGCTCTTCGGACGGTACGCCTTCAAGAGCGGTATATGAAATAAGCAAAAGCCGAAAAAATGCGCTTTCCTCTTGGAGAATAAGCTTAAGCCATTTAACAACCGATAAAGAAATATCGGAATTTAAAATGATTTTTAAAAATTGTATTGATGAAATATTTAAAAATACGGAGAAAAAATGAAAAGACAGCTTGAAGTTTACCAGAATATTGAAAGAAGTATTCAGAAAAAATTCAGAAAAACTATATGGAATCCCTTTATTGCCGCAATTAAGCGCTATAATTTAATAGAAAGCGGAGATAAAATAGCCGTTTGTATTTCGGGCGGAAAAGATTCAATGCTCATGGCAAAGCTTATGCAGATGTTAAAAAGACACAGCGAGGTTCCTTTTGAGCTTGTGTTTTTGGTTATGGACCCGGGGTATAACGAAATAAACAGAGCAAAAATCAAAAGCAATGCAAAGCTTTTAAATATTCCCATAACAGTTTTTAAAACGAATATTTTCGATATTGCAAACAGCACCGATGAATCTCCCTGCTATCTCTGCGCTAAAATGCGTAGAGGTCATTTATATGCAAAAGCTAAGGAACTCGGATGCAATAAAATTGCTTTGGGACACCATTTCAGCGATGTAATTGAAACAACGCTTATCGGAATGTTTTACGGCTCACAGCTTCAGGCAATGCCCCCTAAGCTTCACAGCAAGAATTTTGAGGGTATGGAGCTTATCCGCCCGATGTACTGCATACATGAGGACGATATAATCGCTTTCAAGCGATACAATGAGCTTGAATTCATTCAGTGCGCCTGCCGGTTTACCGAAAACTGCACAATGTGCGATAACGGCGGCGGAGGTTCAAAAAGGCAGGAAATAAAAAATCTGATTAAAAAGCTCAAAAAGGATAATCCGTATCTTGAGACAAGCATATTCAACAGTATCCATGCCGTTTGTTTAGACACAATGGTCGGTTATAAAACAGGCGGAAAAGAATATACATTCAATGATATTTATAAGGACAGAAAATAAAAAAATCTTCGTTTCATTCTTTGAAACGAAGATTCAGTCTGTCGATAAACTGTA
>DBKZ01000013.1 GCA_002297415.1 Ruminococcaceae bacterium UBA737
CATAGGATTCGCCGCTCTTCTCGGATTTTCTGTATTTGAAAAGAATGCCCGAAACGATATAAAACGCAAGGCTTAAAAGAATTGATTTAATTATAAACAAAACCGTTTTACTTTGCATATCGGGATTTTCAAGCGCCGTAAACCCTCTTATAATAAAGGCGAAAGGAGAGCAAAGCTTTAAAACAATATTATCGGCGCCTAAATCGGAATATCCGTAAAGCGTTTGATTTAAGATATATTCAAGCATAAGCGCCATACCGACAACGCCTAAATTTATACCGAAAAACGAAAGGACAAAATCAAATGCGTTACCCGCGCAAACAAGGAAGATCAAAGAAAATGAGGCGCAGATAAGAACGCTGAGCACTGCATAAACAAGATAGACCGAAAGCTTTGCGATACTTCCTACCGCCGCGGGATAGAAAAGCAAAATTCCGAGCAGTCCCAAATATCCTACAACAACGGGAATTTCGCTTAAAACCAAGGACGCGAAAAAGCGCGAGGAGATAAGCTCAAATCTTGTCATCGGAAAAGATAAAAACACATCGACCGATTTTTTCTGAAAGAGAAAAGAAAAGTTGATAATATTAAATATCACCGCTATAACACAGCCTGCCGCGGTTCCGACATAAGTAAGGACTGTCATAAGGTTTTTAATATCTAATCTTGAATAACCGAGATTTTTAAGCGTTTCCTTAATATACATTACCGCATACCCCGGGCTTAAAAGCAGAGCGCATGCTGTTATAAGAAGCAGAACGCCGATATTGCGCTTTAATGTATATTTAAACATATTAAACGCAGGGTTAAGCTTTTTATTCGAGGATGTTCTTAATGTCATACCCTAAAACCTCCAACTCATAAATAAATGTTTCCTCCAAGGTAGGCTCGATACATTCAAGGAAAATCGGATTGAAGTTATTTATATAGCTCTTGATTTCCTCCGCGTCTCCCTTAGCGACGAACTGAAGCAAAGAGCCGTTGCGCTCGATTTTAAGAATATCAAGCTTATCAAACACCGAAAGCTCAGGAATGGAATTAAACGCCGCCTGAAATTTATGTATTTTCTCCTTTGCCTCGTCTATACTGCCGCTCGCAATCATTTTGCCCTCGTGAATAACCGCAATATGGTCGCACATTTCCTCTATTTCTCTTAGGTTATGAGAAGAAACAACCGCAGTTATGCCGTTTTTTTCAATTCCCTCAAGCAAAAGATTTATAAGAACCTTACGCATAACGACATCAAGCCCGTCAAAGGCTTCGTCAAGCAGGATATATCTCGGCTTTGAAGAGAGAGCGAGAATTAAAGAAGCCTGTCTTTGCATACCCTTTGAAAAGGAGGAAAGCTTGCCCTTTCTGTCAAGCGGAAAAATCTCCGAAAGCCTTTTATATTCCTCATCACTGAAATTGGGGTACATCTTACTGTAAAGCGAAGCCATTTCATCTAAGTTTGTCTGAGGAAGAAAATAAGGAAGATCGCCTAAAAACGCTATCTGAGATTTAACCGTTGGGTTATTGAAAACCGATATTCCGTTCATTTCAAGTCTTCCGCTGTCGGCAGGATAGATACCGGCTATAAGTCTTAAAAGGGTTGATTTACCCGAGCCGTTAGACCCGACAAGACCGAAAACGGAGCCGTCCGGAATTTTAAAGGTTATATTATCAAGCGCTGTTTTATTCCCGAAGCTTTTTGTCAGTTCAACTGCTTTAATCATACTTTTACACCGCTTTCTTTTTCTATAACTGATATTATTTCATTTTTGCTTATGCCCACTTCCAATGCATTCTTAGCAGCCGCGGCTACATCGCTGAGCGCCGCCTCTTTAATTGCAAGATAAGAATTTTCATCATCGGAGATAAAAGAGCCCTTTCCCTTTACCGAATAGATAATTCCCTTACTTTCAAGAATAGCATAAGCCTTTTGAATTGTATTCGGATTAACGCTGAATTTAGAAGCCAAAGCCCTCACGCTCGGCAACTGGTCATTAGTCCTCAGAACACCGATTGCTTTCAGCCGAATAAAGCCGCTGACAATCTGATCGCATATCGGTGTACCGCTTTTTAAATCAAGCTGAAACATATTTGCCTCCTTTTAATAAGTGTTCTACTTCGATTAGTACAGTTATATGATAGCATAAAATTATAGCTTTGTCAATAAAAAAATGCCGGTGCAATCTTAGGCACCGGCAAAAGCATTAAGATTTATTCTTCGGAAGCTATTTGAGCAGCTTCATCAACCGATTCATCGGAACCGCATTTAAAATACTTTCCTTTGATACGGTGTTTATTAAAGCATGCATCAATAATAGCAAGAGCGCCGACAGCAGTAGCAAGAATGCCTGCAAGGCCCAAAATCACTTTAAGAAAACTTTTCATAACGCACACCCACCTTTTTTATTTATTAAATTATAACACATATTTTATTTTTTTACAAGGATTATTTACATAAAAGGAGAAAAAAGATTAAGAATTGCTCTTTTAAGTCTTTTAAGCGGTTTTTCCTTTTTCCATTCCTCTAAGGTTATATTATGAGACGCCCTAAGGAGCTGGTCAAAATGAGTTTTAACCGTCATGGCAGTATCGCAGTCGTCAATCCAGACTCCGCACTCAAAATGGAATTCAAAGCTTCTGTAATCCATATTGACCGTTCCTATAGTAGCAATCCTATCGTCAGAAACGAAAAGCTTTGAATGGATAAACCCGGGGGTATACTCATAAATCTTGACCCCTGCCTCCAAAAGCTCAATATAATTATACTGCGTAACCGGATGGACATACCATTTATCGGGAATATAAGGAGTGATTATTCTTACATCTATTCCGGAATTTGCGGCGTTTTTAAGGGTTGTAATCATAGCGTTATCGACTATTAGATACGGCGTTGCTATATATACATAATCGGTAGCGGTATCCAAAATCTGCATATAAATTCCCTCGGCAGGGTTTTTATTATTCAGCGGACCGTCCGAGTAAGGCTGAACAAAGCCGTTTGAAGCGACCTTATAATCTCTTAAATGAGATTTAATATCAATCTGCTCGCCTGTTGTGAATTCCCAAGTGGTGCAGAACATCGCAAGAAAGCTTTTAACTGCCTCGCCCTTAATAATTGCAGCGCAATCCATCCAGTATCCAAAGCGCTTGAACTTATTTATGTATTCGTCGGCAAGGTTTAGTCCGCCGGTGACAGCTACTTTGCCGTCAATAACGCAAATCTTGCGGTGATTTCTGTTATTCATAAAGATATTGAAGGAAGGACGAATCTTATTGAACACCGCAACCTTTATTCCGTGCGACTGAAGTCTCGAAATAAAGTTTTTATGCTGACGCTTTATAGAGCCGAAGTCATCAAACATAACCTTGACCTCAACGCCCTGCTTTACCTTTTCGCAGAGAATTTTATAAACGCTGTCCCACATTATTCCTTCCGCGATTATAAAAAACTCAATAAATATATATTCCTTTGCCATTTCAAGCTCGCTTAAAAATTTCGGGAAGAATTCCTCTCCCGGGGAAAGATATTCGACTGAGGAAGCGTCACTCAAAGGAAAATCAGCTTCATTGGTAAGATAAACAGACTGTCTTGCGTGTCGGGGGTCTAAAATTTTAAGCCTTTCGGTAACCTCTGTTTCCTTTTCTATAAACGGGAGAAAATGCTCCTGACATTTCTTCATTTTCTTTTTTAAATGCGGCATTACTCTTTCGCCGCCGAGCAAAAGGAACACAAATATTCCGAAAATCGGAAAAACAAGGATAAATACCGCCCACATCAGCTTATAGCTCGGATTGCCTCGGCGGTTTATTATATAAACAACCGTAATAATACCGAAAAGCTCGGAAATCAAATAAATTGAAATTGATTTAGTTGAAAGGTTTAAAAAAAGGGCAAAAAAGATAACAAGCTGAACAAGCAGAAAAAATGCCGAAAAGATAATTCTTGTCGGAATAGGAATACCTCTTTTATGCTTGACGCTTATTCTTTTAAATTTTCTCATTTTCCCTCTCCTTTTTACGCTATATATGGAGTTAATTATATATTTAAAACCTAAATATAGCGTTATTATAACATACTTCTTTTAGATTTACAAGTTAAAAAACACTCTCTGAACAAAATCAGAGAGTGTTTCTAAAATTAAAATCAATCCGAAATTTCTATATCGGGAGCAACATCCGCAAAGCCGTTATTCTCTTCGGACTCTTCGGGATTTATCTCGGGGCAGCGCATACCTGTACCCGCAGGGATAAGCTGACCGATAATAACATTTTCTTTAAGTCCGAACAACGGGTCGATCTTACCCTTGATTGCGGCTTCTGTAAGAACCTTGGTGGTTTCCTGGAACGAAGCGGCGGACATGAACGATTCGGTTGCAAGAGAAGCCTTGGT
>DBKZ01000042.1:0-14781 GCA_002297415.1 Ruminococcaceae bacterium UBA737
AAAGGCAGAATATAATTATGAATATCTGTGTTTACGGTGCATCCTCAAATACGATCGCCTACAGCTATATTGCCGCCGGCGAAGAATTCGGAAAAAAGCTTGCCGAAAGCGGTCATTCTTTGATTTGCGGCGGCGGAGCTAACGGAATGATGGGTGCGTTTAATCGGGGAATTAAAGCTAAAACCGGAAAAATAATCGGTGTTGTCCCCTCTTTTTTAAATGTTGACGGTATTCTTTTTGACGGCTGTACCGAAATGATATATACCGAAACCATGCGTGAGCGCAAGCAGGTTATGGAGCAGAAGGCGGACGCATTTTTAATGACCCCCGGGGGAATAGGAACCTTTGACGAATTTTTTGAAATTTTAACCTTAAAGCAGTTAGGACGGCATAAAAAGCCTATAGCGATTTTTAATGTTAACGGTTATTTTGACAGTATAATCAAAATGTTTGATAAGGCTGTTAAAGAAAATTTCGTTCCCGAAAAAAATTTATCGCTTTTCTTTGTTTCGGACAATCCTCAAAAGATTACCGAATATTTTGAAAATTATGTACCCGATGATTTTTCTCCGGAATTTCTAAAGAACATTAAATAAAAAACCAAGAGATGTAAAAAGCACTCCGGCTTAGAGTCGTACTCTAAAGGACAGTTGCTATGTAGGATGCGGTGTAGCCCGTGAGGGCTACACCGTTTTCCTTGTCTCAAGCGGTTTTCAGCGGCTTTTCACGCATTTTTTCCATTGCGGTAATCAGTTCTTTTTCAGTAGGAACATTGATGATCCCAACCGCCGTAAAGAAAATATCGATTGGTACGTGTTTAACGCCATTATCGTCTTTCACACTGTTATGCACATCAATCCTCTTTATTAAGGTATTTACGATTGTTGGCGTCAGTTCTTTTAGGTCAGTGCATTGCCGTATCGTGTCAAGAAACACTTTTAGGTCAACTTTTTCTTGTTCGGCTTTTTTGACAGTCTGCTCGTCACTCTCTACGGTGGCAAGCAGTTCTTTTTGTTCGCTTTCGTAGTTTGCAGACATACGAAGAAAACGCTCATCCGATATTTTACCAAGTACATTATCCTCATAAATACGCTCAATCAGCATATCGAGCTCTTTAATCCGTGTCTTGCCTTTCTCGATATTCTGCCTCATATTTCGGATGCTTTTTTCTCTGCCGAGCGTATTTTGCTCTGCAAAGAGATAAAGAAACACCGGTTCAAATTCTTGAACATACTTAGCAACCTTCCGTATCGTATCAAGCACCAATTTTTTCAGCACCGAATCACGGATAAAATGAATGGTGCAGGAACCGCGATTTTCTTTGTACTGCGAACATCTGTAAAACTCCTGTCCGTCTTTAATGCTTTTTGAAGCACAGTAATACAGTTTAGAACCGCAATCAGCACAATAGAGAAGCCCCGAAAACATACTCGTTTTTCCCGTCGCTGTATTTCTGCGGCGGTGCTTTCTGAGTTCCTGTACTCTTTCAAAGGTGTCATCATCAATAATTGCCTCTTGTGTGTTCGGGATGATCTGCCATTCTTCTTCGGGAATGTGCACTTTTTTCTTGACTTTGAAACTCACAAATGTGCTTTTGAAATTGACGGTGCAACCTGTGTACTGACGATTTTCAAGAATATGTCTCACCGTTGTCTGATCCCATATATATGGATTTTGCGGTCTTGGGTTAGAGGCTTTTATGCCTTTTCTGTAATAATGCTCCGTTGGGCATATGATTTGTTCATCTTCTAATCGGCGTGCAATTTTCATCGGTCCGAGTCCTGCAAGACACAGTTCAAAGATATAACGGACAATCTTTGCTGCCGGCTCATCAACGATCCATTGCTTTGGATTGTTGGAAGATTTCATATACCCAAAAGGAACTGCGGCAGATACACGCTCTCCGTTATCAGCTTTGGATTTCCAAACTGCCTTTATCTTTTTACTCGTTTGCTCAGCATACCACTCATTGAAAATATTGTAGAACGGCATCATTTCAAGTCCTGTGCCTGTTGAGGTGTTTACATTCTCTTGAATAGCGATAAAGGTTATTCCAAGAGAAGGGTACACAACCTGTGTCAGTCTGCCCATTTCAATTGTTTCTCTACCGAAACGGGATAAGTCCTTTACGATAATAGTACCGATTTCGCCGTTCTCTGCCATTCTCTGCATACGCTGAAAATCAGGTCGGTCGAAAGTAGTACCTGAGATACCGTCATCTACAAAAAATTCGGGGTGAAGGTATCCGTGCTCTTTGGCATATTGAGAGAGGATCGCCTTCTGATTGGATATACTGTTGCTCTCGCCGTCACGCCCATCATCTTGGGATAAACGGCAGTATAATGCTGTGATTTTAATAGTATTCTCGGCTTGTTTCTTTGCCATAATAAACTCCTTTCTGTATAAGCCGAGCATTGCATATTGGGCGTAGCCATTATACAATGCTCGGTACACTTATTTCAATTTTGCGGATAAAATCAAATTCTTGAATTGCTGTAATATCGTTTCTTTGCCATCAAGACTAAAATGAGCAGTTACATCGTAAACGGTCTTTCCAATTTTATTTGATACACAAATCTTTTGTGGAATAGGCATAATTGGTAACGGTGTAGCTCTAAGCGTTTTACTTTTCGGAATTACATATTCTCGCAAATCAATAGGGCGAGTTTCATCAACCCGCCCCATACCACGAATAGCTACGCAGTCATTAAATTTAATTTTTTGTATCATATTCTCACCTTACCTTTCGTCCCGATTACGCTGACGGATTAAGAATTTACGGTAATGCTCGCAAGCCTTGATAATAAAATCCTCAAGCTGTTTCGCATCAGCGTTCGGTGCGTATTTCCGTAGTTTTTCGGTTGGAATTTTAATGGTTTCCCTCTGATTTGCCTTTTCACGGGCAAGTATTTCGCTAATATTATCAGCCGTGAGATTTCCATCCTGATACCTCTTTTTCATTTCGACGGCTTGCGCATAAGACGGTGTGCAATCATTCATTTCGCATTCCTCCAAGACGGCGTATTGTTCTTCGTCGCCGAGATAGGACAAAGCCTCGCCGACCATAAGCGCAATTTTGCCCTCGTCCATCAGGTCAAGCAATTCGGGGATAAGGTAGGTTAAGCGGATATAGCGCCGTACAGTTTCACGACTTTCATTTAATGTTTCTCCAACTATATCCCCCGTGCGTAACTTCGCCACAGATTGTGTCGAAGTTAAATCTGTCCGTTTGCCTTGATGGGACAGTGCCTCCATTTTCAGCTTATAGGCAAACGCCTTTTCTGATGGCAAAATATGCTCACGGTGCAGATTGCTGTCCACTACCGCAATAGCAGCGGTATCCCGGTCAAGGGCATAAATTAAGGCAGGGATTTCGGTAATCCCTGCCTTTTGTGCGGCGTGTAAGCGGCGGTGACCGCTTATGACTTCATATTCATCTGTATTTTCAATAGGTCGGACGATTAACGGCGAAAGAATGCCTTGTGTCTGTATGCTTTCAATCAGCATATTCATTTCATCATCGTCCTTGACCTTGAACGGGTGTCCGTCAAAGGGGCGCAATTTTTCTACCGGAATTGCCACCGGTTTTTTCATCGTATTTTTCATTTTTATCTACCTCTTTCTTTGTATCTTGCACGGGCTTTTTTCTCCAGCTCGTGCTCTTGTTTTAACAGCTCATACAGGTGCGGGGATTTCTCTAAAATTTTCTCCGCACGGCGCAGACGCTCCCTTACGGGTTTCATCTGCTTGGATACTGCCTTGCGGCGTTCCTTGTTTTCTGCCTGTTCCTCCGGCGACTTCGGGCGGCGTATGTGGTTGCTGATGTCACTGCGCTCACGCTCCAAGGCGGAAAGTTCTACCTTGGTTTGCTCAATATTCGCTTGCAGGTCGGCTGCCGTATGGATGTCGTTCTCCTGCAAAAAGTGATAATCACCAATCAACTCTTTCAAATCCTTTTCCGCCGCCCGCAAATCCGGCGACAGCAGCATCACATCGGCAAGCTCGGCTACGATTTGGATTACCGTTATGACAAGATAAAACACCGTATCCACCAAAACGGTTGCAGTGTCATAACTGTGCTCAATGGAGAAATCCAACTTTCGCAGCTCGTCCTCCAGAGGGAATTTCTTCGGTTTATACGGCGGTCGGTATTCCAATGTGAACAGCCGATACCGATTTTCGGCGTTCTGCCGTAGCTGTTCGTTGACACGCTCCTTTGAGAAACCGATGCTGCTCAGCCGCACGGCACGCTCCCAATGCTTTGCCTTGACCGAAAAGCGCACAGGGTCAAGGGTATACCCGAGCGCATAAAGCTGATTCTCAAATTCTCTTGGGTTGGTCGCAAAGGACAGGCAGTATTCCACATCTTCCCGCAGATAGTCCCGGTGCGTTTTTTTGCCGGCCTTGTGCGCCCAATATTCCTTTTTCTTGCCCTTGGCGTAGAAATCGCTGTTTTCAAGGACGGATAGCCCGTGTTCCCGGCATATCTCATCGGAGATTTTACGCAGCTCCTTATGGTCGCCGATTTTGTTTTTGAACTTTGCGCCGTCCCTGAAGGACACGGGATTCACAACAAAGTGGCAATGGACATTGTCGGTGTTCAGGTGGACAGTAACGAGCACCTGATACCGGGGTCTCGCCTGCCGGCTCGGTCGGTGCTTCTGATTGCTGTTGCAATCAGAGGTCTCCACCGGAGACCCGCACCCCCACATCCTTCTTGCTGTCTCTTTCCCGATTTCAAATGCTTCTTCAGGTGTGACTTCACCGCTCTTAAAACTTTGTATTCCGTGATAAGCAACAACCTTACCTTTCATACCGAATCGCCGCTGGACGGCGATCATCTCGGAATAGGCGTTCTGTGCCGAGCAGTTGATTCCGCCGACAAACATCTTGCGGTCGGTTTTGTCATCGTTCTCTGCGTAACGCAGGGCGGCATACAAATCCTCGTCCAGATATTCCGGGGCGGTGGTTTTGTCAGGATTGTCGGCATAGTCCAGCGTGGCTTTGAGATTTTTGAACACAGGCCAAAAGCCTGTTACAGCCACGTCGCATCACGCTCCTTTTCCTCGCTTTCGCCGCAAGCGGCAAAAGGCTCGTTTTTATGCGGATGCTCCTTCTCCCCACAAAGCAACTTGCTTTGTGGGGACCCCGATTGGCACCCCTTTCCCGGCAGCAGAAACTCTGCCGTGATTTGTTTCAGCACCATACAAATTTCTTTGTCCAGTTCCGGCGAACCGGTTTTATTCGCAAGCTCGCCCAATTTTTCAAGGCAAGCAAAAAGAGCGTCAGGCGGAACAGCTCTCGGCTCATACCCCAACGCTCTTTGCTTGATATATTCGGTTGTACTCAGCCCGCACTTGCGAGCTTTTGCTTGAATTTTTTCTTTCTCTCTCGCTGTTACACGGAGTTCAATCCGTGCTGACAATTTCCTTTTGTTTTCATTCATATAAATGCCTTCTTTCTTATTTTTGGGTGCAAAAAAGCCGATGAGAAATTTCCCATCGGCTCATTGCGGTTATTTGATTTTTAACTGATATTATCTCTCAAATTCACGATCTTTTTCTTTTGGGAGAATATCCTTGACATATGCTTTTACGCTACGATATACTTCATCAAACGGAGGCTTGTCCACATTCCCGGAAAAGCGAAACTTTTCATAAGAGTGCTGTAAATCTTCCGGTCTGTGTAAAAATCCGTTGAAGGAATCCAAGTTTCTACCGCTGGCTTTCAGAGTTTCAAGAACCTCCGCTTTATTAAATGCAAAGACCTTTGAGATATAATAAAGATCAACCACATCCTTTATTCTGCGAAACACCTTATCCGTGGAGATTGCCGAGATTTTATCGGCAATCATCTGAGATGGCGCAACACCGCAAAAATGAATTCCGTTGACCTCATAAATCTTTGTCTTTGAAGCGGGTCTGTTTACATCAACATCCATAGTAAAAAGCACATCGCCGGTAGCAGTATCGGACAATTCAAATCCCGCCGAACGCCCCTCACCGTACATTCGGTAAAGGCTTACATTCAAGTCAATACCGCAATTCAGAAGTGCTTTTTGCAGAGATTCTACCATTTGCTCTGCGCTCGGTGCGGCATCGGAATACCAGTTTGCATCAATATCTACGGTATGCCTTGTTTCTTCCGTGAATCCCGCCTCCAGCAAACAGGCTTTCAAAACCATTGAACCCTTAAAGCTCATCGGTATTCCGCTGTCATAGATCGCTTTCATAACGGCATACATCAGTTTTTCTTCCGCTGAAATATTCATATATAATCACCTCAATTTTCGTAATAATCTCTGGCTTCATTCGCCAGTCTTTCAAACTGCACCTGATACTCGGGCGCAACAAAAATCCCGCTGAAGTTATCTCCGTTTGAAGAATAGTATCGGCTGACTGCTTCCGTGATACCCTGCATATCTAAAATAGCTTCATTTGCAAGTGCGTCAGAAAGTGTTCTGTTGAAATTCGTATAGGCAAGCCCGTTTCGCTTTTCGACATAATAAGGGCTGATTTGATTTCCGAGAACAACCACCCCGTTAAACCGTGTGACAGCATCGCTTCCGTATACCCAAACAAGATACTCATCGCTGCGCCCGCCGAAGCTGCCCTGACACATAAGCGCCTCATCCAAAGCAAATACAATCGGCTCACCAATGCTATCCCGAACGGCTCTGAGCCAAGCTGTTGCTCCAATAAAATCGCTGCGTCTGGGCAGGTCTTGCTTTTGCGGATCATACTTCGGCAAAGTTACCGTCTTTCTGTTGATTAAGTCTTCTTCAACCCGATGTTCTAATAGGCTGACGATATATTCAGGCGGCTTGCGTGTGCCGGTTTCCCAGTTTTGAACGGTGCGAAAGGGAATATTATATCTTGCAGCGAATTCGCTTTGGGTGTTTCCCAGCCGCTTTCTCATTTCACGAATATCCATAAAAATCACCTCGACTATATAATACACCCAATGAGTGCATTTGTCAATAGTATCTCCAAAAGCGTTTCGATATGCGTTGCCTTGCGACCGGGGTATTAGGGGCTTGCCCCTAAAGAGCAAGCGGCGAACAGCCGCTTTGAGGGGGAACTTGCCGTACAAGTTCCCTGCTTGCTATACCGTGAGACACACCCCGCAGGGCATAAAGAAAAGCGGCTGTCAGATACCGAGATTTCAGTATATTTCTGCGCTGCACGATATCGAAAACCGCTTTTTGTCCACTTTGGGTGTATCAATTGCTCGGCATCATTTCAATGCCATAATATTTTGCCTGTTCCCGTTTTACTGCCATAATCGGCGCGTTTGGCATCATCCGAACATCTCCAAATCGTCAAGGACGCTTAATTCATTTTCTGCTTGTTCCTCCTCGGTAAGCGTAGGCGCAACCGCTTGCACCTGCGGCGGCTGTTCCGAAACAAAGGTAATCTCGTGCAATTCTTCTCGGATAATGCGCCGAAATTGTTCGGCGGTAAGTGTGCCGTCGCTCGTTTCGTAAAGTGCCTTGCCGACAGCGATAACAACGAATTTGTTGATAGAACCGTATTGTTTTTTGTCAAGGGCTTGCAGTCTCTCAACGATCTCCCGCTGGCGTTTATCTGTAAGGTCAAAACGGATATTCAGCCGGTAATACGCTTCATTCATCCCTTTGCCTCAGCTTTCATCTGTGCCTCCGCCAGATATTCATATCCCTTTGCGGCGGCGCAGATGTCATCGACGAATTTCACACGGTCAGCGCTGAACTTATAAAAGTTATTTACAAGGCAGCCGCCGCCACCGGTCACATACAAGGTCATCGTATTCTCGTCATAGCCGTGCTCACGAAGTCTGCGGAAGATGTCCCGCACATACTCAGCGGCGACGCTCTTAATGATTTTCAGATCAGCAGGCGCAATGTTTGCCGTGCCGGTGATCAGCACTTCGTCGATGATGGCGTCGTTGATCTCCCGCTGCGTTTTCTGCATAAATACCTCACGAACAGCAAGGGTGCACTGGTAAGTCCCAAATTTCTCGGTGAACATTTTGCCCTGCTGCGGCTTTCCGTTGATCATATACAGCGTGTTCATTGTGCCGTTGCCGATGTCGGCGATTAGGTTGACACCCTTTAGTGTGGTGGCGAAGCTGGCAATGGCGGCATACCCCTGCGGATAAATGCGCACATCGTCGATATAAAGGTGGTAGCCCGTCTTTTTATAGGTGAACTCCATCTCGTCGTTTTTCATCAGATACACCTTGAAGTCTGCCTTTTGCCCGCTTGTCCAAGTCAGCGGCAGACCGGCGGCAATCACAATATGCGCCTCAGTGAGATTTTCGGCTTTCAGCTCCTTGGCAATCGCCGCAAGGGTCAGCACATAATAGTCCTCGTCCTTGATTTTATCCGGTGCAAACTCCTTATGTCCCGCGCCGATGAGATAATACCTGCCGCCGTAAACCAGCATATCCGCCGTGAACAACGGTTCGTGCTCATAGGCGGTGATGCCCGTCGGAAAACAGCAATTCGCCGTTTTCATATTCCCGTAGCCGTGGTCGATGCCGATGATTTTTATATTGTTGATCGTTTTCATAATAAATCCTTTCCTGCGCATAGCGCATTTCAAAATATTTCGGATAACTCTTTTTCGGGCAGTTATCCATTGCTCCCGTTTTGCCGTAAGATTTCTGTGTACAGCTCCTTTTCAGCCGGTAATACCGCTTTCAGAAAATAGTTGCAGTAGATACCGTACCGAGAAATGAGCTGCACGCACTTTGTTTCTTCTCCGTCATCCAGCAGCAGACAATTTCCCTTATAGCAATTACAGCAAGTCTTGCGTACAAGGGCGTTGATCTTTGTTCGCTGCTTCGGTTTGATTTTGAGCATAGACCTTTCCTCCTTTTCCTTGTCAATTTGATAACCGTATTTGTCCCACGCAGCTCATAATTGTGGGGGCAGTTATCAAATAACTGTGCCATTGAAAGCTCGGAAAAACTGTGGTATAATAGTGCCAAGCTTTCTGTGGGGGAACGGCATATGAAAAGCAAAAAATATATCATATCGGAAATATCGGCGCAAAGTATCATTTCTGCCGCTGTTCCAAAGGACGGCGGCTATAGCTTTTATCTTGACGCTTCCGATATAACCAAGGAATATTTAGTTGAGAACACGCAGCAGGACGATTGCCCGATCTTTTATCAGGCAATGCTCGTTATCGGAGAAAACCCTGACAAATCAGAGTGGGTATCCGATAAACTGAAAGATGTATTCGTCTATATTGATTTCTCCGGTGTGTTTGACCGCAAGCCCGTAGGCAGAGTATCAGAACATCAAAAAATTGCCGAGTATATGTTTCGTCCGGAGGGCATCACTCTTAATTTTGGCAAAGAGGACAACCGATATATTGCCTTTGAGCGTTCGGCATCTATGAGCCGTGAAAACCGTCTGTCTTTTATCCGAGCGGATGTCTATGAGCCGTTGCGTGAGCGTATGATGCTCGGGTTGCACATCGGTCTGTGTCAGCTCAGCAAGCTGTTTGCGTATAATGCGCTGCTTTTCACAAGCGGAGCGCGCTATAACGACGATACTATTTTCAGCGATAAAAGAATTATCGTTATAAAGAGCCAAAAATCGATCATTAAAAATGTTCCTATTGTTACCGTATGCAGTGATGACAGTACCGGAGCCTTGCGTAAATACACAAGAGTTGAAAAAGTTACGGATATCCGCATAACAGAGTTTGACGGAGAAGGCTTTATTTCTCCGAGGTTGGCGGATCGGCTGGATGCAGAGCATAATTCTTTTCAGATTCGGATGCCTTACATTAAGGGCGTTGTGCATCGGGTGAATTTTGCCGCACTACTTTCCGAATTGAATGTTCCCTATATCGTGGATATGTGGGGTGAAAAACACAGCCCTACCGAGGTGGATATAATTCTGACCGAGAGTATGTTCAAAGGACTTGGGTGGATGACCGAAAACGGACTTCCTTGGGCGGAATATCTTGAACGGTGCAATAAGTACCGGCACGCGCTTTATATATCCGGTAAAGATAAGACCGAACCGCAAAATACAACGGAGCTGAATTATCAGTTTCTGAATACGCTGTCAATAACCGATGATGAGTTTCGCCCCAGGGATCTTCCGCTTGGCTGGAAAAGCTCACCGGAATACGACCGGCGGCATTGGATCACCAAAACGACCGAAACGGAATATTACCGTCTTGTTGCCGATCACGAAGCCCGCCGCAAATATTTTACCGACGAACTGCGAGAAAAGGAATCGCTAAGCAGCCGACGGAGACAGCGGGCGGAGCTGCTTACAAAAAATGCTCTTTTTATTGACGAGCCTATCTATGCCGGAGAACTGAAAGACCGAGCCGAAAATCTGCTTGCAAAATATGCGGTGGGTAAGCTCTCGGTCGCAGGCGATAACCGGTATTTATCCGACGATCTGCTGCGTCTTATTGCCGGTATGGTCAGGGACGCAGTCGGAGAAGGTGCGTCCTATCGCCGTCTTGAACGGGAATTTATCGAAGATCACTTTATTTATGCGCCTCAACCGAGCTATGAGACGGGGGAATATTACACCGTGCTGCGCAGTCCGCATATTGCGCGTAACGAAGAAGTCCTTGTAAAACCGATGGCGGCAGGCGAGCTGCGGGAGAAATACTTTTCTCATCTGAATTATGTAATTATGGTGGATTCCCGTTCCTTGATCCCCGAAAGATTGGGCGGTGCAGATTTTGACGGCGATATGGTAAAAACCATTGCCGATCCGCTTATCAATCGCTGTGTTATGCGCAGCAGTACGGAATTACCGCTTCTCAAAATACCCGCCGAACAGCCGCTTATGGCGGACGCTAACAACTGGTATGAGCGCTTTGTCACGGTCAGAAACACCTTTTCCTCCCGTGTGGGTCAGATCAGCAATGCAGCACTTGGCAGAGGCATTATCGCCTATGACGAAAATACCGCCGACGAGGATAAAGAGCGCTGCTTTCACGAGGTGGAAACACTTGCCATATTAACGGGACTGGAGATCGACTCGGCAAAAAGCGGCGTAAAGCCCGAGCTGTCAGAGTATACGGAAAAGAAAACTGCTCACCGCAGTATTTTTCTGCGCTATAAGGCGATTGCAGGCAGCGACGAGGAACACCGGTGGTATGAGCCGTCCAAAAATGCCCGTCTGAAAAAATTCTTTGAAAGCATAGATTGGAGCAATGTCAGTTCTAATTTAGAAAGGCTTCCGTATCTGGCATACAGGCTGAGGTGTGATACCGAAGCCGTCACGGTCACTCCTGTGTCGGAAAATCAAATGTTTCTGTTTGCCCAAACGCCGAATTGGAAGGAGCATATTGATCCCGCAATGCTTGCCCGCGTTGCAGAGCTGATTTCCGATTACGAAACTGCCTTGAATCGTGTGCGGTATGTCCGGCATATTTCCACCGATATGAAGCGTAAGGGGGATATTTACCGTATTCTTTTTACTCGCGGTCAGGAAAAAGAGTATGCCGTAGATGAGCTGTATTCTGCATTTGAAGGGATGCTTCCGCAGCAGATAAGAAAAGCGCGGCTTGCGCTGAGCGAAACCGACTGGCATTTTGTTCCGCCGAAAGAACGCCTGAATGTACTCGGCTCTCTTATAGGCGGTATGCGGGTCTATGCATATGCAGATGTGTTCTGCGATTTCCGTTGCGGCGGGTACCGTATAGTGGGCGATATTATTTGTGACCTTGACGATATGTACCGCAAAATAGGAATACAAAAGAATTTCTCAAAACAAAAGGGCGACAGCAAAACACTGCGAACATTGCTGTCGGGTGTGACCGTCACATCGGACTATAAAGAGCAGATTATCCGCAACTGCCTGAGTATTATTCGTCCTATCGACGGGAAAAACTGCCTTGACTATGCTGAAGTCATAAAATGTGCGGTCGCTCTCGGCAAACGGCAATTTGTATTGGAAGTGCTGCCGTTTGCGGTATCTGAGCAAACAATAGACCGCAGCCATATATATGACCGGAACAAACCGCAGAAGAAACGGAGGTTGTGGCGATGACAAACGAGTGGTTGGAATTTAAGGCATATACCGAAAAACCGAAATATTCCGCTGTAAACAAGCACGATCTTTCCTACCTTGGCAGGTTTTCCTTTAAGACCGTGACCGACTTTGA
This sequence comes from Ruminococcaceae bacterium UBA737, assembly GCA_002297415.1. GTDB lineage: Bacteria > Bacillota > Clostridia > Oscillospirales > Acutalibacteraceae > UBA737. Next base: position 12,135 of record DBKZ01000042.1, read on the forward strand.
AGGCTTCGGCAGAATACTGACGGTTTTGGCAAGGGGATATATTTTTCACGATAAAAACGGCAGTTTGCTTGCCTGCGATCCATACGCCCGTGTTGACTATGCACGAAGTGCGCTCTTTGCTTGGTGCAGTATCCCGGACAAGAATGAGTCAACCCCTTTTGTGAACTTCGGAGAACTTGCCGACAGTTTTCCCGAACTTGTAAGTAACAAGGGCGAGGGATGGTATTACAGGCATATTCAAAATGTTATTCGGTTTGTAAAAAAGCATCCCGATACCGTCAGCGCAACTGCAAAAAACACCGTTGTGGGAATCAGCAAAGGCTTTAAGGCGGAATGGAAAAAGAAAGTCAGGCAACTGCAAGTGCCGATATTTGCGTTGAATACCAAAGCGGCGTGGGCGCTGCGCTTTGATGACATTCTTGCCGATGCGCTGGAGCTTGGCGCGCTCAGAACGGAGGAATATGTTTTGTCGCAGCCAAAATATGACGCTTTGAAAAGCCTTGACTTGAACGCCGTTCCTTTAGAAGTAGTCTGCGATACGGTTGCCTACTATGAAGCAAATAAAAGCAATGATAATGAGTGGGTGGTGCTGCCCGTTGCAGGCTTTGATTGCTATTACGGAAACACAAATTTCAGCAAAAAATGGCTTGCCAAAATCCCCGACGCTGTACTGACAAGAGAAGTGTGCAGCGGCGTCTGCCGAATAAAAGTCAATATCTGAAATGCAAAAAGCCCCGATGAGTACAGAAAATCTGAAACTCATCGGGGCTGTCTTTATATCCGCACATTCGATTATTGCCACTGCTTTTTCTACAATAAACAGTGACAATTTCTGTTTTCATACTTTTCGGGTAAAATATTAAAAAATACTCGGAGGTAAACCAAAATGAAAGGACGAATTATTACAGCAAGAATGATTGCCGAATTCAAGGAACATCTTATCTTAGAGGAAAGGAGCGAAATAACGATTGAAAAATATATCCGTGATGTAAAAGCGTTTGCATCGTATGCAGAAAACAATGAAATTACAAAAGAAACTGTAATTGTATATAAAAAGCACCTACAAGAAAATTACGCCGTGCGGAGCGTAAATTCAATGCTTGCAAGCATCAACAGTTTATTTTCATTTTTAGGCTGGCACGATTTAAAGGTGAAATCACTGAAATTGCAGCAGCAGGTATTCTGCCCCGAAGAAAAGGAATTGACAAAAGCAGAATACACACGGCTTTGCAGAACAGCGGAACGCAAACACAATGAAAGGCTTAATCTTATTCTGCAAACAATCTGCGGTACAGGTATCCGTGTCAGCGAGCTGCAATATATAACGGTCGAGGCGGTAAAACAGGGCGAAGCAGTTGTAAATTGCAAAGCAAAAACACGGTCGGTGTTTATTGTAAAAGAATTAAAACAAAAATTGCTCCGCTGGGCAGCGAAGCAAGGAATAAAAAGCGGTATGATTTTTGTAACAAGGACGGGCAAGCCGATAAGCCGCACAAACATCTGGCGGGAAATGAAGGCCTTATGCGAGGAGGCAAATGTAAACCCGCAAAAGGTATTTCCGCACAACCTGCGCCACCTGTTCGCCCGTGTGTTTTACGGAATTGAAAAGGATATTGCAAAGCTTGCCGATATTCTCGGTCATTCAAGTATAAACACCACAAGAATATACATAATTTCAACAGGTACAGAACACCGTCAGCGTATGGAGAATATGCGGCTCATAATATGAAAAAGGCCGCCAAAAGCGGCGGCAGAAACATAATCGGTATTATGTTGTATTGAGCACACACAAATACGCACCCAGCTAAATTTATATAGTAAATTATAGCACAGTAGGCGCAGAATGTCAATAGTTTTATTTGAGGAAAGTATGAAAAGTTAGAATTGTCCGAATTTAAGCATGGCAATGAAAGCCTTATTGTTCGTTTTTTCGAACACGGTAACAAGGCTTAGCTTTTTATGCGCTTTTTTAAGCAACTCTATTTCCGCTAAAGAAGATCTGCTTTATTTTCTACAACATAATACCGATTATGTTCCCAAATAAGCTAATCGGTTTTGCCGCATAATCAGCGGCAATTATTTGGGCGGTGAAGTCGCAAGAAGTTGCGAATATTATTCTTGAACTTGATAAGCAAAACGCGTAAACAATGGATTAACGCACTGCCGTTATGGGTTGATAGACTATGAGAATCAGTTATAAAAAGCTTTGGATACTGTTAATTGAAAAAGACATATCGCCTGCAACGCTGAGAAAGGATTTGAGTATTGCAACAGGCACTATGACAAAACTGCGAAAAAACGAGGAAGTAGCGCTATCTGTTTTACTAAGGATATGTGACTATCTGAATTGTAATATAGGCGATATTTGCGATGCGATTGATAATGAACAAGAATTTTAATTATTCCGGAGGAGAAAATATATGCCTTTTTGCACGAACTGCGGTGCACAAATTGCAGAAGGAGCTAAGTTCTGCATAAATTGCGGCGCTGCAAGCACCCGAGGCGAGAGCGTCAGAGAAACCGTTTATGATGGAAATGTACATAAGTGTCCAAACTGTGGAGAGGTCCTCACCGCCTTTGCGTCGGCCTGTCCCACCTGTGGATATGAGATAAGAGGAAAATCGGCGGTTGCTTCGGTTCAGACTTT
>DBKZ01000042.1:14841-33043 GCA_002297415.1 Ruminococcaceae bacterium UBA737
CGCAGACTACAGAGCAAAAGGATCATATGATTCGCAACTTCCCAATTCCGAATACCAAAGAGGATATTATCGAATTTATGATATTGGCATCCTCCAATATTCTCGGAGAGGATAAACAAGATATTTACGAAGCGTGGCTTGCAAAATTTGAACAGGCATATCAAAAGGCCTTGATCTTGTTTGCAGGAGATCCTGACATTGTCAAGGTTCAGCAGATTTACAGCAACTGTCAAATAAACATAAACACTGAAAGGCAGAGGAAAATCGAAAGATTGACTGCCGATACCATAATCCGAAATATTGCCGCCTGTGTCGGTGCAATTTTAATGATTGCTTCGGTATTTATTGATCGTACCGGTGGGAACTCATCCTTGCTGGAACTCGTATCGTGTATCGTCCTTATCGCATCTGCCACAAGCCTTTTCAAGCGAGGAGCATCCGTCATAGACTATGCAATTGGGGCGGCCAGCGGCCTGCTGATGATTCTGTTGTCCTTTTTGCTGTTCAACGGCTCAATATGTCAGTTGTGCGGAGGCGTTGTTCTGATTATTGTTGCTGTGAATTATTTTAAGAGCTTAAATCATTACAAAAAATAGGAGGGCAGTTATGTCTATATTCGGCAAACCAAAAGCCGGTGGCTTTATGGATGAAATTCGTTGTGACGAACCGACATACCTCATCTGGAAGTGGCATCCGACAGGCTCGGTTGCAGGGAACAACAATCGAGAAAATGCGATCCGTTGGGGTTCATCCCTGCGGGTAAAGGAAGGCGAAGTCGCTGTATTTGTATACCGCCAAAAAGACGGCACAATGCAGGACTTTATCGTCGGTCCGTTTGACAAGAAAATAGAAACAAGCAATTTTCCCGTGCTTGCAAGCATCATCGGTTTAGCTTACGCCGGCGGTACACCGTTTCAGGCAGAAGTATACTTCATCAATCTTGCAAACATTGTTCAGGTTAAATTCGGCGTTCCGTTCTTTGATGTATACGATCCGAGATTTCTCGATTTCGGCGTTCCGGTAGCCGTTAGAGGCACGGTGAGCTTCAAAATCAGCGATTACCGTGAATTTATCAAGCTGCATCGGCTTAATACCTTCAACTTGGAAGATTTTCAGCGCCAAATTCGGGATGCGGTGAGCCGGTATGTTAAAGATACCGTGACAAATGCGCCTGCCGCACAAAACATTCCGGTCATTCAGCTGGAAAGCAAGACCGCTCAGATAAATGATGCCGTAGAATATGACATCGGCGAACGGTTAAAGGAAAACTTCGGCGTTACTGTTTCGGGCGTGGATGTAGGTGCGATTGAGATTGACAAGCAAAGCGACGGCTATCGTCAGCTCATGGCTGTCACCAAAGATATAACGACTGCTAAAATGCAGGCGGAAACCACCGACTATGTGGAAAGGCTCCGCATTCAGCGTGAGGAAGGTCAATATGCGCAGCATAAGCAGACACAATCGGCAAATATCGGCGCATTTCAGGTTGAAAAACAGGCCGAGGTCGGCATCGCCGGAGCGGAAGCGCTCGGCCATATGGGCGAAAACGGTGCGGGCGGTGTAGAGCTCGGCAGCGGCGGCGCAGGATTTAATCCGGCGGCGATGATGGCAGGAATGGCTGTCGGCGGAGCTGTCGGGCAGAATATCGCCGGAACTATGAACGGTATGTTATCAGGTAACAATCATCAAGCCGCAATGGGCGCTGTACCGCCTCCTGTTCCAACTATCTCTTACCATATCGCTGTCAACGGTCAGGCTACCGGTCCATATGATATGAATACGCTTTCTGCGATGGTACAAAGCGGGCAGTTGACGGCTGCAACGCTGGTTTGGAAAAGTGGGATGGCAGCGTGGAGCCGTGCCGATGCAGTTGATGAACTGAAGGGCTTGTTTCAAATGACAATGCCGTCGATCCCAACTACGGAAAATTAAGCATAAAGCTTAATATATTAAAATCAAATTTAAAGGAGAATACGAAAATGAAATGTAGTTATTGTGGTGCAGAATACGAGGGAAATTTTTGCCCGGAATGCGGAGCAAGGGCAGAGTCACAGTCTTCTGCAACGCCCCCTCCGATTCAGCAACCTACCACTATTCCGCAAAAACCCGTTCCGCCGGTCGGTGGCGATGTGGCGGCCTATCAGAAGTCGAAAAAGCCGAAGAAACCGATTTACAAAAAGTGGTGGTTTTATGTAATCGCTGCCGTAGCCCTGATTGCAATTATTTGTGCAATTTCCGGTGGAAAAGGTAAGGGTGAAAAAATAGAATGGGCTAAGATTGAATTGAGGGATCAACTTCCTGAACCACCATCCAACAAGGGTACACTCTATGAAAACTCGGATGAAGAATTTTGGGTTTCTCTTGAAGGAGTGACGGATGATCAATACAACAATTATTTGGATGCCTGTGTTGGCAAAGGCTTCACCGTTGATTCAAAAAAAGATTCTAACTCATATAAAGCTTTTAACAAAGCTGGATACAGTTTAGAACTTTCGCATTATTCTGATGATTTAAGTATTCAGCTCTATGCTCCAATGGAGTTTGCTGCTATCTCTTGGCCGACAGGCGCTGCAGGCAAACGATTGCCGTCACCTAAATCATTAAGCGGAAAATTCGATTATGAAAATAATGATAGTTTTTCGGTATACATAGGCAATACAAGCAAGTCAGACTATGAAGAGTATGTTGAATCCTGCGCAGACAAGGGCTTTACAGTCGATTATGACAAGGGCAACGATTATTATAATGCCGATGATAACGACGGTTGGAGCATTTCGCTTAAATATGAGGGCAATAATATTATGAGGATCCAAATTGATGCCCCTGACGAAAAAAACAGTAAAGACAGCAAAAGCTCTCCGACAACATCTTCGTCAAAATCCTCGAATTCAACTGAGTCTAAACCTACCGAATCTGACAGCGGTAAGAACCTTGTTAACGAAATGCGCAAAGACTTTAAAGATGCAATGGACAGCTATGAGACGTTTATGGATGAATATGTTGCATTTATGAAAAAATACAGTGATAATCCAAACGATGCTGGTCTACTTGCCGATTATACAAAATATATGAGCAAATATGCTGATATGGTCGAGAAATTTGACAAATGGGAAAGCGAAGACCTAAATGACGCAGAGCTTGCTTACTACATTGACGTTCAAACGCGAGTTAACAAAAAATTACTTGAAGTGGCACAATAAGAGGAGAAATGTTTATGAAAAGAAGTAAAACTTTATTAATATCAAATATTTTGGCAACGCTTTACTCGTTTTATTTACTCTGGACTTTTGGTGGCGCTATAATTGAAGCAGGAGGCGCAGATTTTATAGGAGCAATCAGCGATTATTTTGAATTAGCCTTTGACTTGCTCGGAATGAGTTCTCCTGCAATGAATTTCGTATATGCTATTACAATTTTATTGTGCATACATATTGTTTCATTTGTTTTAGGATGCATTATTGGCTGGATAGCCTACGCATGGAAAAAGAGCAGTAATGCAAAATTTGCTGCCACACTCTATCTCATTGGTACAATTTGCTTCCCTATATACCTTTTCTTCGGACTCCCGATTACAATTGTAGGATTTATTGGTGGCGGAAAGCAAAAGAAAATTAACAATACAGTAAAATAAAATGAACGGGGACCGAAGCCATTATAGGTTTCGGTCCTCTTATTTTATATGAGTATAAGTTCACTGTTTACGATCTCAATAGCTCGATTTCGTATGCTGTTCATTCTGCCGACCCACACCATTTGGTTATCAGCCTTCAACCGCTCGGTAACGCCCTCCGCTATCGCCATCTGCCTTGTAAGCCGTTCAAACATTTCCTCTGCATGCTTATCAATATCAACAAGATAGCCGTTCAATCTGCCGCTTGTCAGCAAGTTGGTGTAAAGCACTTTGCGGTGATTTCTCAGATAGCGTAAATGTCGCTGTCCCCATATCCCAATTGGCTTTTGTTCTTCCTCTGCCTCATCATCCCCGGCGATAAGGTAATAATCACCGACCAACTCATATTTCAGCCCCGTTCGTTTGTCTGTAATGTATTTTTCCATAGTCCAGTCCTCCGTTCTGCAATCTTGAATTTTTTGATTTTTGCGTTTGCTACTTTAACAAGCACCTCATCCACGGCATCAGTGTATTTGCCTTCCGATATAAGCCGATTGCGGAGTTTGTTAAGGCATTCAATCATAAGCCGCCATTCCTCGTTCGTAAGCGCAAGGTAATATTTTTGTTTCACCATTCTGACCTCCTTTAATTTCTGCTCTTATTGTAACGGAGAATACAGAAATAATCGAATGTACGGATAAATAAGAATGCCAAATGACAATCGCTTGGCACTCTTGATTTTCTCTCGGGAAGTGATTGAATAACTCAATAAAAGCAACGAATTTCGGATGACTTTGCAAGGAAGCCAGCCAACGAGTTTGGCATCCTTCCTCTAAAAACACAAAGAAAAACACCGAGAAAAGCCTTTCATAGACTAATCTCGGTGAATTCTTCGCCCTCGCAACGCCCGTACTCATAAGTTATTGTCCTTAAGAGTACGACGCATTTTACATCTCTTTTTTATATGATTTCATTAAGCTTTTTAAAAACAAAGTCCGAGGCTGAAAGCCTGACTTTATTTCTGTCCATATCTTTAAAATGCTCTGTAAAGCAGATCTCCTTTCCCCTGTCATAAAAACCGAAGCATACGGTTCCCACGGGGATATTAGGGTCATCGGATGTCGGACCCGCAAAGCCCGTTACTCCTACGCCTACATCGGCGTTATTATTAAGCGCCGCTCCTTTTGCCATAGCAAGCGCCGTCTCCTCTGATACTACGCCGTATTTATCAATCAAATTCCTACCTATATTTAAATACCTTATTTTTGCGTTTACAGAATAGGTTATAAGCGAAGCGTCCAAAACCTCGGAAGCGCCCGTTGCGCTTATAAATCTTGCGGCGCAAAGTCCGCCGGTGCAGGATTCGGCAAAGGAAATGTGAAGCTTTTTCTTTTTTAATTTATCCGCAACAGTCTGTTCTATTGATATTTTTTCCATTTTCAATCTCCGTAAATCCCATTTATTGAGGTTATCCTGTCTTTTATCATATTTCTTAATGATTTCGGTTTAACCGCTTCTATTTTATCTCCGAAGTTGATAATCCATGTCACAAGCGCGTCGCTTACAGCCGCAGAGTAGGTAAAATTAAAGGTTTTCTCGGTAAGCTTTGAAATAAAAATATTTTCTCCGAATCTGTCTAAAACCTGTTCAAGCATATCCTTAGAGCATTTAAGCTCAATTTCTTCTATCTTTCCGCCGAACATGCCGAAAAGTCTTTTTGTATAATCGGCAACATCAAAATAATTCTTATAATCGCTGACCTCGCTAAAAGGTCTTATCGGAGTCTCAGTCTCTTCAGCCGCGTGCATTCTGTCAATTCTTAAATGGATAAGATTATCGTATTTTTCATAATTACCTATAAGATAATAGTGGTCGTCCTGCCATGTAAGCGCATAAGGGCTGACCGTGCGCTCAGTGGTATTAGTCTCAATCTGCTTGTTGTCCCCTATTTTTCTTAAGGTATAATTAAATTTTATCTGCTTTCTGTCTTCAATAGCTCGTGAAACGGTATCAATAGTATAATAAATTTCTTCATTTTTGGTTTTTGAGTCTTCATCAATATATATTCCCATTTTCTTAGAGGAAACCTGATAAACGCTCATCATATCATCAAGCTTGCTTACAAGCTCGCGCGTTTTTTTAACGCTTATGAATTTCGCTGTCTTAACGGCGTCCGAAAGAAGAGAAATTTCGGGAATTTCAAATTCTCTTGAGCCCAAGAAAAAGCCCGACTGCGGAACGCGTGTTTTAATGATATCAAACCCTAAAAATATAAGCTGTTCAATATCATTATAAACCGCTTTTCGCTCGGCTGTAACATTATAAGCAGATAACTTATCGCATATCTGGGTAGCATTCATAGGATGCTCTTCGTCGGTATATTTTTTCAGTATTTCGATAATATAAAATAGCTTCAGCTTTTGTCCGCTTCTTGATGCCATGCCGCCACCTCTTTTAAAAATTCCTCTTTAGTGCAAACCGAATTTACGGCGTCCAAAAAAGCGCTTGAAGAAAGCCCTGACGGTAAATCAAGCCTTTTTAAAAGACCGTCTCTTTTTGATTTGCTGTTTTCCCGACCGCTTAATCCGCATAAAAATAAATCGGTTTTTGTTATCTTATCTTTTTTTAATTCTGAGCCGAATTCTATTCCGCTTCTTTTAAATGCCTTTAATATTTCTTCCCTATTAAAGCCCTCTACACCTAAGAAGCCTTCCTTTGACGGTGTGCTTTTTCTTCTTTCCTTGCCCTTAACCTGCGGAAGATAAACATTTTTAATGTCAGCCCCTCCGCAAAAGCTTTTAACATAAGACCTTATCTGCATTCCCGCACTGTCGGAATCGGTTACGATAATTATACCGTGCTTTAGTCCTACCCTTCTTATAAGCTCTCTTTTTTCTTTGTCCTTAAAAACGCCGAAACCGTTTGTAGGGATAATAAAAGCGTCAATAATTCCGTCAAGCTTAATTTTATCGTATTTTCCCTCAACAATAACTACAGAATCAAGCTTTAACAAATCAATCACCCTTCACGGCAATATAAATAAGCTTTAAGGTCATTTCCTCCAGCACAAGCTTAGAGTCCGCACCGAACGATTTAAGCGCGCTGTCGGTCTTTATTAGCTCATTTAAGCTTAAGCTAAGCTTTCGGCTGTCATATTTTCTTAAATTTGCCGCGGCTTTATCCAATAAAAAAGCCTTATTTTTATAGGAAAAATCACTTGCAACCTCATTTTTTCCTTTTTTGACCTTATAAGCACTGTTAAGCCTGAACATATCCACAAAAGAAGATGCGGCAGTATAAAGAATTATCATCGGCTCGGTATGAAGATAAAACATATCGTCAAGCTTTTTCAGCGCTTTTGAAGCATTGCCCGCAAAAATACAGGAAACATAGTCATAAACGGACGCTTCAATCGATCTTGTGCAGGCAATATCAATATCCGCTTTTTCTATCTTCCCGTTTTCTTTATAAAAGCAAAGCTTATTAAGCTCGTTTTCAAGGGTTGAAATATCGTCGCCGATAATCTCAACGGCATATTCGGCGGTAGGTCTGTCAAGCTCGCAGCCGCGTTTTTTAGCGCCGTCGCAAAGCATTTTTGCAAGCTCGGCGGCTCGGCGGTGTTCGAGGTTTACCGCTATTCCCTTTCCCTTTTCGGCGCACGAAACCAATTTTTTAAATTTAGCGCTTCTTTTAATATCGCACTCAACAGTTTCAAACTTAAGAATAACCGTGCAGTAATCCGGGATATCCTCTAAAATTGCGCATAATGAATCAAAATCGGATTTTGCGCAATGCTCAAAATCGAAGTCGTCTATAAAAATACATTTTTTATCCGACATCATCGGCATCTGCTCAACGGCATTTGCAACATCGGAAAGATTTATTTCGCCGCTGAATTTCTGAAAATTGAAAAACGGGTCGCCGTCAAAAGATTTTGAAGAAATTTTTTTGAAATAAAAATCCAAAAGGTATAAATCTTCCCCGAAAAGAATGAATGAGCGAACCGAAGAAAAACCCGATTTAAGAAGCTTTATTAACTGAAATTCTGCTGTTACCGCCAATTATTTCACCCTTTTCTTTACCTTTAATTATTTTTAAAGCCTTTAATGTTCTTAACAGCAATACCGATATTATCCAAACCGACAGCGTTAAAATAAGAAAGCCTTTTCCGCATTCTATATAGGAATCTCTCATACTGCCCAAAGTATTTATAATATAATTTATGTATCTGACGAAAAGAGACAGCAATTTAAACATCGGACTTACCGCCGCTGACACTAACGGAATGGCAGAGACGAATACCGTTATCAGCATTCCGACAAGCACTGCCGTAACCGCCTGAGAAATAAGAAGATTTGTAAGCAATGCCGAAAGAGAAAATTCCTTGAATTTAAGCACTGTTACAGGAGCTGTAAATATAAGCGCCGAAACAGATGTAAGAATTGAAGAAACCGTCTTCCCCGTAAAGTCATTCTTTAATCTCAGGCACCTTTCGAAAACAGGATTCAAAAGCAGAATACCCAAGGTTGACAGCACGGACAGCTGAAATGAAATATTAAACACTGTGCATGGTGAAAATATCAAAATAAAGCATACCGACAGCGAAAGCGCGTTAACCGAATCGCCGTCTCTTCCGCACAAAATCGAGGAGGATAAAATTATATACATAAGTCCTGCTCTAAGAATTGACGGAGTAAATCCGCAGACCGCCATAATATAGAAAACCGAAGAAGCGGAGCAAACAAATCTAATAAATCTGTTATAAAACATCTTCTTTATAAAGGAGTTTACGGCAGACATTATTATCGCAAGGTGCATACCCGAAACTACCATAACATGGCTTACGCCCGAATGCCTGATATTTTCTGAAAACTCATCGGAAAATCCCGACTTATCGCCTATCAAAAGTCCTGCTATAGTAGAAGAAACATTTTTATCCGTATAATCGCTTATAAGAGAATTTATGTAATTTCTGGTTCCTTCCGCAACGGAATAAATTCTGTTTTTACCGCTTACTGCAACAATTCCGTCTATCTTAGAGCTGTATAAAATACCCTCGGAAAGATTGTATTCCTCGTATTCGCCGTTTAGTGCAGATTCCGTTTCAATCTCGGAAAGAATTCTGTCGCCTGTCTTAAAATCGGGCTTCGAAGTATAAAAGCTGATTTTAGTTCCGCGCTTAATATCATGGTTACTGCATTTTCCGACCTTCATAACACCGTTAAATCCGTTATCGGTTTCATTCATTTCGGTAATCAGAAAATCGCCTCTTAGCTTTTGCGTCGAGCTTTGCTTTGAGATATTGATATCGTTTTTAAAACTGAATACCGAAAATGCAAGTACTACGCAGAAAAGATATCCGACGAGATTCTTAACGGAAAATCTGAAAAAGATAGAAATTGCAATAACAGAAGAAATAAGAACAACCGTTGCCGTAAGCATAATATCGGACTTCAAAGCGAAATATGAAGTCATCGCACAAAACAGTGCAGGAAGCAGCAACGGACGGTCCGCCGTTAAAAAGCATTTTACGAACATTAAAGCTTTAGAGAAAAAATTATTTTGCCGCACAATTTTTCACCCGAAAGCTTATCAGCCCAATAAATCTTCAATAAGAATTTTTAAGCCTATCAGAATAAGAATAACACCGCCGACTATTTCAGCCCTCGTTTTATATCTTTCTCCGAATTTATGGCCGATAAAAACTCCTATTCCGGAAATAAAAAATGTTGTAAGACCTATAACGGTTATGCCGCCGAAGATATCGGCTTTCTGCATTGCGAAAACTATCCCGACAGCCAGTGCGTCAATACTGGTCGCAACCGCCATTAAAAACAATTCTTTTATATCGAATTTTGCCGTTTCTTCCTCTTCGGATTTATTATCATGCAGAGCTTCGAAAATCATTTTTCCGCCGATAAAAGCAAGCAAAACGAACGCAACCCAATGGTCGATTTTCTGAATATAGTCGCTGAATTTTGAGCCTAAAAACCAGCCTATAAGAGGCATTAAAGCCTGAAATCCGCCGAAAAACAGCGAAATAACAAAGGTCTGCTTTAAATTGATTTTCGGCATTTTAAGCCCCTTACATACCGAAACCGCAAAGGCGTCCATAGAAAGCCCTACGCCTAACAGCAAAAAATCAACAAAATTCATAAATCAACTCTCCCAAAATCGACATAGCTTTATTTTAAATTCCAAGATTTGAAATCCTTTAAATCCGCAAATATTTTTTTATAGCTTTCATACCTCGACACTTCTATCTTTCCGTTTTTGACTGCCTCTGCAATACTACATTTCGGCTCGGTTGTGTGTGTACAGTCCGAAAATCTGCAAAGCCCCAGATACTCCTTAAATTCCGGAAAGCAAAGCGGAAGATTATCTCTGAAGCCTAACGGGTCATCAGAAATATCAAGCGAAGAAAATCCCGGGGTGTCGACTATAAAAGCGCCGTTTTCCCTTATAAACAGCTCTGTATGGCGCGTGGTATGTCTGCCCCTTCCAAGCTTTTCGCTTACCTCGCCCGTTTTCAGCATTAAATCCGCATTCAAGGCATTTATAAGGCTTGATTTCCCGACTCCCGAATTTCCGATAAATGCGCAGACCTTTCCGGATGTCAGCCCGTTTAAGCTTTCGGTATTATCGTTATTCTTAGCGGAAACCGTCAGAGTTTTAAGTCCCGAATTACGGTATATTCTTTCGAAATTTTCAAAAGAGCCCATATCGCTTTTATTGAATACTATGACAGGCTCGATTTTTTTATAGATACAAATTGCCGACATCAGGTCGATCAGGTAAGTATCGGGGGACGGCGTCTTAAAAGCGGAGACAATAAATATTCTGTCAATATTCGCTATAAGAGGTCTGTCTAAGAAATTTTTTCTCGGATGAATACTTTCTATTACTCCGTTTTTATCGGAAAGCACCGAAAATCCTACATAATCACCTACAATGGGGGAAGCTCCCGTATTCCGAAAGCTTCCCCGCGCCTTACATTCATAAGTCGTTTTATTGCTGTAAACATAATAAAATCCCGATATTGCTTTTACAACTATTCCGTTCATATATCAGCTGTTGGTTGATGTGTTTTGATTAAACTTTGAGGCTATTGAATATTCGTGCTGAACAAAGGAATCGCCTGTTTTACAGTCAAATTTGATTTCCTGATACTTTTCATCCTTATCATTTGCAAATATTCTTATTGTATATAATTCGCTGTCATTGGTAGATGTAACAGAAAATGTATAACTGCCGCCGTTGGTAAAATCAATGCTGTTGCTTATGGCAAGCTGTTTATTATCGCCAGAATAAATTGCAACCTGACCGAAAATGTTTTTAAGCTTTGGCAAGGATACAGTAACCTTATTGTTATATTCATACTTACCAGTGCTAACATATATGGTAACAGTTGAGCCTTCCGCAAGCTGAGCTGAGCCTACGCTTGGATCCTGCTTGAAAACATAACCCGCTTTATAATACTTATCATTTTTAGAAAGATTTTCTGTTTTAACCTGAGCCAAAAGTCCCTTGTCTGTAAGCTCTTTTTTAGCGCTTTCCTCGCTTAAGCCTACAAGGTCGGGAACATCGACCTTGACCTCTGCCGCGCCGAGACTTACATAAACCTTTACAACCTCACCCTTTGTGATAGCAGTTCCCTGTTTAGGATCTGTTTTTATAACATATCCCTCCTCAACCTCACTGCTGTTTTCTTTTATGATTTCAACCTTGACATCATAGGTGGAAAGGGTTGTGGAAGCCTCGCCTGCCTTATGATTGCGAAGATCGGGCAAAACCTGAGTTGCTTCGCCGAGACTGATATAAAGGGTTATTTTAGTTCCTGCTTTTATCTTCTTTCCTGCCTTCGGAGACTGGTCGAATACCTGATTTATGGGATATTCGTCATTAGCGCGGGTAACCTGAACGAATTTATATTTATAACCGTCCTTGTCGCGGTTTTTATACATATCCGATTTTTCTTCGATTTCGGTCATAGTCATACCGACAAAGTTTTCACATTCGATTTCCTTTGTCTTTTTAGAGCCGAATATCGACTTTGCGAAAACGCCTAAAACAATCGCAACTACTATAACCAAGGTTGCGGCAATTCCCGCAAGAATAGGAATTGTTTTGCTTTTTGACTTCTTTTCTTCCGTCTCTTCATTTTCTTCGATAACGGGAGCGGCTTCCATATTGCCGATATATTTAGTCGGCGAATCGTCAACAAAATAAGAATAGTCAAACTGTGCGGAGGGGTCTTTTTTAAACACCTCAAGGTCACAAAGCATTTCCGCGGCAGACTGGTATCTTCTTTCGGTGCTTTTCTGCATTGCGTGCATTGTAATCTGCTCAAGTCCCAAAGGAATCGAGGGGTTTATATGCGTAGGAAGAACAGGATCGCGCTGAAGCTGCATTATCGCAACGGAAACGGCGCTGTCCGCCTCAAACGGCAATTTACCCGTAAGCATTTCATAGAGCATAACGCCGACGGAATAAATATCCGTTTTCTCGTCGGTCTTTTCTCCTCTTGCCTGCTCAGGGCTAATATAATGAACAGAGCCTATTGCCTTATCGGTGATAGTGCGCTGTTCGCTTCTTGCAAATCTCGCAATACCGAAATCCGTAACCTTTATGGTGCGGTCAGGCAGAACCATTATATTCTGAGGCTTAACATCTCTATGCACAATACCCTTATCATGAGCATGCTGAAGTCCCTTTAAAATCTGAATTGTGAAATGAACGGCGTCCTGCCACCTTAAGCTTCCCTCGCGCTCGATGTATTCCTTTAAAGTAATACCGTCAATATACTCCATTACGATATACTGAATAACATCGCCGAAGCAGACATCATAAACCTTAACTATATTAGGATGAGAAAGAACGGCAATTGCCTTGGATTCATTTTTAAATCTTCTTATGAATTCCTCGTTTGATGTAAACTCATCCTTAAGGATTTTCATAGCGACTATTCTATCCTCGACATTATCGTAAGCCTTATAGACTACCGCCATTCCGCCTACACCGATGACCTCTTGAATTTCATATCTTCCGTCTAATCTTTTTCCGACAAATCTATCCATATCAAGTATCCTTTCACACTACAGTTATTTACAGCAAACAACAGCCGTAATATTGTCTCCGCCGCCCGACATATTAGCGGCGTTTATAAGTTTTTCGCATACAGAGCTTATCTCTGAATTACGGATATACTTTAAAATACTTTCATTATCAAGGAAATTGGTTAATCCGTCCGTGCAGAAAAGCAGTATATCGTCTTTATCAAAGCCTATTTCATAGCAGTCACATACAACATTCTTTTCTGTTCCGAGCGCCCTTGTAATAACATTTTTATCGGGATGTACCCTTGCTTCCTCCGCCGTCAGCTCTCCGCTTTCGACGAGTGACTGAACAACCGAGTGGTCGCGTGTTATCTGAGAAATACCGTTAGAGTTGATTTTATACGCGCGGCTGTCGCCGATATTGCATATATAAACCGAAGAATCGCAGACTACGGCAACAACGGCGGTAGTTCCCATTCCTTTAAGTTCGGCGTGTGAATTCGCCGCGTCATAAAGAACGATATTTGCGGAGATAACGGCATTGTTTATTATTTTAATAATTCCGTCAGCCGAAAGAGACGGTCTGAAAGAGTTTATTATATATTCCGAAATATGCTTAACAGCCATAGAGCTTGCTATATTTCCCGCTTTTGCTCCGCCCATTCCGTCGCACACAACCGCAAGCTTTATATTATCAGCCAAAGCTCCGGTGAAAAATGCGTCCTGATTATCCGAGCGGACCTTTCCCCTATCCGTTTTACCGAAAATTTGCAATTCATTCATCCTCCCTTACCTTTTTTCTAAGCTGTCCGCAGGATGCGGAAATATCCGCTCCCAAGGTTCTGCGGACCGTTACGGTCATATTTTGCCTTTCAAGCATAGATGTGAATTTTTTTATACTGTTTAAATCCGGCTTTTCAAAAGAATTCTCCTTAACGGGATTTGCCGGTATTAAATTTATATGACACATTATTCCTTTTAATATCCTCGCAAGCTCTTTTGCGCATTCCTCGGAATCGTTTACACCCTTTATAAGAGCATATTCAAAAGAAATTCTGCGGGTTGTAGCGCTTTGATAGCTTTTGCAGGCTCTTAAAAGCTCCCTTATCTGCCATTTATTGTTTACGGGCATTATGCTGCTTCTCATTTCATCAAAGGGAGCATGCAGCGACACCGAAAGAGTGATAGGAAAATTATAATCCTTAAGCTTTAAAATTTTAGGAACTACTCCCGAGGTTGAAAGAGAAATATGTCTTAGTCCTATATTTACTCCGTTGCTGTTGCTTACAAGCTGTAAAAACTTAACGGAATTTTCAAAATTATCAAGCGGCTCGCCCATTCCCATCATAACTACATTGGAAATCCTTATTCCGTTATCCTTTTGCGCCGTTAAAATCTGAGCGATGATTTCTGAAGCCGTAAGGCTTCTTGAAAGTCCGTTCAGTCCCGACGCGCAGAATTTACAACCCATTCTGCAGCCCACCTGAGAGGAAACGCAGATAGAATATCCGTGCTCATATTTCATAAGAACGGTTTCTATAAGCTCCCCGTCATAAAGCTTTAAAACATATTTAACCGTAGAATCTATTTTCGAAACATATTTTTTATAGATATCCGCCCTTGCAAGATAGCTGATTTCAGATAATGTATTGCGAAGAGATTTCGGGATATTCGTCATTTCGTCAAAGCTTGTAATTCCGCTTTGGAGCCATTTAAAAAGCTGTCCTGCACGGAATTTCGGTTCGCCGAGCGTTTTAAGCATTTGTCTTAGCTCATTTTCGGAAAAAGACTTGATATCGAATTTATCGCTGATAATCTCACCTGCTTTTTATAAGCAACGCACAGAAAAAGCCGTCCGTCTTATCAATGTGCGGCAAATATGTATGATGATATTTTAACTCATAACACGGATGCTTGTCAAGAAAACTATTTAAAATGCCCTCATTCTCCGCCTTTCTAAGAGTACAGGTGGAATAAAAAAGTCTGCCGCCTACTTTTAGATAATTATCCGCATTATTTAAAATCTCAAGCTGAATTTTTTCAAGACCTTGGAATTCTTCAAAATTCTTATATTTTATTTCGGGCTTTCTTCTTATAACTCCGAGCCCTGAGCACGGAACATCGCAAAGAACGCTGTCAAACATTCCGAAATCCTTATTATATACGGTTGCGTCCGCAGTTTTGCATTTTATGCTTTTAAGACCGAGTCTCTTAGCGCCGTTACTTATAAGTTCTGTTCTCTTTTCGTATTTATCGCAGGCGATTATCTCGCCGTCGTCACCGATTATTTCCGCCGCCGTGAAGGCTTTTCCCCCGGGGGCCGAACACATATCGAGAATTCTTGTTTTAGGTAATAATTCCGCCTTTTCAACGCTTATCTGAGACGCCGTATCCTGAACATGGAAAAGCCCGTCTTTAAAAGCGCTGACGCTAAAAAGCTTATCCTCGCCTGAGCTTACCTCAAGGCAATTTCCTCTTACCTTATTTGTTTCTATTCCCTCGTTTAAAAGAAGCATTTGCAGCTCTTTTAATTCGGTTTTGCAATTATTTACTCTTATTATTACCGGCGGCGCAAGCAGAGAAAAATCAAGAATTCCCTTTGCGGCGCTTAATCCGTAATCATTTATATAGCTTTCAATAAGAGATACAGGACAGGAATATCTAACCGAAAGAGAATTTAAGCTGTCATCATCGGGAATTTCGCACCCTTTTCTTAAAAAGCTTCTTAAAACGCCGTTTACAAACGATGAATTATATCTTTCCTTTGAAGCCTTTACGATATTAACCGATTCGTTTACCGCGGCGCTGTCGGGAATTTTTTCAAGATATTTTATCTGATAAACCGCTATGCGAAGCGAATTGAGAGTTACAGGCTTAAGCTTGCTTACTTTTGAGGTTATAAAGCTTGAAATGATATAATCCAAGGTGATTTTTCTGTCAAGCACACCATAAACCAGATTTGAGACAAGCGCCTTGTCGGAGGGATTTAAATTGCTGTCCTTAAGATACTTATTAACGGTTATATTCGAATAAGCTGACTCAGACTCTACAGCGCATAATATATCAACAGCGGTTTTTCTTGCACTTGCCATATTATTCTGCTCTTTCGCCGTTTTCAATGCTGTTTCCGTTCAGCCAATTGGAGGCTTTCATCGGTTTTGAGCCTTCAGGCTGAATAATATCGAGCCTTACGGCGGTATTATCACCGCATGAAACAAACAGCTCTTTATTTACTGCCTTTAATTCGCCTGCTTCAATGCCGATTCCTCGGGCTTCCGAGCATTCTATGACCTTTATTCTCTTATTCTTAAAGAAGAAAAATGCGCAAGGCCATGAATAATATCCTCTGACAGCGCACCTTACTGTATGCGCATTCTTATTAAAATCAAGATGAGCCATTTCCTTTTTGATAATCGGAGCATAGGTGGCTTTCTCTTCGTCCTGCTTGTGTTTATCGGCGGTATTGTTTTCAATACTTTCAAGCACCTTAACGGTAAGCTCGGCGGAAACCGGCGCAAGCTTATCAAACATGCTGTCAGCCGTATCGTTATCAGAAATTTCGACCTTACAGGTATCTATAATATCGCCTGTATCCATTCCCTCGTCCATTTGCATAACGGTAACGCCGGTCTGCGTTTCGCCGTTTACAACTGCCCACTGGATAGGAGACGCGCCCCTATATTTCGGGAGCAATGAGGCATGTCCGTTTATACAGCCGTATTTATACATATTAAGGATTTCCTTAGGAAGAATTTTTCCGTAGGCTACAACAACGATTATATCTGCGTCAATATTCTTAAGAACGGACAAAACCTCGTCATTATTTTTTATCTTAGCTGGCTGAAAAACGGGAATATTATGTTCAATTGCAAAAACCTTGACGGGCGGTGCGGTTAAAATCTGTTTTCTGCCGACAGGCTTATCGGGCTGAGCAAACACCGCTTTTACATCATGTCCCGCTTTTATCAGAGCTTTTAAAGTTTCAACCGAATATTCGGGAGTGCCCATAAAAACTATTCGCATTTATTTCTCCTTATCAGCTTTATCTATATATAAAATTCCGTCTAAATGGTCAATTTCATGCAAAAGCGCTCTGGCCTTAAGTCCCTCGCCCTCAACGGTGAAATTATTTCCGAATCTGTCCTGAGCGCGGACCAATGCATGCATGGGTCTTGTAACGGTTTCATATCTCCCTGGGATTGAAAGGCAGCCCTCTTCCCCAGTCTGGGAGCCGCTTGTCTCGACTACAACGGGATTTATAAGCTCTATAAGCCCGTCACCGACATCAACAATGCAATATCTTCTTAATATTCCTACCTGAGGAGCGGCAAGACCTACGCCCTCCGCCTTATACATAGTCTGAGCCATATCGTCAAGAACGGTATGGAGTCTTTCGTCAAAAGTAAGCTGGGTTCTGCACACCTTGCGGAGAATATCATCGCCTAACTTAACGATATTTCTTATAGCCATTTTTTGCGCTCCTTTTTAAAGAATTGTTTCGGGGTCGATATCTATTGAAACGGTTGTATTCCCCGAAAGCCTTATATCCGATGCAATTTTAAGCATTTCTCTGAATTTTGCCGTGTTTTTGCATTTTATTATCATTCTGTATCTGTATTTATTATTGACCTTGAAAACACAGGCAGGCGCAGGACCTAAGATTATAAGCTTTATATCCTTATAGGTTCCGCTGTCCTTGTTTACAAGAGAGGTTATATTATCAAAAATCTTTTTTATCGCGTCATGCGCAAGATCGGCTTTATCGGAAATTACCGCGACCTGACAAATAGTGCAAAACGGCGGATAAATCATAAGCCTTCTTGTCATAATTTCGGACTCATAAAAAGCCTCGTAATCCTGTCTCTTTGCAAGCTCAATAACATTACTCTGAGGGTCGGTTGTCTGAATTATCGCTCTTCCGCTTCCTCCGTTTCTGCCGGCTCGTCCGACAACCTGAGTTATAAGCGAAAAGGTTCTTTCAAAGCCTCTGTAATCCTCGCTGTACATCGCCATATCGGCGCCTATAACCCCGACTAAGGAAACATTAGGAAAATCAAGACCCTTAGCAACCATCTGAGTGCCTATCATAATATCGTATTTATGCTCGGCGAATTCGGTAAGATATTCCGAATAGGAATCCCTTGCTGTGGTACTGTCGGCGTCAAGCCGAAGAATTCTCGCATTATTAAAGAGCATTTTAAGCTCTTCTTCTATCTTTTGAGTGCCGACGCCCATAAACCTGACATTCTCACCGCCGCACTGAGGGCATTTCTTTGTTACCTTTTCGGAATATCCGCAGTAGTGGCACATCAGTCTGCCGTTTGCAGAATGGTATGTCAGGGTTACGCTGCAATTAGGACACGCCGCGACCCAGCCGCAGTTAGGGCAAGAAACATAGGTGTTTCTCCCTCTTCTGTTCAGCAGCAAAATAACCTGTTTATTCTGACTTAATTCCTCGTCGATAGCCTGAGTTAACTCCATGCTGAGCGCCGAAGAATTACCGTTTAGTATTTCTTTTTTCATATCTACTACTTCG
>DBKZ01000042.1:33056-43153 GCA_002297415.1 Ruminococcaceae bacterium UBA737
GTCTCGGGCAAAACCGAGCCGCCGTAGCGGTTTTTCAAAGTGAAAAGCTTATAAGTGCCGTTAAGCGCCTTACTGTAGGACTCCAAAGAAGGAGTTGCGCTCGCAAGGCAAAGAAGCGCGTTATTATATTTAGCCCTGAAGCCCGCAAGCTCCCTTGCGTGGAATTTAGGCGACTGCTCGGATTTATATGTATGCTCCTGCTCCTCGTCTATAATTATAAGACCCAAATTATCAGTAGGAGCGAACACCGCGCTTCTGGTTCCTATGGCAATTTTCGCTTCGCCGCTTTTAACACGGTTATATTCTTCCATTCTTCTTCCAAGCGACATTGCGCTGTGAAAAACAGCGGTCTTACTGCCGTAACGGGATGAAAAAATATTTATAATCTGCGGTGTAAGCGCGATTTCGGGAACCATTATTATAACGGATTTACCTTTTCTTAAAGCGCTGTCGGCAAGCTTTAGAAAAACCTGCGTTTTCCCGCTTCCCGTAACGCCGTATAAAAGAGCGGTATGGGCTTTATTTTCATTCAAAAGACCCTCAAGACCCAAAAACGCTTTGTTTTGCTCGTCCGTAAGCTTTATAGGAGTCTGATTTCCTTCTTTTTCCCCTTTAAAGCTGTATCTAGGCTCTTCCTTTTCAAAAACCTCTACCGCACCCTTTTTTTCAAGCGCCGAAATAACCGAAAGAGAAACGCCCGTAAAATACTGAATTTCCTTCAGGCTTACGCAGCCGACAGTTTCTAAAACCTCAACAATTTCCTTTTGCCTTTGTGTAAGCGGTGACGAATTATCAAAATCAGCATTCAGTCTTACATATTTTCTCATCGGGTCGCCCATTTTTCTTTTAGGCTCGCTGTTTTTAAACACAGCTTCCTTTAAAACAAGCGATTCGGCATTTTTTTCCGCATCGGGAAAGGCTTTTTTAAGCTTTTTTATATCGGCATGTCCGTTTGAAAGTATAAAATCATAAACTTCCTTTTCGTTTTCGCTTAAAAGCCCTGTGCAGAACTCGCCGTTTGCGGTATAGTAATCAACGAATTTATAGGTAAGACCCGTCGGGAGGAGAGCATGGATTGCGTCAAAATAAGTGCAGAAGGTATGCTCCTTCATCCACTCGCACATCTTTAAACTTTCATCATTTAAAACAGGCTTTTCGTCAATAATCTCCGAGATAAACTTTAATTTTTTATCATCGGACTGAGAAATATTTAAAATCATTCCCTGCTTTTTTATATTGCTTCTTCCGAAAGGCACCGTAACTCTGCAGCCCGCCTTAGCTTTGCTTAAAAGCTCCTCTGAAACAGCATAGGTGTACTTTTTATCGTAAGCCGCAGAAGCACCGTGAAGAACTATCTGAGCAGTTACCATAAAAGTACACCCCCCACCCGAAAAATTTTAATTAAATAAGATGATTTTGCTCGGCAAGCTTATTTATCGCAATGCTTACAGGCTTTTCAATGAGAATTTCGCCGTTTTTCTCTGCCTCCTCGGAAACCTCGCGGGCGCATTTCGCAATGTCCGTAACGAGACGGTATCTGTTGTCATAGAATTCAATCAATTTGCCGATTGCCGGATTTAACATATAAAGCATTCCTTTCTTATTTAGACAAAACTTCGTTTATAAGATGTTCCTGAGATTTTTCTGTTAAAGAACAGCTTCTTATAATCGCACAAACATCATCGACGGCTTTTTCAAGGCTGTCGTTTATAACTATATAATCATACTCGTCAGCCCTTGCGATTTCGGCAAGAGCCGCCTTTGTTCTGCTTTCGATAACTTCTTTTGAGTCAGTTTCTCTTCCCGAAAGCCTTTCTTTTAATACCTTTAATGACGGCGGCATTATAAAAATGCTTACAGCCTCTTTATAATTTGAGCGGATCTGCGCCGCGCCGTTTACATCGACCTCGATAATTACATCTCTGCCGCTTTCAATATGCTCTACAACGGGAGCCTTCGGTGTGCCGTAATAATTATCGACAAAAACATTATGCTCAAGCAAAAGCCCCTCGGTTATCATCCGTTCGAATTTTTCCCGAGAAATAAAATTATACTTTTCTCCCTCTTTTTCTCCCTTTCTCATCGGTCTTGTAACCGAAGAAATCGAAAAGAAAATTTCGGGATACTTTTCAAAGACCTTTGCAAGCACCGTATCCTTGCCCGAGCCCGAAGGACCTGAAATTATAAATAAATTACCCTTACTCATCCTCTTCATCCTCATCCTCAATAATATCGTCGTCGGCGATAATTTTATTTGAAACCGTTTCAGACTGCAGATAGGTAAGAATTACATGGTCGCTGTCGGTTATAATGACCGCGCGCGTGCGTCTGCCGTGGGTTGCGTCAATCAGTGCGCCGCGTTCCTTTGCGTCCTGCACTATTCTTTTTATCGGTGCCGATTCGGGGCTTACGATAGCGATTATTCTGTTAGCGCTAACCATATTTCCGAATCCGATATTAACAAGCTTCATAAATTTCCCTTATTCTATATTCTGAATCTGCTCACGGATTTTTTCAATTTCCGCCTTGATATCAAGGACGGTGCGGGTAATCTCAATATCCTGCGCCTTAGAGCCTATTGTATTAGCTTCTCTGTTCATTTCCTGAACTATAAAATCAAGCTTTCTGCCGATTGGTCCGCCTGTTTCAAGCAATGCCTTAAGCTGTGAAATATGGCTTTTTAGCCTTACCGTTTCCTCGTCTACCGCTATCTTATCCGCGAATATTGCAACCTCTGTTAAAAGCCTGCCCTCGTCAAATGAAGTGTCGCCAGCAAGCTCTGCAATTTTCTGCTTTAATCTTTCGGCATACGAAGCAACCGACCGCGGAGACCTTTCTTCAACGAATGAAACGCATTCAAGAATTTTATCAGCCCTTGAATTTATATCAGTCTTTAATTTTTCTCCTTCGGTGGCTCTCATTGCAATAAACCCGTCAAGCGCCTCTTTTGCCGTGGAAAGCAAGGCATTTTCGGCTTCCTTTTCGTCAACATCCGCTTTTGATACTGAAAAGATTTCAGGATTATCCGTTAAGTCTGACAGCTTGATATCATTTTTGATTTTGAATTTTTTAGCCGCCGCTGTGTAAGCCGCGAGCAGATTAGATAAGTATTCCTCATTGACGGAAAAACAAACCGAATTCTCGCTTTTATTGCTTATATTAACGCTTACATCAACCTTACCTCTTGAAACCCTATCCTTGATAAGGCTTTTCAAGCCTTCATCGAGAAACTGATAAGCCCTCGGAATTCTCGAAGTGTATTCAAAAAATCTGTTATTTACCGATTTTATTTCAACTAAAGTCTCAAAATCGCCGACAGATTTTTTAGCTCTCCCGAAGCCTGTCATACTGACAACCATTTTTCGCCCTCCGGAATAAAAAATATTTCATATTATTTTACCAAAAAAACCGCATTTTGTCAATGTTTTAAAGCCTTTTTTTTGCAATAAATTGCAAAAAGCAACCGAAAAACACGGCTGCTTTTTACTATTTTTCCTTATAATAGAGCATACAGTGGCAGAAGCCCTCGAAATCGGGGTCGGCAATTTGGTCCCTGAACTCCTTGCACATACATTTTGTATCTTCATTCTTTTGAATTCTGCACGGGCAGTAGCCGCCGCGCTCCTTAAGTCCCTTTTTGACCGTTTCCACGACTTTTTTATCGGGATTTAATTTTATCTTCATTCGGATTTCACTCCTATTTTTTCCATAACCTCTTGCGAAGCGTCAAAAATCTTCTTTGCGTTTTTGGATTTTCCTATAGCCGCGCCCTCAATCTCACGGCAGGAAATATAAAGCCCGTCGGGCAGCTTCATCAAATCGTTTTTATTGCAGTAATCATAAAAATCCCCATCTAATTTAACGGACTCGCCGTGAAATACTCCCTCGGCAATCTGATTTAAATAATCAAGACCCTTTTCGTCGGTAATATAGATAAAAGCGCTGTCCTCTGCGGCAAGCGAGGTTTGCAGCTTTGTTTTTGCGAGAACCTGATTTTGCGCGTCGGTGCTTTTATCGGAATAAGAGCAGTTTATAACCTGAATATCGGTTTTTCCGTTTCCGTTAATATCGGGGCAGATTTTTTCGATATATTCTGCCATAAGATTATTGAGCTCGTCTGGAATATATGTCGATTCGGAATAGACCACAATCTTCATATCATAATCCGTTCTTGAAGCGCACTGAGCGATGCAGACCGAAATTACGACCGCAGCTAAAGCGACCGAAATTATAGCCCATTTAAAATGATACCAGATATTACTGAGCTTTCCCTTAAAGGTTTTAGGCTCTGAGTCGATTTCCGACGGCTTTGGCTCGGGCTTTATTTCGCCGCTTTCCATTTTTTTAAGCTCTAAAAATTCCTTTTGGGCAAAGCGCTGCTGTCTTATAGTTTCGCTGACTTTTTTATCCGCCATATTCTACCTCGGTTATTTTATATCTTAAATTCTAACATATATTTTTTACGAATATATTAACTGTCAGTTAATAAAAGCCTCCAGCCTGTATATAGGTTGTCCGAGAGAGGCAAATTTATTTTCATATTCGGTTTCTATATTTCCCTCAAAGCCGCTGTTATGTAAATCAAGGGAAATGTTTTTAAGTCCGAAGCCGTTTTGCGAAAGCTGTTCGAGAGAAAATTCAAAGAAGTGCATATTATCGGTTTTCTGATGTATCTCTCCCCCGTCATTAAGAAGCACCTTGTAGATATCAAGGAAACGCTTAGAGGTAAGCCTGTGAGAAGCATATTTATTTTTAGGAAACGGACAGGAAAAATTAAGGAAAATAAGACCTACACTTTTTTCCTTTAAATGCCTTTCAAGATATTCCGCGCTGCAGCAGATAAATCTAAGATTAGGAATATTTTTAGCCTTTGCCGTTTCACAGGCGCTGACGATAACATTCGGGTCTTTTTCTACCGCAATAAAGTTTATATCGGGATTTTTAAGCGCATATTCCGCGGCAAACTTCCCTTTTCCGCATCCGATTTCAAGAACCAGCGGCTTATCCGATTTAAACCAGCCTATTAAATCTATATAATCCTTATCGTTTTTTGCGGTATTGAAATTCCGGTCCTCGCTGTAGCTTAGATATAAAATATCGCTTACCGCTTCAAGCCTGACACCTAAATGCTTTTTCTTTCTCATTCTCATATTCTTCACCCAAAAAAGGCTGCCTTACGGCAGCCGAAAAGTTTATAATTTTTCTAATTTTTCTACGGCTTTTTCAAGATAGTTTTCTTTATAATTTCCTACAGAGCCCGCATCTTCCATTCTCGCAAGATTTGAATTTATGGGAAGCTCAGCCAGCATTTCAAGTCCCGTTTCCTTAGCAATATCGGTGCATTCGCCGAAAATATAGTGCTTTTTATTACAATCGGGACATACAAAATAGCTCATATTTTCAACCAATCCCAAAATTTTCACATTCATCATTTTTGCCATATTAACGGCTTTTTTAACTATCATTGAAACAAGGTCCTGAGGAGTTGATACAATGATTACGCCGTCAAGCGGAATGGACTGAAAAACCGTAAGCGGAACATCGCCTGTTCCGGGAGGACAGTCGACAAGAAGATAATCAAGGTCTCCCCATACAACATCTGTCCAGAACTGCTTGACTGCTCCAGCGATTACGGGACCTCTCCAGACGACGGGAGTATCGCTTTCAGGAAGCATCATATTTACAGACATTATTTTTATTCCGTTTTTACTCTCGGCAGGAATTATACCGATATCGTTCTGCATTGCGCGCTCGGTTATGCCGAAAGCCTTAGGAATTGAGGGTCCTGTTATATCCGCGTCAAGAATTCCGACATTATAGCCCTTGTTTTTAAGCTCAACCGCCAAAAGCGATGTAACGGAGGATTTTCCGACGCCGCCTTTTCCGCTGACTACCGCAACAACATGCTTTATATTATTGAATTCGCCTGTTTTTTCAATAAAGCTTTTCCTTTCATTACAATCCGTTTGGCAGGAAGAGCAATTTCCGCTGCAATTTTCACTCATTTTTAAATCACCGTTTTTTATTATAATTTTAATATATTATAACCCTTAAAAACGGTAAAATCAAGTCAAATAAATTCGGAGGTTATTTTTTTAGGACAGGACTCGGGCGAATATTCCCATTTTGAAATATGAGGCTTTGTATAAAAGTATTTTGTTAAGAATCTTTCCTTTGATTCGAAGCTGTCGATAATTATAAGCTTTATTTTCATTTTCTCGGGAATTATGCTTTTTATGTAAACGCTTGCCTGCTGTCCTACCGTCACCCCTGCTTTCGGCTCGGCAAGACCCGCAAGATTTGCCGTTAGCTCGACAAATATTCCGTATTCCTCAATACTTCTGACAATTCCCGACACCGTCTGTCCCTGAGAAAACATATCGGCATTTTCCTGCCAAGTGCCCAAAAGCTCCTTTTGCGAAAGGGTTATCTTTCCGTCGCCCGCCACCGATTTTATTACCGCCTTTATATTTTCGCCGACCCTTAACCTATCCTTAGGGTGGGAAATTCTCGAAACGGAAATCGCGTCAATAGGAAGAAGAGCGACATTTCCGCATCCGATATCGCAAAAGGCGCCGAAGCTTTCAAGATGAGTGATTTTAGCATTTATAACATCGCCGGCAGTCAGCTTTTTTAAAAATTCGTTTTTACATATTTCCTGAGCTTTTTTTCTGGAAAGCTGAGCATAAAGCTTTCCGTATTTATCGGTCTTTATAGCTGTTACGCAAAAGCTTACAGGTCTTCCGACCCTTGAAATAAGAGCGATATCCCTTGTTGTTCCCTCGCTTATTCCTATCGCTCCGTCCTCACGGGAAATTACACCCTTCATACAGCCTAAATCGACCGTCATATTATGCTCGGCGTCGCACATTATCACATTTGCCTCAAGAATACTTGAAGCCGACTGTGCCTGATAAAGCATTGCCGGAGTTGACATACTTTTTCTGTTCTCATAGGTAGTTCCGATAAAGCCCTCGGGATAAAATTCTTTCATTTTAACCAGCCTTTCTCATATTTTCATTAGTCTTAAAAAATTATATGAGAAATCAAAAAGCAATATGTCATACAAAAAAACGCTTTGGCAAAATACTAAAGCCAAAGCGTTTTTTAATTTATCAAATTAAAGAGAACCGTATTCTCCGTTTTCGATTTTTTCTCTTAAAGCTTTTACAACCTGCTCCTTATCTTCCTTATATGTCACGCCGTACCACTTATCCTCGGCTATTAACACCTTTACCTTTTTGATATCCTTCAAAATCAGGTCGGCTACTACCGACGGAAGATAGAATTCCGATTTCGGAACTGAAATGGAATTTTTTAAAAACTCATTGAAATCCCTGCCGAGATAATCAAAAATATCGGTTGTAAAGCCCCACATATTCATTGAAACGAGCGTGTCCTCGGCAAGTGCAGTCCAGTTTTCGCCGTCCTCGGTATACTTACAGTCCTTGATTTTAGTTCTTTCGGTGATACCTGTAAGATATCCGTTTTCAACATTGCAAACGCCTCTTGAAACCGTTCCGTTTTCAGTGAGGGTATTTTTAAGGCGGAAGCCTACCATGCAGTAATCTCCACTTTCGTTTTTAAGGTGCTCGTATATAGCCTTAAAAGCTGATTTACCGTAATAATCATCGGCATTGATAACCGCAAACGGAGTATCAACAATATCCTTACAGCAATAAATCGCATGACCTGTTCCCCACGGCTTTTCGCGGTCCTTCGGGCAGACAAAACCCTCAGGGAGCTTATCTGTTTCCTGATAGACATAATCAACATCAATTATTTTTTCAATTCTTTTGCCGACAGTCTCCTTAAAGTCCTTTTCTATGGCATGCTTTATTACGAATACTACCTTATTAAAGCCTGCCTCCTTTGCGTCATAAACAGAAAAATCAAGCAAAGCCTCGCCATTAGGGCCTATAGGCTCAATTTGCTTTAATCCGCCGAAACGGCTTCCCATTCCTGCCGCCATAACGATAAGCGTCGCATTAAATCCCATTTTATTTTTTCTCCTCATTTTTAGTGTTTTTATTTGCCTTTTCGTCAAAGCCCTCGGTGCTTTCCTTCATAAAAAGAATTTTAAAGGTCAAAATCAAAAGCTTTATATCCTGTAAAAGCGAATAGGTTTCAATATATATTAAATCCATATTCAGCTTATCCTCAGGAGATGTGTTGTATTTTCCGTAAAGCTGGGCAAAGCCCGTAAGTCCTGCCTTTACCCTGTGCCTTAAGGCGAATTCGGGATACGCAGAGGTGTATTCATAAACATTTTCTATTCTTTCGGGTCTCGGTCCTACCATGGACATATCGCCCTTTAAAATATTGATAAGCTGAGGAAGCTCGTCCATTCGGCAGGCTCTGATAATTCTGCCGACTCTTGTAATTCTGTCGTCATCATTGACGGCTTTTTTAGCCCCGTCCTTTTCGGCGTCGGTCCTCATGGAGCGGAATTTTAATATATTGAAAATTCTTCCGTTTTCCGTAATTCTGTTTTGCTTATAAAATACAGGTCCGCCGTCGTCAAGCTTGATTGCAACCGCGCAAATCAGCATAAACGGGCTTGCTATAATAAGACCGACGGAGGAAATAACGATATCCATTATTCTTTTTATAATCTTCTGTTCGGGCGTTAGTCCTCTGTTTCGGCTCATCAAAACAGGCGTATCGCTTATCTGTATTTCATAGCTGTTGTTTATAATAATATCGGTTATATCTGGCAAAAGATATGTTCTTTTTTCATTGGTATAGCAATAGGACATAATTTCCTTTTGCAAATTCTTATCAAGATCGCAGATAAGAACGGCTTCATAACGGTCAATCTGCTTTTTTATCTGCTCAATAGGAGTGCTCGCGGCATTAAGACCGCAGGCAATATGAAATCGGTCCGAAATTTTGCTCATTTTCTTAATAAGCTCAAATCCCGATTTATAGTCGCTGAAAATTGCAACAAGATTTCTCGCGGGATGAAGCTCGAAATAAATCGAATTTGCGCAAAGAGCGCAAAGAGCAAGTGATATAATCTGATAAACAGTTCCTATAAGCAGGGGCTTTACCGCAACCATACTTCTCGCGATAAGCGAAAGCTCAAGATACATTATAACATTCGTAAACACAGCCGCGAGAGAAAAGCTGTAAATAATCTCATGAAGTCTGTAAATACCTATTTTAAAGGCATTATAAAGCGAGGCAAATGTAAAAAAAATCAGAACATAGGAAAGCAAAACGACATAGTTACCCTTATTACTGAAAATGGACTCAATATAATTGACATTCCATATTTCGGCAAAACCGGTTGTCGCCACAATAACTATTAAAAGCTTTACAAAAAACATTATACTTTTTCGTAACTTAACGGCTGTTTTCATTTATTTACAATCCTTTGATTTTCAAAACATGAATTATATTTACAGTATATAGTTATTATAGGTTGCTTGTCAAGTAAATATTTCTTGACATTCGCACATATAAATAATATAATTAGAGCAATGCGTGTTCTTTGAACACTGAATTTTATTTATTTTATAAGGTGGTTTTTAAGTTGGCAAAAACTATTAAAATTACTGATGACGGTCTTAAAAAGCTCCAAGACGAGCTCGAAAACCTCAAAACCTTCGGCCGTGCCGATATAGCCGAAAAAATCAAGGTTGCCAGAGGCTACGGAGACCTTTCCGAAAACAGCGAGTATGACGAGGCTAAAAACGAACAGGCTAAAATCGAGGCGCGTATCGTTGAGCTTGAAGCCATGCTTAAAAATGTTGAAATTATATCCGAAATCAAAGGCTCTGCCAAAACAGTCAGAGTCGGCGTTAAAGTCAAGGTTTATGACGAGGAATATGACGAGGAATGTGAATACCGTGTCGTAGGCTCAACCGAGTCCGACCCGAAAAACAATAAAATTTCCGACGAGTCGCCTGTAGGAAAAGCTCTTTTAGGCAAAAAGGTCGGAGATGAAGTAATTGTCGAAGCTCCTGCCGGAGAAATAAAGCTTAAGGTTTTGGCAATTTCAAAGTAAAGGTTTCGGGCAGCAAAAGCTGCCCTCTGAGAGTGCCGAAAAAGTCGGCACTCTCTTGGACGGGAATGCCGTTCGCTCGAAAATC
>DBKZ01000042.1:43222-44230 GCA_002297415.1 Ruminococcaceae bacterium UBA737
TTTTCGCTTACAAGGTGTTTTTTCGCCGCACATGTCGCCGAAAAAACAAAATGCGGCGTAAACGCCGCAACACAACCTAATTTATAGTTTATCTACAGTCTGCCGGCAGCTTTTGCTGCCCTTTTTTAAAATTTTTAAGAGAACGGAGATTAAAATGAGCGAAAGAAATATTCAGGCAAATGAGCTTGACTTAAACGAAATTTTACAGGTTCGCCGCGATAAGCTTGCGGCTCTTTGCGAATCGGGAAACGATCCCTTTTTAAAGACCAAATATGACGCTGAAAACACTTCCGCCGAAATAAAAGCGGATTATGAAGGCTTTGAGGGAAAAACGGTATCCTTGGCCGGAAGAATCATAAGCCGCAGAATTATGGGAAAAGCAAGCTTTGTCGGCTTCAGGGACGGCGAGGGCGATATTCAGCTCTATGTCCGCCGCGACGATGTCGGCGAAGAGGATTATGCCGCATTCAAAAAATGGGATATCGGCGATATCATCGGCATAAGCGGATTTGTTTTTAAAACCCAGACCGGCGAAATTTCCGTTCATGCTAAACATATAGAGCTTCTTGCAAAATCTCTTCTTCCCCTCCCCGAGAAATTCCACGGGCTCAAAGACACCGATACAAGATACAGACAGCGTTATGTCGATCTGATAGTAAACCCCGAGGTTCGCGACACATTTATAAAGCGCTCGCAGATTCTCCGCGAAATCAGAGCTTATCTTGACGGCAAGGGATTTTTAGAGGTGGACACGCCTATTCTCGTTCCGCTTGAAATCGGGGCGTCGGCAAGACCATTTAAAACCCATCACAATACCCTTGACATGGATATGTATTTAAGAATCGAAACCGAGCTTTATCTTAAAAGACTTATAGTCGGCGGAATGAACAAGGTTTATGAGGTAGGAAGAATATTCAGAAACGAGGGTATGGACCCGAAGCATAATCCGGAGTTTACCACCGTTGAATTATATCAGGCTTTCACCGATTTTCACGGCATGATGGACCT
>DBKZ01000016.1:0-3847 GCA_002297415.1 Ruminococcaceae bacterium UBA737
TTATCGAACACGATATGAAATTTGTTTCGGGTCTTTGCGACGAGGTTACCGTTCTTAACTTCGGAACGGTTCTCGCTCAGGGTAAAACCAGAGACGCACTTAATGATCCCGAAGTTATCAAAGCCTATATCGGCGGTTAGGAGTAAGCTATGTCGTTGCTTGAAATTAAAAATCTTGAAGTGTTCTACGGTGTAATACAAGCTCTTAAGGGCATAAGCTTTAATGTCGACGAGGGCGAAATAATCACGCTTATCGGTGCTAATGGCGCCGGAAAAACCACCACAATGCAGAGCGTTATCGGTCTTATTCCTAAAAAAGGCGGAACGGTAACCTATGACGGTAAGGATATAACCCATACCCCTGCTCATAAGCTTGTCGGTCTCGGAATGGCTCAGGTTCCCGAGGGAAGAAGAGTTTTTCAGGAGCTTACCGTTTACGAGAACTTACTTATGGGTGCTTTCCTTAACAAGGATAAAAAAGCCGTAAAAGACGATATTGAAAAAATTTATAACCTTTTCCCGAGACTTTGCGAGAGAAAGGGACAGATTGCGGGAACGCTTTCCGGCGGAGAACAGCAGATGTTGGCTATGGGCAGAGCGCTTATGAGCAAGCCGAAGCTTCTTATGCTTGACGAGCCTTCAATGGGTCTTTCTCCCCTGCTCGTTGATGAAGTTTTTGAGCTTATTAAGCACATTAACAAAGACGGCACAACCATTCTTTTGGTTGAGCAGAACGCAGGAAAATCGCTTGCAATTTCTGACAGAGCTTATGTTCTTGAAAACGGAAAAATCGTTCTTACGGGCACAGGAAAAGAGCTTATGGAAAGCGATATGGTCAAAAAAGCATATCTCGGCGGTTAAATTTCCTAAATTAAATAAACACGGCTGTAAGTTAAATAAAACCTTACAGCCGTGTATTTTTATCCCAACGCAACATCTAAAAGCATCATAACCGAAAACCCCGCAATAATTCCGAGTGTAGAAAAATAAGGCATTTCTTCCCTGTTTTGCTGACATTCGGGAATTAGCTCATGAACCGCAACAAGTATCATAGCTCCTGCCGCGAAGGATAGCGCGTAAGGAAGAATTGCGTTTACATATACAACAAGCGCGGCGCCGATAATACCTGCAACGGGCTCAACAAGCCCCGAAGCCTGCCCGATTATAAAGCTTTTAAATCTTGACTTGCCTTCTCTTCTTAAAGGAATTGAAACAGCCGCTCCCTCCGGAAAATTCTGCAATGCAATTCCAATTGCTATACTGAACGCACCCATTATCTGCTCTGAAGAAGCGTTTGCATTTTTAAGCGCACCGAAAGCTACGCCCACCGCAAGACCCTCGGGAATGTTATGAAGAGTAATAGAAAGAATAAGCATAAACATTCTGTTCTTTCCCGATTTTTCATTTGCGCTTCTTCTTGTGCCTGAAATCGCCTTAGAAACGATTTTATCCGAAATCAGTAAAAATACCGCTCCGAATATAAAACCGACCGTAACGCTTAAATATGGCGGTATTTTTGAGTTGAGAGCGTCGGCTCTGTCTATTGCCGGCTGCAAAAGCGACCAAAACGAGGCGGCTATCATAACGCCTGCCGAAAATCCGAGCATAAGATTTAAAACTTTTTCTTTTGGCTTTTTAAAAAATATGACCGTACCTGCACCCAAGGCTGTTACAAACCAAGTACCGAGTGTGGCAAGCAGAGCCATAAGTATATAATTTCTCATTTTTTGACCCTCCGCTATCATTATATTAGCGGAAGGCAAAGGCTGTTAATTAGCTTTATTTTTGCATAATTAGCCTATAAAGGGAATTTTAAGAAATAATTTAAAAAATATCTATTTTTTTCTTGACATTTAATGTTTATATTGATATAATAATTAAGCTATCTTTTTTGACACGGTCTATTAGCTCAGCCGGTAGAGCACTTGACTTTTAATCAAGGTGTCCGGGGTTCGATTCCCCGATAGGCCACCATTAAAACCCGCTGTTTAAGCGGGTTTTTCTTTTGCTTTCTTTAGGAAAAAGTGTTTATAAAAAATTTTCTAACACCTCTTCTAACACTTTTACATCAGAGATGTAAGTGTATTAGAAGAGGTGTTTCTTTTAAATATATTTTTTTGATGATTTATTTACGCCCGCAATTCCTCCGATAAGAGACGAAAGCATAATTATTATAAAATGAAACAGAGTATTTGATGTCAGTCCGCCTTTATTGACGGCAAGCGCGGCTAAGGTTACGCATAAAAAGTAAAACAGTCCTGTTATAAGCCCTGTCAGGTATCCCTTTTCCCCTATCTTGCGTGCCGAATATAAAGCGCTTATTAATGCGCCTGCTGCTATACAAACGGTCGCAACAGCGCCTGCAAATGAGCGGCTTATATTAAAAACTAAAAATGCCGCCGAAGCTATAAGTATAAGAAGAGCTGTTGCGGCAAGACCTAAAAGAACACCTATAAAGAATTTTTTGATATTTTCTTTTTTAAATAATTCGCTGTTTTTAACGGACATAAAAATCCCCCATTTAAATATCTTATAATTAAGTATATTTAAACAAGGGGATTTTAATTACATATTATTTAGAAGCAACATCGTCATGAACGGTTAAGTTCTGCTGAAGAGCCCAGCGCGCAAATGTAAGCTTGCTGTGATCGCTTTTGGATTCAATAACAAAAGAATCGTCCTTTAATGAAACTACTCTTCCGTAAATTCCGCCGATTGTAACGACTTCGTCGCCGATCTGCAGATTTTCACGCATTTTCTTTTCTTCTTTTTCTTTTTTCTTCTGCGGACGGATTATGATAAAATACATAAGACCGAACATAAGCACGAGCATGCCTATCATCATAAGAGATCCGCCGGCACCGCCGCTTGTTGTGTTTGAAGCTGCTGCCGCAAGTGTAAGTAAATTAAAATTCATTGTGTTTTAAACCTCCATTAAATTTAACAATTTTAATTATACAGAAAACTTTACATAATTGCAAGGAATTATTTGTAAATATAATGTTAAATCAAATTCTTGCAGAAAGAATACCTTCTTTTTCCTTTTTAAATTCCGCAAATCTTCCATCGTCGAGAGCGTTTCGGATTTCGGTCATCAAATTATTATAAAACCATAGATTATGAAGCACGAGCAAACGCTGAGACAGCATTTCCCCCGCTTTTAGCAAGTGCCTGATGTATGCTCTTGAATATCTTCTGCACACGGGACAGCCGCAGTTATCGTCAATAGGCTCCATGTCGGTTTCGTATTTGTTATTATTTATATTTATAATTCCGTGTGAAGTAAATAAATGTCCGTGTCTTGCGTTTCGGCTCGGCATAACGCAGTCAAAAAGGTCTATGCCTCGCTCTACGGCGTTTAAAATGTTTGCAGGTGTTCCTACACCCATAAGGTATCTAATTTTATCTTTTGGCATTACAGGCGTTACATGCTCTAAAACATCGTACATAACCTCTGTAGGCTCTCCTACGGCAAGACCGCCGACGGCATAACCGTCAAGCTCCAAATCAGCTATCTGCTTCATGTGCTCAATTCTTAAATCATTGAAGGTACAGCCCTGATTTATTCCGAACAGAAGCTGTTCTTTATTTATTGTATCATCAAGAGAGTTAAGTCTGCTCATTTCGGCTTTACATCTTTTAAGCCAGCGTGTTGTGCGCTCGCAGGATTGCTTTGAATATGAATATTCGGCAGGATTCTCAACACATTCGTCAAAAGCCATTGCGATTGTAGAGCCTAAATTTGACTGAATCTGCATGCTCTGCTCGGGACCCATGAAAATTTTTCTTCCGTCGACATGGCTGTGAAAAGTAACTCCCTCTTCCGTTATCTGGCGGAGCTTTGCAAG
>DBKZ01000016.1:3861-5415 GCA_002297415.1 Ruminococcaceae bacterium UBA737
CCTGAAAACCGCCGCTGTCTGTTAAAATCGGCCCGTCCCAAGTTGTGAATTTATGAAGTCCCCCGCATTTTTTAACGGTTTCATCACTCGGTCTGACATGAAGGTGATAGGTATTTGAGAGCATTACCTGACAGTTTATCTCTTTTAAATCCTCGGCGGAAACAGCGCCTTTTATAGCTGCCGCCGTTGCAACATTCATGAAAGCGGGCGTTTGAACGGTTCCTCTGTTTGTTATGAATTCTCCGCGCCTTGCACCGTTTTCTTCTTTAATAAGCTTGTACATTTATTTCTCCTGACTTTTATATTATCAGCATTGCGTCCCCGAAGCTGAAAAATCTGTATTTTTCCTTAACCGCCGTTTTATAAGCGTTCATCGTGTTTTCATATCCTGCAAAGGCGGAAACAAGCATTATAAGCGTGCTTTCGGGAAGATGAAAATTAGTTATAAGCCCGTCCATACACTTAAATTTATACCCGGGATATATAAAAATCGAGGTATCGTCCGCACATTCCTTTATTTCGCCGAATTTTGTAGCCGCGCTTTCAATTGTGCGGCAGCCTGTAGTGCCGACGCATATTACCCTTTTTCCGTTACTTTTTGCGGTGTTTATCATATCCGCCGCCTCTTTAGGAATATAATAATGCTCAGAGTGCATTTTATGGTCCTCAATATTTTCAGCCTTAACGGGTCTGAAGGTTCCGAGCCCCACATGCAAGGTTACATAAGCCAGCTTAACGCCTTTGTTTTTAAGCTTTTCGAGTAATTCTTCGGTAAAATGAAGCCCTGCCGTAGGAGCGGCGGCTGAACCTAATTCCTTTGAATAAACGGTCTGATATCTTTCCTTGTCCTTAAGCTTTTCCTTTATGTAAGGCGGAAGCGGCATTTGACCGACCCTGTCGAGAACCGAGAAAAATTCTCCGTTGCAGGAAAATTTAATAATTCTGTTTCCGTCCTCTAAAACATCTGTTACCTCGCAGGAAAGGTCGTCGCTGAACTTGAATTTCTTTCCTGCTTTTGCTTTTTTACCGGGACCTGCAAGACATTCCCAAGTAAGCAGATCACGCTGTTTTAAAAGAACAAATTCAACAACCGAGCCTGTATCCTCTCTGACGCCGTAAAGACGGGCAGGCAAAACCCTTGTATTGTTAAGTACAAGACAGTCGCCCTCGTTTAAATAATCGGCGATATCATAAAAATGGCCCTGCTTTAATTCTCCCGTTTCTTTGTTTAAAATAAGAAGCCTTGAGGAGTCTCTCGGATAAACAGGGGTCTGCGCGATTAGCTCCTGAGGCAGGTCATAATAAAAATCGGTTGTTTTCATTTGAAAATTCCTCCGTAAAAAAGGTATTTTAATTGACTTTTTTCTAAGATAATGGTATATTTATAAAGATAAATAATTATTATATATTATATTGCACAAAAGGAAATTTGGCAATAGTTTTTTAAGGAGAATGTAAAATGAAACAGTATAATGTCGGAATTATCGGCGCTACGGGTATGGTAGGTCAAAGATTTGCGCTTTTACTTGCTGACCATCCGTGGTTTAAGGTAAC
>DBKZ01000016.1:5420-7842 GCA_002297415.1 Ruminococcaceae bacterium UBA737
AACAGCTCTTGCGGCAAGCCCAAGAAGCGCGGGTAAGACATACGAGGAAGCAGTAAGCAACAGATGGGCTATGACTTCTCCTATTCCCGAAAATCTTAAGAATATTGTTATTGACGACGCGGCTGATATCGAAACCGTTACAAAAAAGGTTGATTTTGTATTCTGCGCCGTAGATATGAAAAAGGATGAAATAAAAGCGCTTGAGGATAGTTACGCAAAGCATGAGTGTCCGGTTATTTCAAATAACAGCGCCCACAGAATGACCGAGGATGTTCCTATGGTTATTCCCGAGCTTAATTCGGACCATATAAGAATTATTGAAAGCCAGAGAAAAAGACTCGGCACAAAAAAAGGCTTTGTTGCGGTTAAATCAAACTGCTCTCTTCAAAGCTATGTTCCTGCGCTCTATCCTCTCGATAAGGAATTCGGAGTTGATAAATGCTTGGTCTGCACATATCAGGCAATTTCCGGTGCCGGAAAGACCTTTGAGCGCTGGCCCGAAATGATTGACAATGTTATTCCGTACATCGGAGGCGAGGAAGAAAAAAGCGAACAGGAGCCGCTGAAAATCTGGGGAACAATTGAAGACGGAAAAATCGTTCCTGCCTCTTCTCCGAAATTTACGGCTCAGTGCCTGAGAGTTCCCGTTTCGGACGGACACATGGCGGCAGTTTTTGTTAAATTTAAAAATAAACCTTCAAAAGAGCAGATTTTAAAGGTTTGGGAAACCTTCAGCGGAGAGCCTCAAAAGCTTAATCTCCCCCATGCTCCAAAGCAGTTTTTAAATTATTTTACCGAGAACGATATGCCTCAGACAAAGCTCAACAGAAACTTAGAGGGCGGAATGGCGATTTCACTCGGCAGACTCAGAGAAGATACCCAGTATGATTATAAATTTGTTTGTCTTTCACATAACACATTGCGCGGAGCCGCAGGCGGCGGAGTTCTTTTAGCCGAGCTTCTTTGCGCAAAGGGTTATATGGACTAATTTTAAAAGGGGATATTTTTTATGAAAAAAAGAATTTTCACCGGAGCGGCTACAGCGCTTATCACTCCTATGAACAGTGACGGAAGCGTTAATTTCGAAGGCTTAAAAACCTTGGTTAAAAACCAGATTGACGGCGGAATTGATGCGCTTGTTATCTGCGGAACAACCGGAGAAAAATCCACTCTGCGATATGACGAGCATGTTAAGGTAATCGAGGTTGCAAGTGCGGCCGCCGAAAAAAAAGTACCGATTATCGCAGGAACAGGAAGCAACGATACCGTTTATTCCGTGGAGCTTTGCGCTGATGCGGAAAAAGCGGGCGCGGACGCGTTTTTAATGGTAACTCCTTATTATAATAAAACCTCGCAAAGAGGTCTTATCGCTCATTATAATTATATTGCCGACAGAGTAAATAAGCCGATTATTCTTTACAATGTTCCGTCAAGAACGGGTGTTGCAATTAAGCCTGAAACTTATAAGGAGCTTTCAAAGCATGAAAACATTGTTGCTGTTAAGGAAGCAAACGGCGACCTTTCCTCCGTCGCTCAGACAAAGTATCTTTGCGGCGACGATCTGGACATTTATTCGGGAAACGACGATCAGACCGTTCCGATTATGTCGCTCGGCGGTATAGGCGTTATTTCCGTGCTTTCAAATTTTGCTCCGAAGCAGATGCACGAGCTTTGCATGGCTTATTTAAACGGCGAAACAGAAAGGGCAACAAAATTGCAGATAAAATACACAGGTCTTATGAATGCGCTCTTCTCGGATGTTAACCCGATTCCGGTAAAAGAGGCTATGAATATTTTGGGTCTTAATGCAGGACCGTGCAGACTTCCTCTTTATCCCATGACCGAAAGCGCAAAGAATAATTTAAAAGAAAAATTAAAGGAATGCGGATTTAATTTTTAAATTAACAGGACGTGATAAAATTGCTTAAAATCTTACTTTCGGGCGCCTGCGGGAAAATGGGAAAAACCGTCGCACTGTGCGCACAGAATTACGAATCGCTGTCAATAATCTGCGGAGTTGATAAATTTAAAGCGGAACAATATTCGGATTTCCCTGTTTACGGCGATTTTGAGAGTGTTAAAGAAAGCCCCGACATTATAATCGATTTTTCGAGTGCCGATATCCTTTCTTCACTGCTGGATTTCGCTTTATCTTCTTCCCTGCCTGTTGTAATTGCGACCACGGGATATTCCGATGAGCAAATTGCGGAAATTAAAAAAGCTTCGGAAAAAATACCTGTCTTTTTTACATTCAATTTTTCGCTCGGCGTAAATTTGCTTACGGCGCTTTCAAAAAAAGCCGCCTCGGTTCTCGGAGACAGCTTTGATATAGAAATTATTGAAAAGCATCATAATCAGAAAATTGACGCACCGTCCGGAACGGCTTTAATGCTTGCTGACGCCATAAACGGTGTTGCCGACA
>DBKZ01000053.1 GCA_002297415.1 Ruminococcaceae bacterium UBA737
CAGGATCAAACTCTCTAAAATACTGTATCTTAGCACCCTTAGGTGTTAAAATCTTTTTTAAAAAGCTCTTAGCTCTTTTTCGATACTGACGTATCTGTTTTTGTCCTTTGATTCACTTTTTATCTTGGAATCTTTGGGTCCTTTTTGTTTGTCGTTGTTTAATTTTCAAGGTCCGTTTTGCGCCCCCGTTTTGCGAGCGCTAGATTATAATACCACACCCTCACCCCTTTGTCAACACTTTTTTTAAAGTTTTTTAAACTTTTTTTCGATTTGTGTCGAACAGGGTCGAAAACATCTATATGTAGTGTATAGAACCGACAAAATTACCTTAACAAGAGTATTTCCGATACATTAAAAAACTCTTCGGAATACTGTTCGCTCAAATCAAGAATAACTTTTTTGCTTTTGCTTAATTCTTCATTAGTAAAACATTTTTTCAATTCTTCTTCATTCTTACAAAATGCACCTATAATAATATAAATGTTTTTCAGTTCATTTAAAATACTTTCAAGCTCGCCGAAATCCTTTTCCATTTAATCACCCCTATTGTATTATATCGCTTCTCGGAGAGAAAATATAAATTTAAGGGAAATAGCCTTAAATAGAAATTAGATATTAGAGAATACCCCTCAGTCGCGCATAAAGCGCGACAGCTCCCCTCTGTTTCGCTTGCACGAAAAGAGGGGAGCCTTATATTTAGTTACATCTGAGCGCGTATAATTATGTTCTGACGCCTAGCTCGCCAGTCCCTCGGAAACGCCCATAAGGATAATTCCCAAGAATACGGTGCAGATTATAAGGTAATGCTTAAAGCGGAGCTTTTCTTTTAAGAAAATACGCGAGAGGACAACGGAAAAAACACAGTAAGCCGAAATCATAGGCGCGGCGACGGTAGG
This sequence comes from Ruminococcaceae bacterium UBA737, assembly GCA_002297415.1. GTDB lineage: Bacteria > Bacillota > Clostridia > Oscillospirales > Acutalibacteraceae > UBA737. Next base: position 897 of record DBKZ01000053.1, read on the forward strand.
ATTGGAGCCTATCGCATAAATATAGGCAAACTGACCGGCGGTTTCGCATCCCGCACCGAGCCATTTCGGCAGATCCCATTTTAAAGACGGCTTCTGCTTTTTTATGCCGTAAACATAAATCGCGCTTAAAATTCCGACGATTAAAAATGTATACTCGTATGCAATGTTGGCGGAATCTTCGTTTACATAGCCGCGGTCGAGCAGAATTGCGTCGGTAAAGGTGCCGAGTCCGTCAAGAATGCAGTAGAAAATCGGGAAAAATACCGCGATAAATCCGCTTTTATACTTTTTATTCTCTTCCCTGCCTGCAAGTTCCGCCGTTTCGGTATCATACTTTTTCTCAACAAACGCAAGACCCACAACGCCGACGCAGACAAGAATTATTCCGAGCCAGCTTAACAAATCCGGCATTTGGTGCAGGAATATCAGGCACAAAATGCAGGCAACCGCACCCGAGGAATTGCAGATAGGCGAGGAAACCGAAAGCATAATGTATCTTAATCCGATATACCCTAAAACCATCGACGAAACATAGAAAATAATCGCCGGCGAATATTTGAGGAAATCCACGGGATAAAATTTAGTGCCCGTGAGAATTTCAAAGGTTGCATGCAGACCCATAACAACGCCTACGGCAACAACGATTTTAAAATGACTGTATTTATCCTTCGGGTCGGAGCCCATTTTCGAAAACAGGTCGCTTCCGCCCCAAAAGAATATTGTTACTAACGATAAAATAAACCACATGATAAAGTCTCCTTTTAATTTTTTCTTTAAAATACCAAGGAGAGTACGCCTTTAATCCTCCGGCGATAATTTCTTTGCAAATTCGGAAAGCTCCTCATCGCTGAAAAACTCGATTGTCAGCGTACCCTTTCCGTTGCCGCTCGGATTTACATGTACCTTGCGGTGCATTTCGTTTCTGAGAGATATTTCAACCTCGCTGTAGAAGGTCGGTTTAGCCTTCGGCTTTTTCTCTGTCTTGCTTTTTTTGACAGCCGCTGCCATCTTTTCAAGCTCTCTTACCGACGCGCCGTTTTTAGCTTTATCAAACATTTCGGCTCTGATTTCTTCGTCGTCACAGGCAAGAAGCGCCCTTGCATGGCCTGCGGAGATAATTCCGCGCCTTACCGCGTCAAGCTCATCGTCCTTTAAGGAAAGCAGTCTTAAGGTGTTTGTGACCGCACTGCGCGATTTGCCCATGCTTTGAGCGACCTGCTCCTGAGTAAGCCCGTAGCTTTCCATTAAAGCCTTAAAGCCAAGAGCTAACTCAATATCGTTTAAATCCTCTCTTTGAAGATTTTCAATAAGCGCAAGCTCGGTAAGCGCCTTATCGTCAACCTCTTTTATAACTACCGGAACGGTGTCAAGCCCTGCCATTCTGCAGGCTCTCCAGCGCCTTTCCCCTGCTATTATTTTATATGTACCCTCAGCCGTCGGGCGGACTACTATCGGCTGAATAAGTCCGTGCGCCGCGATACTGTCGGCAAGCTCGGACAATGCCTGTTCGTCAAAATCCTGTCTCGGCTGGTCGCGGTTAGGCTCGATTTCGGTAAGCCTTACATTTACCGACGCGCCGTTATCCGCGGAATTATCGTTAAAAAGCGCGTCAAGCCCTCTGCCCAAGCCGCCTTTTTTTGCTACCATAATTTACACCCTCCTGTTTTTCTTCAAAAATTCTTTTGCAAGTTCGTTATAAGCCTTGCTTCCCTTTGACTTTGCGTCATAATACTGAATGGGGCAACCGTAGCTCGGAGCCTCGGAAATTCTTACCGCCCTCGGAATTGCGGTGCGGTAAAGCTTATTCGCGAAATATTTCTTGATTTCACCGACAACCTGCTGAGTAAGGTTAAGTCTGCCGTCAAACATAGTAAGCACAATCCCCTCAATCTCTATGGTCGGATTATAGAGCCTTTTTACCTGTCTTATGCTCGCCATCAGCTGAGAAAGTCCCTCTAATGCGTAATACTCACACTGGATAGGCACCAAAACGCTGTCGCTCGCGTTTAACGCGTTTATGGTTATAATTCCGAGTGACGGCGGACAGTCGATAAGAATGAAATCATATTTTTCCCTTATCGGCGAAAGCGCAATTTTAAGCTGAGCTTCCCTGTGCTCCTCGCTTATCAAATCGACCTCTGCCGCGGCTAAATCCATTGAAGAGGGAATTATATCGACATTTTTAAATTCGGTTTTCACGATACAGCTTTCAACCCCTGCCTGTCCGATAAAAAGCTCATAGCAGGTTGACGTGTTATCCTTTTTGTTTATTCCGTAGCCGCTTGTGGAGTTGCCCTGAGGGTCGGCGTCAACAAGCAAAACCTTTTTGCCGGCAATTCCTATACCTGCTGCGAGATTTACCGCTGTGGTGGTTTTGCCGACTCCGCCTTTCTGATTAACAACGGAGATAATCTTTCCCATCATTATCCTCCCTATATATGTAATATCTATTATTATATATTATATAATATATATAATAAAAATGTTTCACATGAAACATTAAAAAGAAAGTACAAAGCTATTATATCAGCTATGCGGTTAAAAGTAAATATAAAAATAGCAGTCCTTTGCAAATTTTACAAAGGACTGCTATTTATTTCGATTTCGATTTAAAGAAAAGCGACATCAGATATCCCATAAACAGGGCGACCGAAATTCCTGCGGCGGTAGCCGTAAGTCCGCCCATAAATATTCCCATAAACCCGTAATCGCCTATCGCTTTCTTAACTCCGACCGCAATGCTGTAGCCGAAGCCGGTAAGCGGCACCGTAGCTCCCGCTCCCGCAAAATCGACCAGCGGCTTATAAATTCCTACAGCCGTAAGCAAAACGCCCGAAACAACATAGGCAACAAGAATTCTTGCAGGAGTAAGCTTTGTGCAGTCAATCAGGACCTGTCCTATAAGACAGAAAGCACCGCCGACCGCAAAAGCCTTCAGGCATGACATGAACAATTCCATAAACATCTTCCTTTAGTGTTTCACATGAAACATTTATTAGAAGTGTTCCCCGATTTTTTTGATTTATTCGGGAATATATGAAATTGCCTTTGAAACACCGTAAGCCTCGTTTAAAGCCTTTAAAACCTCGCTTTTATTGAGGTTTTTGACCGTTATTCCGTAGGCGCTTTCGCTCCTGACGGTCATTTTAACCTTACAGGTGCCGTATCTTCTGTCGGGCAGAGTTTCGGTTATCTTTATAACTCCGATTTTCGATTTATCGCAGTTCATTTCGCAGAAATTAAAGCCCTTAGCGCCTTTAGCTCCGATATTTTCGCCGATACTCAAGCCGCCGTGAAGATAATTGCATTTACACAGGTCGGCATAATATAAATCGACTAGCAGAGCCATTGAAGCGACGAAAAGCACAAATCTGTCGAAATGGCGGAAAATAATCATAAGCGTTATACTTGCGGCGATAATTAAAGCCCCGTAAAATTTAGGGAGCCACAAAAACCTTTTTAAGGACCTTGAGCTTTGGCTTGCCTTTAAGGGCTTTGAATCCCTTTGAAGAAACGGAAAATAGGTGCGGAACTCGCTTTTTATTTCCCTATGCTTTCCGCAAGGGATAATTACCGCCTTTTCGGAGCGCTGAGTTCCGAATCCGCCCACAGTTGCATACATCGAATAATTTTTAAAAAAGCGCATTATCGGGGTCTGGACTATAACGGTATTATTTACCGCGGTTTTAGAAAACACCGTTCTTTTTCTTGAAAGCAGACCCGATGAGGTCTCTATGCGATTTTCGTCCACCCTAAGCCTGAAAGTAAGGTTTTTAAGGAAAGAAGTTATAAAGGAAATTCCGAAAGCGAGAACTACTATTACCGTCAGCGCGGTTACCGCAGGCGGAAAGTATTTCATAAACCTGTTTGAAAAGGTGTCGATTTCATCAAAAATCATTTCGGTTATTGCGATATTAAGCAGTTTACCGGCGCGGTTTATAATCGGCGCGGCGACGATAATTCCCGTAAGCGCAGAGGAGCTTGAGACCGAGAACATCGCAATTTTAGGATTTGAATACTTAATTACGGGGTTTCCCGCCTCGCCGTAGACAAAAGAAGAAAGCTTTATCGCGTCATCACTTTTTAATATAAAATTAAAATCGGCGTTTCCCCTGCCGCCCGCCTCGGTATTGACCTCAAAGGACGCGGCGCCGCAAAGCTTTAAAACAGGGTTTACGGTCTGCGAAAAGCAGGAAAGCTTATCAAGAGAAATTTTCGCGTGCGATTTAAAAATCATTCCGCTGTTGATAGTAAGGCTTTTATCGGTGTGAACAACCGAAAAGGAAAGCCACCTTGCGACGGCGATAAGCAAAATTGCGGCAAAAAGATATATTTCAAAGCTTATAACGCCGCTTATCCTACCGTATATAAGATACTGCAAAATTCCCTTTATAACAGGGATTACAAGCACAAAAAGGAAAGGCTTTAAAAAAGAAAATATCATAAGCGGATGTCCGCGGTAGGTATTACTCATCGGCACTCTCCCCCGCTACGGTATTTATAAGCATTTTAGCGTCGGTTTCATTTATTTCGGGAATAAAAATCTGAGTTCTTGCCGCCTTTAAGCTTACGGCGCAAAGCTTTAATTTCCTTGCTATAGGAGTTGAGAAGCCCTGAGCAAAAATCATGCGCGGATAGGGCATAATCTGGGTTGTTTTAAAAATCACGCCGTAGGTAAGCCTAACGGTATCGTCATCCGCAAAAATTATAAAGCTTTTATAAAGCATAGGCAGATACCATACGGCTAGAACCGCATAGAGCGCAAAAAGCCCTATTCCTAAAAATAAAAGCCACCCTACGAAAATCGAGGCGGCGGCTGCTGCCGCCGATGGCAGAAAAAGAACTATTAAAAGCCTTAATTCATAAAGCAGAAGCGTTTTTTTCGGCAGAGTTCCTTTCATTTGGTATATTATTCCTTTCCGGTTATTTTCTTTCTGTATTCATTAAATGAATTTTCGTTTTTATTATCTCCATGCTGATAATATTTTTTATTTTTAAGATTATCGGGCAGATACTGCTGAGCAACATAATGATTTTTAAAATCATGGGGATACAGATAATGCTGACCCTTAATTTCGGCGTCCTCCCCGTCAAAATGCTTGTTTTGAAGGTGTCTCGGAATTGCGCCGTAATTTCCCTTTTCTATGTCGGAAAATGCCGAATTTACGGCATTATATGCGGAATTTGACTTAGGCGAGAGCGCAACTAAAATTACCGCGTCCGCAAGAGGAATTCTCGCCTCGGGAAGCCCCACGGCAAGCGCGGTATCAACCGCCGCCTTTACTATCGGGATTATCTGCGGATAGGCAAGCCCGACATCCTCGCTTGCGCATACCATAAGTCTCCTGCATGCGCTCGGCAGATCGCCTGCGGCTAAAATTCTTGCGAGATAAAACACTGCGGCGTCGGGGTCGGAACCGCGCATTGATTTCTGATACGCCGATAGCAGGTCGTAATGCTCGTCGCCCTCGCGGTCATACCTTACGGAGTTTCCCTCTAAAATCTGCTCGGCAATATCGTCGGAAATCTCCGATTTGCTGTCAGCCTGCGTAAGCATTGCGCAAAGCTCTAACATATTGAGCGCCCGTCTAACATCTCCTGCGGCGGCTCGGGCTATTTTTGCCGCCGTTTGGTCGCTTACCGTTATATTATCACCGCAAAACTTAACCGCTCTTAAAACAGCCTTTTTAATATCATCAGCGCTTAAAGCCTTGAATTCAAGCACCGTCGAACGGCTTAAAATAGCGTTATAAACATAAAAATAGGGGTTTTCCGTGGTTGAGGCGATAAGCGTAATATCCCCGTTTTCTATATAGGAAAGCAAGATTTGCTGTTGCTTTTTATTAAAATACTGTATCTCGTCAAGATAAAGCAGAATTCCGTTTGCCGCCTCTAATGTACCAATTGAGCCGATAACCTCTTTTATATCCGAGGTTGATGCGGTCGTCGCGTTTAAATAGCAGAGCTTTTTGTCGCAGGAATCGGCTATAATTCGGGCAACCGTGGTTTTGCCCACGCCAGACGGTCCGTAAAATATAAGATTAGGCAGATTTTTTGAATCTATTATCTTTTTTAATATTTTTCCATCAGAAAGCAGGTGTGCCTGTCCTATAACATCTTCTATTTTTTTAGGTCTTGCTCTGTCCGCAAGCGGTGTTTTCATTTTGTTTCCTCCGAAAGTTTTACTGATTTTATCGGTATTTAATTCATACAATTGTTTTGGGGTGTATCAATTTGAAAAAAACTGTTTTTATTAAAAATGCCGCCGTTTTAACGGCTTCTTCTCTTATTTTAAGATTTATCGGCATCATTTTCAAGATCTGGCTCGCTTCCTCGATAGGGAGCGAGGGAATAGGACTTTATCAGGTGATTTTCTCGGTGTATACGCTTTTTGCGGCGTTCAGCGCCTGCGGTGTATGCACCGCGGTAACGAGACTTGTCGCAAATCAGCTTGTTACAGGGAGCAAATCGGGTATCAAAAGGATAATGAAGTCCGCAAATTTGATAAATTTCGTTATTTCCGCGGTTTCCTTTGCCGTTTTGTTCTTCGGCGCGGAAATTCTAAGCGGTGCGGTTTTAAAAGACGAAAGAGCGGTGCTTTCCTTAAAGGCGCTCTCATTTTCACTTGTATTTATGGGAATTTCCTCAAATATAAGGGGATATTTCATAGCGAGACGAAAAACAGCGCCCTTTGCCGCGGTTTCCTTAGCTGAGCAAATCGTTAGAATAGCGGTTGTTCTGTTTGCCGTAAACAGGGTTAAGGATATGGGAATTTCATATTCCTGCGCCGCCGTGTTTTTAGGCGACTCCGCCGCGGAAATGCTCTGTGCAATGACTATGAATATTCTTTATAAAAAGGATTTTAAAAGGCTTAAATTGACTGAAAACGGGGATAATATCGGCGTTAAGCGGGAAATTATAAGAATTGCCGCTCCTATAACGGGCGGAAGATACTTAAATTCGCTTCTTCGGACAGCCGAGAATATTATGATGCCGCGATTCCTCGCCTTTGCCTCCGCCTCGGCGCTCAGCCTGTTCGGAATGATAAAGGGAATGGCTCTGCCGATTTTATTCTTCCCCGGAGTTTTATTAAATGCCGTTTCGACCCTTTTAATCCCCGAAATCTCCGAAGCGTCCGTTTTAGGGAAAAAACAGCTTTTAAAAAGCGGTGCCGAGAAAATAACCGTGCTGACAGCTACGGTAGGCTTTATATTTTCCGCCATTTTCTTCGTTGCAGGCAGACAGATAGGAATGCTTATTTATAAGGATGAGGGCGTAGGCATGCTTTTATGTCTGCTTTCCCCGATAGTTCCGCTGATGTATCTTGACAGCGTCTGCGACGGGATATTAAAGGGCTTGGATCTGCAGTCCTTTACCTTTAAAACAAGCATTGCGGACTCTGTTTTAAGGCTTATTCTTATTTATTTTATCGTGCCCAAATGGGGGCTTTACGGGTTTATAGGCATTATGTACTTCTCAAACGCTCTTACATGTCTGTTAAATGTCGGCAAGCTTACTAAAAAGACGGGTGCGGAAATAAACGCCTTTAAAAGCTTTATTCTGCCTTTAATCTTAGCCTATGCCTCGGTTTTCTTCTCAAATCTCGTTTTAAGAAATATTGAGGCTGGCGGACGGTTGGTTTACATAATACTTTTAGTCGGATTTTCCGTTTTACTCTATTTCTCTTCACTTTTATTCTTCGGCTGTATTGAAAACAGACCGATTATCAGAGAATTTCCGAAAAAATGCTAATTCGGTTTTCTTAAATCCTTAAAAAAATCAGTTATTAAAGATTTACATTCTTCCTCGGCAATTCCGCCGAAAATCTCGCATTCCTTAGAAAAAGGAAGTGAAAAAAGATTTGCGGCGCTGTCCGCACAGCCGGCGGATAAATCGAATGCACCGAAAACAAGCTCGGAAATTCTTGCGTTTATAATAGCCCCCGTACACATAACGCAGGGCTCTAAGGTGACATAAAGAGAACAGCCGTCAAGCTTCCATGTGCCCAAATTTTTCGCCGCGTCCCTTATAGCCTCGATTTCGGCATGAGAGGTGGGGTCATGCGTTTCCTCGCGCCTGTTTCGCCCTCTTCCTATAATCTCATTGTTTTTAACTACCACCGCGCCGACGGGTATTTCATTATTCATTGCCGCCTCTCTTGCAAGAGATAAAGCGACGCTCATAAATTTTTTATCCATACTCTTAAAATTTATAAAAAGCGGCTTATTAAATTAAGCCGCTGATATTTATTGGTTAACATAAAACTGACCGTTTAACTCGTCAAAGGAATGAACGGGCGCTTTATTCCTGCTTATAAAGAGGAATATCGGCATTAAAAACGGGAAAAATATTGAAAGCACCGTAAAGCAGACCGCCATCTGATTATTGAATTTTAAAAAGATATTATAAACGCTGATATAGGTAAATACAAGATAAACTACAGCCAGCGCAAATACCGCGAAATATAAAATCAGGCAAATGCCTAAAAGAGCGATAAGCGGACCTGTCAGCTGATAACCTAAAGAATGGGAAACCGCAATCGGAATAAGCCCTGCGAAAACCACAAGCATAATTAAAACCAAGCTTGCCGCAAGTACGATATTTAAAGTAAGCAACAGCTTTCCGCGGTTCTTTGTAAACGAGCCGTTTTTCTTTTTAAAGCCCGCGCCGAGCCTGCCTAAGGCAAAAGCGCTGAAAAACGGAATAAAGCTGTACCACGGGTTTTTAAGTCCCTCTTTTTCGGACATAACACAAATTCCAATGCTTTCAAGCGCCCACAATACAAGCGAAACGGCAACGCCGATTAAAAACGCAAACATCAGCACCGAAAAGAGCACCGCCAAAATTCCGCCGCTTAAAGCTCCCTTTGAAGAAGCGCTGAAATTCTTTAAAAATTCTAAAATTTCTTTCTCATCGCCGTGAAACTGAAAATTTACCATAGCTTTTTCTCCTTATTTTAGGTTAGTGTATTCTATAGAAAGAAATAAAGTACCGCCTCAATCAAACAGCCGGCGCAGAAAAGAATTATCGGAACGGTTGTAAAATAAGCCGAATAAACCTTTCTTTTTATAAGCGCCTTTTCTTCGCCGCCTTCAAGCTTAAAAAAGCCCTCTGCTTTTGAAACATATAAAAGCCCTGTAATACCGAGCAGCATATAAACTATATTTGTTATCGGATAAACGAGCATTGCTCCGTTTTTCGGCAGAATGTCGGTTAAATAGTCGCAGATTACGGCTAAAAAGTTATTAAGCGCGTGCACCGCTATGCTTACCCAGAGCGAGCCTGTTTTTATGCGGATAAAGCCTAAAATCAAGCCTACCAAGAAAGCAAAGAATATCTGAATGAAGTTTCTGTGCATAAGCCCGAAAAGGACGGACGAGGCTATAAGCGCAAAGCCCTCTCCGTGCTTTTTAAGCTCGCCCAAAATCGCTCCTCTGAATGCAAATTCCTCGGTTAAGGGCGGAATAACGGCGGTTGCAAGCAATGTTAGCAAAAATCCGAAAAAGCCTGCTGCGTTTTCGCTGCTCGGATAATTATATGAAGGAAACCCGAGAGAATCGAAAAGCGCTCCGCCGTAGGAAACAGAGATATTTGCAAATCCGCAAAAGCCTATTCCAAGCAGGATAAAGCCCAAAACATTTCCCTTCGGCTTTTCGAACGGAATAAGCGTGCTTATTCTCTGCCCCGAAAGCTTAACCGCGATTAAAAACGGAATCAGGAATAATATTACCGAGCAAACCGTGTTTACAGCCTCCGAAAAGGCAGGGTCCGAAAGCAGAGCCGTTGCGTCCGAATTACTTAGCCTAATATTTTTAAGTATCAGCATTATTACCGGCGACAGTACCGCGGATAATATGAGAGCGGCAAGCAGCGGGAATCCGGTTATGATTCCTGACAGCCTTACTTTCCTTTTTTCGGCGAAAATTTCGTTATACTGCGCCTGTTTTTCTGAATCAAACATAGTGTGAAATACATCTCCTTTTAAAATTTATGACTGTATTTCCCCCTGTAATCCCTTTTATTCTTCGTCGGCTTTGATATCAGCCTCGCTGTCCTCCGCTAAATCCTCGGCGGTAACTGTTCCCGCGTCCGCGTCTGCGGCTTCGGGAGTATCGTTTACCTGAGAATCGTCATGATCGGCAAGGGCAACCGAAAGAATTTTTTCGCCCTCTCCTACACGCATAACTCTTACGCCCTTTGAGGGTCTTGCGAATTCGGATATATCGCCCGCGAATATTCTTATTATTATACCCGATGAGGATATCATTATAACATCGTCATTATCGGTAACGGGAACCGTCGCCGCAACCCTGCCGTACTTAGAGGTGCGGTAATTTATAATACCCTTTCCGCCTCTTGACTGTAAGCGGTAGTCGGAAACAGGGCTTATTCTTCCGTAGCCCGTTTCGGTGACGGTGAGAATTCTGTCGTCAGCCTTGCAGATTGCCATATCGACAACAAAATCTCCCTCGCGCATATTGATAGCCTTAACGCCTCTTGCGGTTCTGCCCATTGCGCGGACATTATTCTCATCAAACCTTATCGAATAGCCTAAAGAGGTCGAAATGAAGATATAATCGCTTCCGTCGGTCATTCTTACGAATGCAAGCTCATCGTCATCGTCAATTGAAATCGCAATAATTCCGTTTTTGCGGGTGTTTTTGAACTCGGTAAGCCTCGTTCTCTTTATTATACCCTTTCTTGTAACCATTGCGATAAAGTCCTCCTGCTCCTCGGTTGCGGTAACAGGAATGATTTTTGTTATCTTTTCGCCCGTCATAAGAGGTACAATATTTATCATATTCATACCCTTAGAGGTTCTAGAGCCCTCGGGCAGCTCGTATGCCTTTAATCTGTAGGCTCTGCCTAAGTTAGAGAAGAGCATAATAGTGTCATGAGACGAGCAGGTGAACATGTTTTCTACAACATCGTCCTCCCGTGTAGTCATACCCGTTATTCCTCTTCCGCCTCTGTGCTGAACAGAATAGGTATCGGCAGGAAGTCTCTTTATATAACCGTTTACGGTCTTTGTTATAACGCATTCCTCTTCGGGAATGAGGTCCTCAATATCAACCTCGCCCGCAACATCGGAAATCTCGGTTCTTCTCTCATCCGCAAATTTATCACGGAGATTTAAGGACTCGGTCTTAACAATGTCAAGAATTCTTTCCTTGCTCGCTAAAATTGCGTCGCATTCCTTGATAAAGGCAAGCTTTTCTTCAAGCTCGTCTAAAATCTTCTGCTTTTCCATGCCCGCAAGCTTACCTAACTGCATCTGAACGATTGCGGTGGTCTGAATTTCGTCAAGCCCGAAGCGGTCGGTTAATGCCTGCTTGCTTTCGGGGATTGTCTTTGAATTTCTGATTATCGAAATAACCTCGTCGATAAAATCAAGCGCGATTTTAAGTCCCTCTAAAATATGGGCGCGCTCAGCCGCCTTTTTGCGGTCAAACTCGGTTCTTCTTGTAATAATAGAGCACTGGAAATCAATGCAGTCTAAAAGCATTTCCTTTAAGGTAAGCACCTGAGGCTTGCCGTTTACAATAGCTAAAAGAATTGCTCCGAAGGTCGACTGCAATGCGGTATAGGAATAAAGCTTATTTAAAATAACCTGCGGATTTGCGTCCTTCTTGATATCTACTATAATTCTTATTCCGCCGTCACGCTTTGAGGAGTAGTCGACAACATCGTCAATTCCCTCAATTTTCTTCTCAGCGGCAAGGTCGTAGATATGCTTAACAAGGTCCTTTTTCCTTACCTTATAGGGAAGCTCGGAAATAACTATTCTAAACTTTCCGTTTTTCTGCTCCTCAATCTCGGCTTTTCCGCGGACAATAATTTTTCCTCTGCCCGTAGCATAAGCCGCTCTTATTCCGGATCTGCCCATGATAATTCCGCCGGTCGGGAAGTCGGGTCCCTTTATGTACTGGCAGATGTCCTGTAATTCCGCGTCGGGATTGTCGATAAGACAGCACATTCCGTCAATAACCTCACCTAAATTATGAGGCGGAATTTCCGTCGCCATTCCGACTGCTATTCCCGATGAGCCATTAACCAAAAGCTGGGGAAATCTTACCGGAAGAACCTCAGGCTCCTTTAAACGGTCGTCGTAGTTAGGCATAAAGTCAACGGTATCCTTGTCGATATCGTCAAGCATATTAAGGGAGAGCCTGTTCATTCGAGACTCCGTATACCTGTATGCCGCGGCAGGATATCCGTCTATATTACCGAAGTTTCCGTGTCCGTCAATAAGGGGATAGCGCAAAGAAAAGTCCTGCGCCATTCTTACCATTGCGTCATAAACGCTCGCGTCGCCGTGAGGATGATAGCGTCCTAAAACCGCACCGACGGTATCGGCGCATTTTCTGTATGCCTTATCTGGAGAAAGTCCGTTTTCATACATTGTATAAAGTATTCTTCTGTGAACAGGCTTAAGTCCGTCTCTTACATCGGGAAGAGCACGGCCTACAAGCACCGACATTGAATACTGTAACATACTCTGTTTTACTTCATCGGTTATTTCAACAGGCTCGATTTTGGTCTGTTCGCTTTCGGGCCAGTATACATTTTCATGCTTTGCCATAAATAATCTTTCTCCTTTCCTTAAATATCAAGATCGGTAGCAAATACCGCATTGTCTTCAATGAATTTTCTTCTCGGCTCAACCTCTTCGCCCATAAGCATTGTAAATACCTCGTCTGCCGCCGCCGCGTCTGCAATATTAACCTTTAGCATTGTGCGCTTTTCGGGGTCAAGAGTTGTTTCCCAAAGCTGTTCGGGGTTCATCTCACCGAGACCTTTATATCTCTGAACATCAGCGTTTCCGCCGAGCCTTTCGATATATTCAGCCTTTTCCTCGTCGGTAAACGCGTCAAAATGCTGTTTGCCCTTTGAAACCCTGAACAGAGGCGGCTGAGCGAGATAAACATGCCCCTCTTCTATAAGCTCGGGCATATATCTGAAAAAGAATGTCAGTAAAAGAGTTCTGATATGCGAGCCGTCGACATCGGCATCCGCCATAATAACTATTTTATCATAGCGAAGCTTTGTTATATCAAAGTTTTCGGCAATTCCCGTGCCTAAGGCTATTATAACGGGGGTAAGCTTATCGTTTCCGTAAACCTTGTCGGCTCTTGCTTTTTCAACATTGAGCATTTTTCCCCAAAGAGGCAAAATTGCCTGATAGGTGCTGTTTCTTCCCTCAACAGCGCTTCCGCCTGCAGAATCTCCCTCGACGATAAAGATTTCGGTCTTTGTCGGGTCGTTTGAAATGCAGTCGGTAAGCTTTTCGGGCATTCTTGTTTTATTTCCTATTCCCGATTTGTTTCTTGAAGCCTCTCTTGCCTTTTGAGCCGCCTCTCTCGCATTTGAAGAAGCGATTGATTTTTCAATTATAAGCTTTGCCTGAGCGGGATTTTCCTCGAAATACTGATAAAGCTTATCTCTCATTATATTGTTAACAAGCGTTCCGATTGCCGTGTTTCCGAGCTTTGCTTTGGTCTGAGACTCAAACTGCGCGTCGGTAAGCTTAACGCTTACTACCGCGATAACGCCCTCTAACACATCGTCCATGCTTAAGCTTTTTTCTTTTAAGGTTTTAAAATCTCTGCCGTATTTATTGACGGTTGCCGAAAGGCTCTTTTTAAATGCCGCCTCGTGCGTTCCGCCGTCAACAGTATGTATTGTATTTGCGAAGGACATTATTTTCGTGGAATATGAGGTGCTCCAGACAAGAGCAATTTCCGCCGTTGAGTCGCCCGACATTCCGCTTATATAAATAATATCGTCGTTTAATTTTTCCTTTTTATCGGTTTCAAGCAGATATTCGACATAGGATTTTATTCCGCCCTCGAACTGCAGATCGTCCTCTCTGTCCTTTATATCCGCGTCGGACCTTTCGTCCTTTAAAACAATTCTTATTCCCGCATTTAAGAAAGCTTGCTCGCGGAGCCTGAATAAAAGAGTATCGTAAGAATAAACGGTGGTATCGGTAAATATGGTCGGGTCGGCTTTAAAGGTGACTACGGTTCCGGTTTCGGTTGTATCTCCGATAACCTTTAAATCTTCGGTTATATTTCCTCTCTCATATCTTTGCTTATAGATATGCTTTCCGTCCTTAACCTCGACCTCAAGCCAAGTTGAAAGCGCGTTAACAACCGACGCGCCCACTCCATGCAGACCGCCCGAAACCTTATATCCGCTGCCGCCGAATTTACCGCCGGCATGAAGAATTGTGAATACGACGCTTACCGTCGGAATTCCCTTTTGCGGATGAATTCCTACAGGAATACCTCTTCCGTTATCGATTACTCTGATAACGCCGTCGTCAAGCAATTCTACAAGAATTTTGTCGCAATAGCCTGCAAGCGCCTCGTCTATAGCGTTATCCACTATTTCATAAACAAGGTGGTGAAGACCGCGCTCGCCTGTAGAGCCGATATACATTCCCGGTCTTTTTCGTACCGCTTCGAGTCCTTCAAGCACCTGTATCGAATTTTCATCGTAATTACCGGTTACCTGAACAATTTTTTCATTACTCATTTTTTTCTCCTTATTTTATACTCTCTTTTCAAGCGTCTGCGCCGAAAGCTGAGATAAATATACAAGATTTTTTTTATTTTCTTTTGAACACACGATAAAGGATTTCGGCAAATCGCTGCAATTTGAAATAACCTCGCCTTTTTTCTCGCTGTTTGTAAGATAATCTCTGGTTTTTTTAGAAACCGTTGAGCTGTCCAAATCGAAAATTCCCACAATATCGCGGCTTCTTACAACCTGCGCGTTTCCAATATGAAGATACATTATTCCTCTATCGCTCCGTTTTTAACCTTTATTATTTTTCCGCTTTTTAACTGCTCGGTATTATTCGGGTCGCAGCAGGTTATAAAGGACTGCATATCCTTTATATGATTTAAAATGTAATTCTGCCGTCCCAAATCAAGCTCGCTCATAACATCGTCAAGCAGACAGATAGGCTTTTCGCCCGTTATCTGCTTTATAACCTCTGACTGGGCAAGCTTTAGAGTCAGAGCTACGCTCCGCTTTTGTCCCTGCGAGCCGTAGGTCCTAACATTTATATTATTTAAGTAAAAAGCAAGCTCGTCTCTGTGAGGTCCTACAGAGGTGACCCCTGTATACATATCCTCTTTTCTTGCGTTTTTAAGACACTCGGCGAGATTTTTTTCATCGCAGACCGAAATATATTTCGAGGCTATTTCCTCTCTTCCGCCCGAAAGCCCCGAATAAATTTCCGGAACAAAGTTTGAAAGAGTTTTAATATATTCTTTTCTGTAGCTGATTATCTTTTCGCCGCTGCTTGCAAGCTCTTTTTCGAAAACATCGAGCATAACGCAAAGAGTTGAATCATATTTTAATTCCTTTATGATTTTATTTCTCTGCACCATTGCTCTTTGATAGCTTTTTAAAATCTCAATATAATTCGGATAAAGCTGACCTATGGCGATATCTAAAAATTTTCTTCTGTTGCTAGGCCCGTCGCATATAAGAGATAAATCCGCAGGCGAAAATACAACCGCCGTGAAATTTCCCGCAAGTTTTGAAGGAGAAGAGAGCCTTTTTTCATTAAAAAAAGCTTCTCTTTTATCTGTAAAAACCATGTGAGCGGTATTAAGTATACCTTTAAATGAATATTCAACGCGGTTTTTACCCTTTTCCTCGCCGAATTTTAAAAATTCCGAGTCCTTTGTTCCGCGAAAGCTTTTAGCCCCCGTAAAAAGCCAGAGCGCCTCTATTATATTGGTCTTTCCCTGCGCGTTTTCGCCGTAAATAACATTCATTTTGCTGTCGGGCTCAAATTCAACAGAGGATAAATTTTTAAAATTAACGCTTAAAAATTTATTTATCTGCATTTTCTATCATTATTTCTTCGCCGAAGGCTTCTATTTTGTCTCCGCTTTTAAGCTTTTTTCCGCGCATGGTGCAAACCTCACCGTTTACCCTTATCTCGCCGTTTTGAATGGCATACTTCGCCTCGCCGCCGGTATAGGTAAGCCCCGCGTATTTAAGAGCGCTGTCAAGCTTTATAAATTCGGTTTTAATCTTTATTTTTTCCATAACTATTTTTTAAGCCTCATCGGCATTACAAGATATAAGAAATCCTTGTTGTTTTCATCAGCCGATTTTATTAAAACGCCTGAATTTTCACCGTTAAAAGTAAGCATTATTTCTCCTGTCTGGCAAACCTTTAAAGCGTCAAGAAAATATCTTGAATTCATTCCTATCTCAAAGGGCTCGCCCTCTAAGGATATGTTTATCTTTTCAGAGGATTTTCCTATCGCTGTCATGCAGGTAAGAGAAAGCTTATTTTCATCAAACGCACAGCGGACAGGAGTAGATAAGGTATCGTTAATAATAATCGAAACGCATTCAAGCGTGCTTATAAGCTCCGAAAGGTTTAAAATAACCTTTTGCTTGTATTCAGTAGGGATAATTTTCTCGTAATTTACAAACTCGCCGTCTAAAAGCCTTGAAATGAATACATATCCGTTTACCGAGAATGAAATAAGCCTGTTGCCGACGGTTATTTCGATATTTTCGCTGTTTTCGTCTATAAGCTTAACAAATTCGTTTACAGCCTTTCCCGCAACAACGAACTCAATATCGTCGCACTCGGCGATTTTTTCGCGCCTGATAGCTAATCTGAAGCCGTCTATTGAGACAAACTGCAAAACATTGTTTTTAACCGAAATATTGATACCCGTAAGAATAGGTCTTGTACCCTCAATCTGAGCTACGGCAAATATCGTGCCCTTTACCATACTGCTGAAAACTTCGCTGTCAATAGTAAGCTTTGTACCCTCGTCAACAGAAGGCATTTCGGGAAAATCGCTTGCCGCCATTCCCATGATATCAAAAAGCGCCTCGTTGCACTTTATGTGGCACATAAGTCTTTCGTCGGTTTCAATTTCGACCTGCGGACCGTTAAGTCTCCTTATAATATTAGAAAGAAGATTTGCGCTTATAACTATTTCTCCGCTTTCCTCGCAGGAAGCGTAAATTTCCTTCTGCATACCCATTTCAAGGTTATATGCGCTCATTGAAAGCGTTCCCTGCTTGGCGCTTAAGAGTATACCCTCTAAAACGGGAAGAGAGGATTTATTTCCCACTACCTTTGACAGTCTGCTTATTGCGTCAAGAAAAGCTGCTCTTTCTACGGTGAATTTCATTTTTTAACCTCCGTTTTTATAAAAAAGAATATATTTTTAATATCAGTATAAATAAGCTATGTTAAAACGGTTAGTAACCTTATTAAAGCCTTATTAAAAAAGCGTTTCTTATGTTAATTCCGAGTATTAAAAATTATTTGATAACTTTAATAACTTATCTGTTTTTAACACCGTGTTAAAAACTAATGTGTTAATTAACTTTAAAAGTGTGGATAACTTAAGCTTAAGTTTCGCTTTTTAGATTGTTTATAATATCGTCAACCATTTCCTTTTCGTAAGGCTTGTCCGTAAGGAAATTTTCTATCTGTCTGACATTATAAAGAACAGTTGTATGGTCTCTGCCGAATGCATCGCCTATTTGCTTATAGGAAAGCCCAGTTGTCTCTCTTGCTATGTACATCGCAACCTGACGGGCAAGCGCTAATGACTGGGTTCTTCTAAGAGACAGAATATCGTCTTCTGAAACATTATAGGTTCTTGCAACCTCAGAAATAATCGTTTCAATCTTTATAGGCTCGGGCTTTGAATCGTTTATAACATCCTTTATGAAATTCTGCACCGCTGTCACGGCGGGAAGCTTATTTTCCATATTTACATAAGCCTGAATTTTTTTAACGACGCCCTCAAGCTGTCTTGTATTTACCTTTATATGCTCGGCTATATAATAAACTATCTGATCGTCGAGATTTAATCCTGCCTGCTCGCCTTTTTTTCTTATAATTCCTACCCTTGTTTCAAAATCGGGAGAGGAAATATCGGCAAAAAGACCTGCGGAAAGCCTTGACCTTATTCTTTCATCAAGCGTTTTGATTTCCTTTAAGGGGCGGTCTAAGGTGACAACTATCTGTTTATTATTCTGATAAAGGGTATTGAAGGTATTGAAAAACTCCTCCTGAGTCGATTCCTTGCCGGCAATAAAATGAATATCGTCTATCAGCAAAACGTCGATATCGCGATATTTCTTATGAAATTCGTCCATCGCGGTAAGTCCCAATTTTCCATTATGCAAAGCGGAGATAAGCTGATTTGTAAAATCCTCGCTCCTTGTATAAACGATTTTCTTTTTAGGAAACTTTTTCTTGATATGATTTTTTATCGCGAGCATAAGGTGGGTTTTGCCTACTCCCGAAGGTCCGTAAATAGTAAGCGGATTATAAACTATCCTGTCATTTTCCGCAACCGCAAGCGAGGCGGCATAGGCAAATCTGTTTGAGGGACCCTCAATGAAGTTATCAAAGGTGAAGAAATCCTCAAAGGTAAGACCCTCGCTGTGAAGCTCGGCATTTATAATATCCGTTTCCTCGGACTCAAAAATAATATGGGGCTTTAAATCAATACCCATTATTTTTTTGATTGAGTCGGCAAGAAGCCCCGTATAGTTTTCCTCAATCTGATCCCTCATGAATTCACTGCCGATAGACAAAACAAAAGCCCCGTTATCAATCTTAACGGGCTTAAGATCCTTTAAAAAGCAGTTGAAAGCTATAGGAGAAACCGTTTTTTTACATTCCGCGCAAACGGCTTCCCAAATGCCGTCAAGCGATTCCTGATACATCATCTTTTTTCATCCTCATAGTATATTTATATATTATATATTATTAAATAAATATTACCTATATAGTATAGCATAAGTTATCCACCATTTCAACAATAAATATTTAATACTAATCATAAAAAACATATTTTAAAATTTTTTACCGATATCCCGAAGGCTTTTTATCGCTTGCCTTGCGGAATATCGGTAAATTAAAATTTTAAATTATAAAAAATCAGCTTTTCTTTCCGCAGTTTTTATCAAAGCTCGGATTGCAGACATAGAAGTTAGAACAGTCAAGCCTGTCGGTAGTCCGTCTTAAAAGCTCGCCGAATCTCTGATAATGCACGATTTCTCTTTCTCTTAAAAACTTAAGAGGGTCAAGTACATCGGGGTCGTCAATAAGCCTTAAAAGGTTGTCGTAGGTAAGGCGCGCCTTTTGCTCTGCGGCGAGGTCCTCGTGAAGATCGGCGATAATGTCGCCGGTTGCCTGAATGGAGTTTGCGTCCCAAGGCACTGACGAGGCGGCTATCGGGTAGACACCTGCGGTATGGTCGACAAAATATTTGTCAAAGCCCGACTGCATTATCTGCTCTTTAGTAAGATTTCTTGTCAGCTGATGAACCATGGCGCAGATCATTTCAAGATGTGCAAGCTCCTCGGTACCGATATCGGTAAGACAGCCCTTAACATCGTCATAAGGCATGGAATAGCGCTGGGTGAGATACCGCATTGAAGCGCCTAATTCCCCGTCTGGTCCGCCGTACTGAGTTATGATTATCTGGGCAAGCTTAGGATTGGGATTTTTTATTTTAACAGGGTATTGAAGCTTTTTATCATACTGCCACATAATTCAGTTCTCCTCGCTTTCGTTTTCCCAAGGCCACGGACCGTTTGTCCAAGACCAAACGCCGGTATCGGTCGGGACCTCGTTTACGGTTGTAATATAAGGACCGTATTTTTGAGTAAAAGCCGAAACAGCGGCGTTTCTTGCCTCTCTGAACGCTTTAAGCTTTTTTAAAGCGCCCTCGCTTTCGGGGTGAGTGTCGAGGAATAAAACCATTTCATGTATGGCAAAATCGTATTCGTTTATTCTGCGAAGCATTGTTCTTTTTGTAAGGTCGGTCATTTTGCGTCGCCTCCGCGCAAAAAAGGCTTGTCGAGGTCGGGGAAAATCGTTCCGCGGACATAGCCCTCGGAAACATCGTAAACTCCGCCGTCGGGCTGAAGATTTATGAAAGCCATTGCAAGGATTTCACTGTCATTGCAGATTTTTTCTTTTTCCATTTTAAAGCTCCTTAGTGTGGCAGGACTCGAACCTGTCACGGTTTCGCTCGCCGCCTTTTAGATTGCGGCTTTGTGTTCATTTTTGCAAGGCGCCAGCCTTGCTGCAAATTTCTCGCTTCGCCGAAATCAAAATTCGGCGGCAGAAACTTTTAACCTACCGAAACAAAAAATTTTGTTATAAGACGCAGCCGATAAAATGCAGGAATACTGTCGTATTTC